>JAQBUF010000058.1 GCA_027623995.1 Nitrospirota bacterium
TTTGGGGATATAGTATAGCATGTCTAGGCTATACTATTCTTGCACTAGGGCAAGGACACCGAGAGGGATTCCCAGGGAGGCGTTGATGACACTTTGGACGATGTGGTGGGGATGGGTCGAAGCCCTGCGGCCGGCGTGTGGCCGCACTCGAACCTTTTTCTGGATGGCGACGTGCTTGATGGGGATGTCGACCCGCAAGGACCTCATGGGCGTGACGAGCCTCATCCGTGCGCTGGGACTCCGGCCCGGGTGCTACGACCGCTTGCTCGACTTCTTTCACAGTCCGGCGCTGGATTTGGAGGCACTCACGCGGTTGTGGTGCGCCCTAGTGTTCCGCGTTCACCCGAGCCTGTACCGAATCAGAGGAAAGCCAGTCCTCATCGGCGATGGGCTCAAGGTCGCCAAGTCGGGACGGAAAATGCCGGCTGTCAAAAAGCTGCACCAGACCTCCGACTCGAACACCAAACCGGAGTATATCTTCGGGCACTCCGGTCAGGCGGTCGCCGTCCTCACACAGGTAGGGGCGACGTGTGGGGCCCTCCCGTTGGCCTGCCGCATCCACGAGGGCCTGGTCTTGTCCAATCGGGATCACCGTACACTCCTGGATAAAATGATTCAGCTGTTAGAGCGGCTGGGGTTGCATGAGCCGTGTTACTTCTTGGCCGATGCCTATGATGCCTCTGGTGGGGTGGTCCGTGGGCTCCTGGAACAAGGCAACCATCTAGTCACGCGAGTCAAACGCAATCGTGTGGCGTACCTCCCAGCCCAGCCAACGCCGCAAGGGACTCGGTCTCGGGGGAGACCGAGAAAGTATGGACGCAAGATCACGATTGCCTCGCGGCTGACGCAACATGCAGATCTCATCGAAGCCGCCAGCCCCGTCTACGGGGAGACCAATGTGCTCCTTCGGTATGCCACCGCCGATCTCCTCTGGCGGGCGGCCGGGATCCTGGTGCGCTTTGTCGCGGTGACGCACCCTCGCCGGGGCACCATCCTGCTCATGACGACCGATCTGACCCTTCCCCCTCTCGACGTCATCAAACTGTATGGCCTTCGCTTCAAAATTGAGGTGTCCTTCAAGCAGGCCTTGCATGTCGTGGGCACCGACACGTATCGGTTCTGGATGGCGGCCATGACTCCGTTGCGTCGAGTCAGCGGGAATCAATACCTCCACCGACCATCATCGGCATACCGAAAAAACGTGCTGCGAAAATTGAGCGCCTATCACAGACACATCCAGTTGGGACTGATCGCCCAGGGACTGATGCAGCTCTTAGCTGCCGTCCAACCCCAAGCCGTCTGGGGGTTCTTTGGCTCCTGGATGCGAACCATACGGCCGGGCATTCCGCCGTCCGAACAGGTCTGTGTGATGGCGCTCAGACATGGGCTACCTGAATTTCTCGCGGATACCCAGAACGCGGCGACTTTGAAGAAATTCCTCCTCGAAAGAATTGACCTTCAAAGAGCCGAAGGGATGCAATTAGTGGCGTAAGAAGCTGGAAGAACTCGGTACTCTCAAGTAAGATAGTCAGAACGGGGTGACCTTATCTCGCTCATCCCCACATCTTAGGACAAAGCACGCGTTCATTTTTTTAGAAGAAATTTGATATGCAGGGTTTCGCCCCTGCATGACGAGGTCCTTTTGTTTCGGCAAAAGGACCCAAAACCATTTCCGCCCGTGCGCGTCCCCTCTGGGGTGCCTCCGCCTCCGCATCGAATCAAGATGGCTCAGAAACTCGCTACGCTCAAACAGCCTTCGCCAAAGAAGTCGATTCAGGGCTGCGGCTCCGCCGCGCCCAATACTCAAAATATATATTTTTAATAAGTCAATTTTTTAAACCGGGAACAGGGGAAACATTCACCTACAAACACTCAATACTTAGGCTTAAGTTCAATTCATACCCCAAAAAAGGAAGCTCCCCCCTTTTAGTTTATCCGTGACGTGGGAATTCTGCCGAAGAAGAATGGGGAAAAGAATTGGAATTAGTGAATAGATTGAGTGTGCAAATTGAGGTCAGACGAAAAATGCACTCAAATTCGACTAAATTTAAAAAATAAAATTTCGCTCTTACTCTCTACATTTAATCGAGCCTGACCATTATTTACGCATTCAAATTAAATTGCCATGTGAACTACGTATTCAAAGGTTTCAATAAAAGCTGCGCCCCAGGACATCTTTTTCTTGAATTTAAAATAGATCACCAAGGATCCATAAATCATCACTAGGACCGCAAATAGAATTAGAATTCCTTCAATGAGACTCATAGGAATTACCCTACTTTCTTTGAATAAATCATTTCTTTAAACACGAGCGGCAACTAATGAAAAGACTTTCTCCAGTGCTTTCCCTAGTCCAGCAGGGTTTTTGCCACCAGCTTGGGCCATGTCTGGCCGGCCGCCGCCGGAGCCGTCAACTTCGGTGGCCATTTCTTTGATGAGATCTCCAGCTTTGATTTTTTTGGAGAGGTCTTTGGAGACGATGACTAGAAGAGAGACTTTATCATCAACAGCAGAACCCAACGCAATGACGCCTTCAGGAACTTTATTGCGAACTTTGTCTGAGAACAGACGCAGCTCTTGCATGGATAAACCCTCAGCGCGCTGCACATGCACTTTCACGCCTTTAATGTCTCGAACATCGGCATCATCATTGCCAGCGCCTTGGTCCATCATTTTCAGTTTGAGTTGTTCGAGCTCACGTTCTTTGTCTTTTAATTGCGTCACCAATTTTCGGGTCTTGGCCAGGACATCGGATGGACTCGTTTTCAATAGCTCGGCCATTTCGCGAACTTCGGATTCGACCTTCTTACTATGTTCTAGGGCTCCAACGCCCGTCAGCGCTTCAATACGGCGTACTCCAGCCGCGACGCCACCTTCGGAAATAATTCGAAACGTGCCGATTTCACCGGTCGCATGGCAATGGGTTCCACCACACAGTTCCTTGCTGAACTCCCCGATTCCCACTACGCGAACATGTTCGCCATATTTATCGCCAAAAAATGCCAGCGCCCCGGCTTGGGTCGCATCCTGAATATTCATTTCATTGGTGTGCACGGCCGTGTTGGCTCGGACTTGTTCATTCACCAACAATTCGATTTCTTCAATATCCCGAGGCCCTAGAGGCTTGAAGTGCGAAAAATCAAATCGTAATCGGTTCGGACCAACGAGCGATCCATATTGTTTCACATGCGGACCAAGAATTTCTCGAAGTGCCGCATGCATGAGATGGGTTGCCGTATGATTCCGCGCCGCATCCATTCGAGTAATGGCATTGACGGACGCCGCCACCTTTTCCCCTTTTCGTATACGTCCCGTGATGACCTTGCCCTTATGAAGAAAGAGCGTGCCGCCTACCTTGGTGGTTTCTCGTACTTGAATGCGTCCATCAGGCCCAACCAATATTCCTTGGTCTCCAACTTGGCCACCGCCTTCTGGATAAAAGGGTGAGGCATTCAACACGACTTCAATATCCTCACCTTCAAGGCCTTCTTCGACAAGCTGGTCTTGTTTGACAATGGCATGGACGATGCTATCCGATTCCAAAGCGTGATAGCCTAAAAATTCTGTCGGTCCCACTTGTTGGATCAACTCGGTGACAATAGCCTTTTCACCTTCCACGCCAAAGGAACCTGCTTTACGAGCACGATCTCGTTGGGCATCCAAGGCGCGTTGGAATCCTTCAAGATCCGTGACCAGGCCTTGCTCCCTAGCCGCTTCTTCAATCAGATCTAACGGAAACCCATAGGTGTCATACAACTTAAAAACACTTTCGCCTTCAAGAGAGCCGCGAATATCTTTCTTGGCTTCGCTCACCATGGCATTTAAAATGGGCAAGCCTTGATCCAACGTCCCAATAAACCGCTCTTCTTCGCCTTCAACGGCTTCGACAATTACCTTGGCTGCTTCTCGCAACTCAGGGTACGAGCCTTCCATGTGACTCACCACCGCACCTGTCAATTCATGGAGAAACGGCTCTTTGGTTCCTAATAATCGTCCATGGCGAGAGGCTCGTCGAAGAATGCGGCGCAGCACATACCCGCGACCTTCGTTTGAGGGAAGAATGCCATCCGAAATCATAAACGACATGGCCCGCAAGTGATCGGCAATGACACGTAGCGAACGATCCGATACCGCATCTTTGCCATACGTGTGTTTGGTCCGATCGGCAATCGCCAGTAGCAGGGGCAAAAATAAATCGCTATCGTAATTACTGTCTGCCTTTTGCACTACGGCGGCTAATCGTTCCAAGCCCATGCCTGTGTCGATACTGGGTTTGGGTAATGGATTGAGCGTGCCCTCTTCATCCCGGTCGAACTGCATGAACACCAAATTCCAAATTTCTAAATATCGATCGCAATCGCACCCCACCGCACAGTCCGGCTGGCCACATCCAAGCGCTGCACCTTGATCAATATGAATTTCAGAACATGGACCGCAGGGACCGGTGTCGCCCATTTGCCAAAAGTTGTCTTTATGCCCCAGCCGGACAATGCGGCTCTTTGGCACACCAATCTTTTTCTCCCATAGGTCAAAGGCTTCATCGTCATCTTGAAATACGGTCACCCACAGTTCCTCGGCAGGTAACCCAATAGTTTTGGTCAAATATTCCCAACCATATTGAATGGCCTCTTCCTTAAAGTAATCGCCAAACGAAAAATTGCCAAGCATTTCAAAGAAAGTATGATGCCGCCGCGTATAGCCCACATTTTCAAGATCATTATGCTTGCCCCCTGCCCGCATACATTTCTGCACGGAAGTCGCACGCGAATACGAACGAGTTTCCTCCCCGAGAAAGACACGCTTGAATTGGTTCATGCCGGCGTTGGCAAAAAGAATGGTGGGATCGGCTTGAGGAATCAGCGGCGCACTGGGCACCACCATATGCTCGTATTTCGAAAAATAATCGAGAAATGATTGACGAAGTTCATTGGCACTCATCGCCATAAGGGAACCCATCCTTGGTTAATAGTTTGTATGGAATTGCGTTAGTCTTATTTGTCGTAAAGACCTGCCACCTGTCAGTAGCCATTGGGCATTCCACGCCCACACCATTGGATACCGATTTCGAGGTTTACGCCTCCTGCAATTTTTCTCGCACCACCGCGTTGACGACCTTGCCATCGGCGCGACCCTTGACCCGAGGCAACAAGGCCTTCATGACCTTCCCTAAATCCTTCATGCCAGCAGGGGAAGTTTCGGTAATCGCGTCCTTCACCAGGTCATCGAGTTCTTCCGGACTTAACTGCCGCGGGAGGTAGGTTCGATATAGCACCATCCCTAATTCCTCTTTGGCCACAAGGTCCTCACGTCCCCCTTTTTGAAACATCTCGACCGACTCTTGCCCCTGTTTGATAAGCTTTCCCACAACCACAAGAGCATCTTCATCGTTTGGATCACGACGTTCGTTGATGCCAACCTTTCTGATCTCCGAAAGCAGATAACGTATGGCTTCAAGACGACCAGCATCGCGAGCCTTCATGGCGACTTTGATGTCGCTCTCCAGACGGTCGATAATTTCGGTGCTCATATCGTGATTGCTACCTTTGCTACTTTGCGTTGGCTGATTTTTTTCCCGCTGGGGTTGGCTCAGACTCAGGAGCGGCCTCTGCTGGGACATTCAATAATCCAGCCTGCTCGCGAATTCGTCGTTCAATCTCATCGGCAATATCAGGATTGGACTTCAGAAACGTCTTCACCGCTTCGCGACCTTGGCCAAGGCGTTCTTCTTTATAGGAGTACCACGCTCCAGCTTTATCGACGATTTTCCTGTCAACGCCGAGATCACATAACTCGCCAACTTTTGACACACCTTGGGCAAACATGATGTCAAATTCCGCCTGTTTAAATGGAGGGGCCGTCTTATTTTTCACGACTTTTACACGGACGCGGCTCCCTATTACTTCTTGGCCGTCTTTAATGGATTCGATGCGGCGAATATCTAAACGCACGGAGGAGTAAAATTTCAGCGCGTTTCCACCGGTCGTGGTTTCAGGGCTGCCAAACATGACACCAATTTTCATGCGGATCTGGTTGATGAAGATGACCGTGGTCATGGACTTTGAGATTGCACCAGTGAGTTTCCTAAGGGCTTGAGACATAAGTCTGGCCTGCAACCCCATATGAGAATCGCCCATTTCCCCTTCGATTTCCGCACGAGGCACCAGGGCAGCCACGGAGTCAACCACGATAAGGTCAATCGCCCCGCTTCGGACTAAGGTCTCGACGATTTCCAAGGCCTGCTCACCCGTATCAGGTTGGGACACTAAGAGATCGTCGGTTTGAAGGCCAAGTTTTTTGGCATAGGTAATATCTAGGGCATGTTCGGCATCAATAAATGCGGCGGTACCGCCAGCCTTTTGTGCTTCGGCAATGGCATGGAGACAAAGAGTGGTTTTTCCCGAAGACTCTGGACCAAAAATCTCAATGACCCGACCGCGTGGCAAACCACCAACGCCCAGAGCTAAATCCAGACCCAGCGAACCTGTGGATATCGCAGGGATAGCCTCTATAGCCTCTCCGGTGCCCAATTTCATGATTGAGCCCTTTCCAAACTGCTTTTCTATCTGGGTAACTGCAAGTTCTAACGCCTTTTTTTTGCCTTCGTTTTCACTACTTCGCTCACTCATAACGCCTCCTCAAAATGAAGATAAACCTCGTGGGATGTCTATCATACTCAATTCCTGAGTACAGGCCAACGGTCAATTTAGTTAAAAATGTAAAAGGATGGAGTTTTTTAGGAATTAGCTAAGGGCACGGCCCATAACTTGGTATAGACCGACCCCGTTGGTCGGAGATCGCTTTTAAAGAGCGTGACCTGTTCGACCAATAATCGACCAAAAATAAATGGGTCGGTCAGCACCCCGGACTTCTCAATGGCCTGGCTTACTTCACCGTGGTCTTTTTTGATTCGAGCGAGGGTGAGATGGGGACGAAAGGGTTTATCTTCTTCGGGAAAGCCAAGGGAAATGACAGAGGCTTCGACCTGCAACGCGAGATCATCCAAGACATTTTGGTCGCTATCGATCCCTGTCCAAATCGTGCGAGGCGAACGTTTATCGGGAAATGCACCAAACCCTCTCAATGTGATGACGAATGGCGAGACACCCTTGACCGCTTGCTGGACCACCTGTTTCAGATCATCAATTTTGGACTCAGGCGTATCGCCAAGAAACTTCAAGGTAATATGGAGGTTTTTAGAATTTACCCAATTGAGTCCTGTCAAATCACGCCTAAGGCTTTCTTCCTTTTGTGCAATAGTCACATGCATTGTTGAAGGAAGATCTATGGCTAGAAATGTGCGTAACCCCACGACAATTCCTCACTCATCAGAAATAGGGAGACTAAATAACCATCTTCGGAGAATATCCAAGGCCCCTTGCGAAGAACGCAGTTTAACCATATATCGATCTCCATGAAAGCGAAATTCTTTGGTGAAGGTTTTCTTTGGAGTGGCCAGACCAACATAAACCAGGCCCACCGGCTTTTCGGTTGTCCCACCACCAGGGCCAGCAATGCCCGTAACACTCAACCCGAGATCCACCTTGCTACGCTTCCGAATGCCCTGGGCCATGGCCTTGGCCACCGGAGCACTGACGGCACCATGCCTGACAAGAAGGCTCTTCGTGACCCCAAGCACATCCATTTTGGCCTGATTGCTGTAACAGACAACGCCACGATCCACATAGGCAGAGCTTCCGGCAATCTGAGTCAAACGATGGCCAATCAACCCTCCCGTGCAGCTTTCCGCCAAGGCAAGTGTAAGGCCTCGTGCAGTCAGACTTTCCCCTATGATTTTCTCCATGGACTTCCCATCAAATCCATACACGCATGAACCTAGAACCTTAGATAATAACTTTACGTATTGCTCAAGTAAGAGATGAGATTTACTTATTTTTCCTTCACCAACACAAGCGTGACTCAAACTATCACTATGGTCACTCGTGAGCGAAATAGAAACACCAAGAGGAGAAGCGAGTATCCCCAAACGAAGACCGCTAGACTCCGGCACAATCCCCTGGATCCGTTCATCAATGACACCTTCGATGAGTCCAAAGGTCTGCAAAGATCGACTTTCGATACCACACCCTACCAGCCCCTCTTTTACCAAAATTGGAACCACCGATTCCGAAAACATCTTCCGAGCCTCATGGCTTACTCCTGGCAAACAAAACAGTCGGCATCGCTTCCATTTCATGGAAAACCCAGGAGCCGTACCCGAGGAATTCCGAAGAAGGTCAGCCCCCGACGGAAGAAAAGCTTGCCTTCGTTGGTTCGCCGAAACCGTCCTTCCAGCTAACTTGAACCGAGCCTGAATTGTTCGAAGCGCTTGCGGCCGAAGGCCCAAAGCCTGTCCAGTAACCTTGGCCACCGCTTCCCGAGTCAGATCATCCACCGTCGGCCCAAGCCCACCAGTGACCAACACAACCTTAGCCCGCTTCAAAGCCTGAGTGAAGACAGCACACATATCATCGATATCATCCCCCACCCCGGTCTTAAACCGAACTTCAACCCCTTGCTCCGCTAGCATGTCTGCCAGAAAGATGGAGTTTGTGTCAGTCCGTCCTCCTAAGAGCAACTCCGACCCCACCGCAATGATTTCAGCTTTGATCATTTGTCTTCCTTAAATTTCTCCAAAATATGGCAGGGGATTCCCAACAGTCTCGATCATAAAGCCAGTCTTTCTATTTGTCATTTCAAACAAGGACAAATCTTGGCCCAGTGGTACGAAGGCCAAAAAACACAAAGGCTCAAACTATATACGTACGCTATTTAACGTAAAACCTAAAGATAACAAAGAGCTGTCAGGAATATTTCCACCCTTCACATAACCACTAACATATTGATTTTTCTAGGAACTATTTCATCAAACGACTAGGAACAAAAAAACTGTCGGGAATTTTTCCATTTGTCCATTTATTGCTAACGCCTTGATTTCATAATGAAACTTTGTCGTTAAGTGTAAAGGTGGATTGTATTCCGTCAGGAATTTTTACGTTTTCGATTTCCGTCATTACCTGTTTGATCAACATCAAACCACACTTAACCCCCTATAAACATTGGATAATCACAACATATAACCATAGTTGGCATTACAATTGCTAAACATACTAATAGCAAACAGAAGTTCACAGTTCACATAAGCATTACTAACAGCAAGGAGGAATTTCATGAATCGTGTCGCAACATTAATCATCGGATTAGGACTGAGTTTGAGTCTCGCAGGACAGGCTCAAGCCGTGAGTATTAATTTTGGCCCAGAAACTCAGGGCGGGGCAGGACCAGACTTTAGCTTCACGCCAGTAGTGCCAAATTCTATTCTTGGAGATGCCGTATTAAGCTTAACGTTAAACGGTGACTTTAACGGGAACCATGAGTTCGCCGAAGTCTATTTGGAAGGATTATATTTGGGAAAAATCCTCAATGGGAACTCAGGCGACGATGTCTTTAATTTTGGGAATGGGGACAATCCTGATCCGGAAAGTGGATCCGTGACGGAAGTGACTGGAACCACCACCATATTGAATTTAGATTTTGCGTCACTCATCGCAGATGGACTTTTGACAATCGAAGTCAAAACCAATGAGTTTGTGGAAAATGATTTGACCACCATTTATGGAAGCATTTCCTATGAACCAGTTCCAGTGGTCGTATTGCCTCCTGATACAAATGATGATCCGATGGACCCCCCAAGCACAAATCCCGTTCCTGAACCAAGCACCTTGATCTTGCTCGGTACAGGCTTAGCCGGAATTGTGGCCTGGCAACGCAATAAACGCTCCTAACGGGGAGTCAAATTCTGAACTATCTAATCGGTTGAACGGAGCGAGCCCCCTACTGAATCAGTAGGGGGCTCGTTTTCTTTTATCCGAAAACTCACAGGCAAAACACCTCACCAGAAACCAGCAAACATTGAAAATTCATTCCGTGATTCGAAACTACATTTATCGACCATTAATGTCTTCTGAGTTTGACCTTGCTTGGAATTTCCCTTCTGACCCACGGGCAAGAATAGCCCACCCCCCCTTAACATGATGAGGGAGAAACCATTGACACCACTGCCCCTTCCCCGTATACCTTGCCCACGACAAGTGCTTCACCGATTGCCATAAAAACTTCTGCCCGGAGACCATCCCCATGAATCCAATAGTACAACTGACCGTCATTATTTCTAGCCTCCTGATGGGAATAGGACTGAGTGGATGTGGCACACTTCACCAAGATTTAGACTCAGGTTTTTCCTATACGGCAATCCCCGTAGCTACAGGTACGGCGATTTCAGGAGAAGGTTCAAGCATTCAATTTCGAGGGACGGCACTGCCCCTGTCTGGCCAAAGGATTTCCCAGGGTGACTCCATACGATCTGCCAATTTGGCCAAGAGAGACCTCTCGCTTATAGACCTGGCCACAACCAAAGGCAACGTCCGAATCACCCTCTGTGTCAATAATGATGAGACACCTCCCCTATGTTAAATTAGTGTAGAGGGCGGGGAGGAGAAGACATTATGATAGCTGAAAAGATCAAGGCATCTCAGGAAAGCGCAAGAGACCGGAGGGTGACTGAGAGTGCCCGGATGGGGACTTCAACGGAAGCTGGCCCCCGTCTGGTTGATAGGGCAGCCCCACCGGACCCCGAGGTCCCCGCGACGGCCACTCGGCGCCGTTTCATGGCTGAGTACAAGCTCCGTATCCTGAAAGAGGCCGATGCCTGTACTGTGTCGGGGAGTTTGGGTGCGCTCCTCCGTCGGGAGGGGCTGTACTCATCCAACCTCACCACGTGGCGGCTCCAGCGGGACCGGGGCGTACTATCCGCCCTGACACCCAAGAAGCGGGGCCGCAAGGGATCCGGCCGTGATCCGCTCCTGGCAGAGAATGATAAGCTCCGCAAGGAAAATGACCGGCTTGCCAGTCGCCTCAGACAGGCCGAAATCATCATTGATGTTCAAAAAAAAGTATCACAGATCCTGGGGATCCCCCTTGCGACTCCCGAGGAAGGAGGGAACGACTAATGAAGGCCGCGCTCAGCCTTTCCTCAGAGGTCGGGATGAAGTCTGCCTGCGAGTCGCTCAATATTCCCCGTTCCGGGTTTTATCGGGCACAGGCCCGGGGAAATTCGCCTCCTGTGGAGTCCACGAGGCGGCCGAGCCCACCGCGTGCCTTGTCTTCCGATGAGCGGCAGGGCGTGCTCGACATTCTGCACGCGGACCGTTTCGCGGACAAGGCACCTCATCAGGTGTATGCCACTTTACTGGATGAAGGCCGATACTATTGCTCCATCAGTACCATGTATCGAATCCTCGACACAAACAAAGAGGTCAAGGAACGCAGAAACCAGCTGAGCCACCCGGTGTATCAGAAACCCGAGCTGCTGGCTACTGCGCCGAACCAGGTCTGGTCCTGGGACATCACCAAACTCTTAGGGCCGGCCAAATGGTCCTACTTCTACCTCTACGTGATCCTGGACATCTTCAGCCGCTACGTGGTCGGCTGGATGGTTGCCCCTGCGGAATCGGCGGCCCTGGCCGAGAAGTTCATCAAAGAAACCTGCGCCAAGCAGAATATCGAGAGGGGTCGGCTCACGATTCACGCGGATCGGGGCTCATCCATGAAGTCCAAGCAGGTGGCATTTCTCCTGGCCGATCTGGGGGTCACCAAGACCCACAGCAGGCCCCATACGAGCGATGACAACCCCTACTCCGAGTCCCAATTCAAAACCCTCAAGTATCGGCCGGACTTCCCGGAACGGTTCGGGTGCATCGAGGACTCCCGGAGCTTCTGTCAGGACTTTTTCCCCTGGTACAATACCGAGCACCGGCACTCCGGCATCGGCCTGCTCACTCCCGAGGCCGTTCACTACGGCCTTGCGGAGGAGATGCAAAAAGCCAGAGGTGAGATACTGCGTACAGCCTATGAAGGCCATCCTGAGAGGTTTGTGAACAAACTCCCTGTGCCACTGTCATTACCGGAGGCGGTCTGGATCAATAAACCGAAACTGGGGTCTCTGGTGTGACCCCCTCTAACGGGACACACAACTGAAAAAGGTTAGCATCCTGACGTGTCAAGAGATGTCTTAAGGTGTATGGGAAATAAAGAGACCGATTTTTGGGGATACCTCGCTATGGGTTATACGGAGATAATCGATTATAGGGCATATGGTGAGGCCAACATTATCAAGAGCGATGGGAAATACTCTAAATTCGGTCGCGGGGTGTCCCAAAGTCATTGACAGATTCCGTCATGGCAAAACTTTTCCAACATACTGGACCCCAATTGTTTCTTTTGCAGCCAAACCGCAGCGCTACACGCCACATAATTCGGCATTTCCTTGAAGCTATGAGGCGACATGATTCTCTACTGGTTGAACATGGAAAGCGCACATCCCTGTACTCCCTACTTCTTGGTCGAGCCATGAATATGCCCGACGACGACCTATCTGACTTATGCCATGCGGCTCTTCTGCATGACCTTGGAAAGCTCACACTCCCCAATGAAGTGATTCACCAGAACGGACTCTCGATGATTGGGGAATACCTCATGACTGAATGTAGCCCTCAAGCTGGAGCCGAAATCCTACACTCATGGCCTGAGCTACAAAACATTGCCAAGCTCATTACCCTACACCACGAACGATGGGATGGAAGTGGAACCCCATTTGGAATGCGAGGCACCCTCATCCCACTGGGAGCGAGAATTTTGTCCTTAACCGACACTGTTGATCAATTATTCATTCAAAAAAATGAACCCATTCCCAACCAAATCGACACCATGGTTCGGATATTCCGCACATTGTCCGGAACACGCTTCGACCCAAAGGTGGTCGAGGCATTCGTGGAAGTCTTTGTGCCTTGGATAGAACGCATTGGGCTCCAACCCATTCCCGATTGCCTCTGGCCTCAAGAGCCAAGCCACTCCCCTTCAATTGAAACCCTTACAGATTTTACTGTGTTTCTTGGTGGCAAGCCCCCAACTTGTTCTCGACAAGGGTCTTTTATCGACATTCACCTCATTGACATTTTCGAGTTAACGAATTCCATTGCATACAACTCTGCCCAAGCCTTACCAGAAAGATAAGAAAGGACACCACTAATGATCATTCAAAGCCTCTTCGTCCTCGCAAGCATGATATTCGGAATTGCACTCGGCATGAAATATGGAACAGATTCGACTGTATACGGTCTTCTTGGAGCCGGCCTGATGCTCAGCCTCAGCACTAGCCTTATCTGGCTTGAACGGAAAGTCTTCCCCCTTCGGCCAGTCGAAACATTAGGCGGGTTGGCTGGATTTTCCATTGGCCTATGCCTGAGTAGCATTACCAGCATGGTCAGCCAACAAATTTTTCCGCATTCTCCGGATATCACACCCCCACTGACTTTCGCCATACTCATAGGCTTCTGCTACATGGGCACCACGCTTGGCCTTCGATTAAGCAAAACGCTTTCCCTTCGAACGGAGGCCGACACGGATCAGGCGACACGAACTCCACAACCAAAGATTTTGGATACCAGCGCCATTATCGATGGGCGCATTGCTGATTTATGCCAAACAGGATTTCTCGAAGGTCCCGTCATTGTTCCACAATTTGTACTGTTTGAACTGCAGCGAATCTCCGACTCGTCGGATAGCCACAAACGCATACGTGGCAAACGCGGCCTGGACGTATTACAAACCATCCAAGAAATGGAGTCTGTCGATGTCCATATTGTTCATGATGATTTTCCTCAGATCCAGGAAGTCGATTCAAAATTGGTGGAGTTAGCCAAGCAACTGAATGCCAAACTTGTTACCACTGATATGAACCTCAACAAGGTCGCATCCTTACAGGGAATTCAAGTGCTCAATGCCAATGACTTATCAAACGCCATTCGACCGGTGGCCATCCCTGGTGAATCCCTAAGGGTGTTTTTGTTACGGGAAGGAAAAGAAGCCGGGCAGGGTGTCGCTCATTTGGATGATGGCACGATGGTGGTCGTAGACCATGCCAAACGGTGGATCGGAAAACATGTTGAAGTCGTAGTCACGAGTGTCATTCAAACTAGTGCTGGGCGGATGATTTTTTCAAGTCTAAGAGAAAACACCAAACGGCTTCAAGCCAGTTTTGGGTAATCACACAGGATACGACATTCATCACACCATGAATAATATCCAGAAGGACATCAGGAATCAGGAGACACGATGTCGATGTGGCCAACTGCTATTGAAACGATTGGAAGAAGGCATTGAAATTAAATGCAAGCGATGCAAAAGAATACACATGGTTCCCTACGGGTCCATCAAGGGCTGGGATACACAAAACCCTTGATGAACCCGCTGAACCAAGATTCTTACACGGTAAGTCCTGTAATCATTCAATACATTTATGCCGATTGCATGCCAGCAACGACACGTTATTCCACCACAAAATGCCCGCGACGGTTCTGTTTCCAGCAGTCGGGTTGTGAGGCATTGCAGAATGGTTTTTCTTTTCCATAACTGATGGTCTGAATGGTCGAAGACGATACACCCAAGTCCACGAGATATTGTTTCGTTGATTGCGCGCGTCGCTCGCCCAATACCAAATTATAATCTGCGGTGCCTCGTTCATCGCAATGCCCTTCAATGACGACACCACGATCTCCTAAGCTGGCTTTGAGAATTTGCGCATTCACTTGAAGCGTGGACTCAGCGTCCGATCGAAGCGTCGCAGCATCGAAATCAAAAAACACATCACCGATACTCCCCTTACCCAAGAGTTCATTGCCCAAAGGTCTCAGACCTTCGCCCTTATTTCTGGAAGCTGAAGAGCCGACATCATTGCCGGTCGCCCCACCCGTCCCTGAGGCAGCCGCCATTTCCGTGAGGAAGTCTTGCCCCTCAAGGGGCATGATATCTTCCGAAGAGGAAGTGGTTGGGGAGGATGAAACAATATGGCCTGTCTCCCCTTGGATAGAATTCCCAGGAGAAGGTGATGGTGATTGTTCACCTGAATTGTCGGCCATCACTTCCTGACCCAGCAAACCTGCTCCCGATCCATCTTCCCCTTTAGCAATCGATTGTTGAACAGAGAGACCATCCGAGGATGGGGAAGCCTCAAGACTGGCCAATTTCCCACTCAAGTCATCATCACTGCTCACCAGCGACGTATACAGGCGACTGGAACATCCGGGTAACATGACACCCAAACTGAGCAACACAAGCAGAGCCGTTGTTAGAGTTCTACATCTTTCCATAAAATCTCCCTCCCTCCGTTGACAAAGATTTTCCAATGGGTCCTAGCCATACGGTCTTTCTTTTCCATCTGTTAATTCATGGCGTCATCAGCCTCATGCCGCGACAACTATGAGAAATTTTTGCTAATGTTTCCTGCGTAAGTAGTAGACTATACCAAGATTTCATTTTCCCTGATAGAGGGGGCACTACGTAAGACGAGGGGACAAAAGATTTCCTGAAATCAATGTTCCAGGGCCTGTTGAATATTTCATGTCCGTGACTCATAGATGCTCCAGATCAGACGAGCAGCATCAGTGTAAGGGAATGTTCAAAAAAGCCTGCCCTGAGTCTTTCCGAAGGGTTCGTCCAGCAAGGCCGCAGCCCTTCCCGGCCTTCGTAGCTCACTTCGGCGGAGTAGGCTTGACGCGCGGAGCGTACTCTCAGTACGTGAGCGTGAACGCCGAGAAGAGCGGCAAGTCTGTGAGCCCGAAGGTCAGGCAAAATGGCGACCATGTCTGTGCGAGCCGCTTCGGCAAAGCCAGAGAACGCTGCTGGCGGCTTTTTTCAACATTACCTTCCAGAAAAAATGAATCGCTCGATATTCACAACTCCTTAAGGTCAACCGGATAGGGAAATTTTTACAAATGGAAGGTAAAGGAATGCATGTGAAGTTTGGGGAAGAGGAAACTATTCTTCCAAATAGAGGCGGAGGGTATGATCTAGACTCAGGGAGACTTCACCGTCTTTTATTTCACCACTGATGGAACACCGTCTTTTGATGTGCAACACCACGCCAGTAACTTCATCATCAATAACCACAAATTCCTTCAATCGAATTTCGACCGACTTTTCACGATACTCAACTGCCACCCTCGACTCCTTCACACCTTTGCCAAAAATATGCTTCCAGGTTCTCACGATGATTCACTACAAAAACAATGCCATCGGCAAACACACGAATCGAGACTCGTAACAGGCAGAAACTAAAAGGAATGCCAAATTGGATGAGACAGGAGGTCGGCAGAATTTACCGACTTCTTCAAGGCAGGAAGCGCCGGCTAAGACCAAGGAGGAACCAATTTACATGGATGGAAAGTAACGTGGAGTCCCCCTTTGCCATGTGGCAAAGGGGGATCAGATGATAGAAGAAATTTGCAGAGGATTAAAATGGAACGGTAAGTGACCACTTTTCGAGCTTCCCCTTATCCAGGGAAGCCAAATCTTTCACCCGTAACACCCACTCTCCTTGGATGGGCTCACCGACCAGGGTTTCTAAACTCGGCAAGGAATCTTTATCAAACGTTCGGCGCAAATCAGTTTTACTGCCACCCGTTCGATCGTGAAGCGTCACACTCTGCCCTGAAGGCGCAATCAACTCGACATGCAAATCACCAATATATGAATGGGCGATTTCGACATTGACCGTCAGATTTTTCGCCTTCCCAGCAGCCCCAATCGCAATTCGGCTACTGATACCTTGGGCATTGGAATCAGGAATTTCCAAGTTCGGCGCGACTTCACCATTGGCTATATTCCCCGCCGATTCTAACGCGGCTTCAATGGACCAACGATTGAGCCGTCCGGTGTCCTGTCTGGCCTTATCCCTGATCTGCAATTCCCAAGCTCCCGAGATTTCTTCTCCCAATAATGTCGCCAAAGCCGGCAGAGTATCACTTGTGTATGTTTTTCGAAGGTCGTCCTGCCCCTTCCCTGCCCGGTTATGCAGGACAGCCGTTTTCCCGGATGGCGATTTCAGAATAACCTGTAAATCTCCAATATAGGTGTGGGTAATGTCTACCTCAATGGTTAGTGATTTCACGGCTCCTGATTGAGAGAGGGCAATGGCATCAGCAACACCGCCTGCCTGATTATCAGGAATCAACAGGAAGGGATTCGATTCACCGAAGGCCGATTTCTTGTCCGTGGATTGTCCGACTCTGAATTGAATGACTTGCCCTGGCGCTGACACATCGGACAGGATCAATCCTGAGTCGGTCCCATCCCATTCCCTGGAATGCGGTGTCGTATCGTGAGCTAAGGCAATGC
Organism: Nitrospirota bacterium; assembly: GCA_027623995.1. Classification (GTDB taxonomy): domain Bacteria; phylum Nitrospirota; class Nitrospiria; order Nitrospirales; family UBA8639; genus Nitronereus. Next base: position 17,230 of record JAQBUF010000058.1, read on the forward strand.
CGGACTTTTGCTGAAAAAGATCCGTATGATCCCCGCCATTCTGATTACTTTCTAAATCCAAATGACCATCGGCCTGAATCAGCGCGCATTGATAATGTCGATTCCTCGTGCCGTCTTCCCATTCATTGGACCCCAGCGTGTCACAATGAAACACGGCAAGCCCGCTCGCAGGCAAATGCGCATCCAACCCAAGCTGTGAACGATTTTCGATAATAAAATACTCATTCGGCTTATCGGTCTCGAATTTCAGCAGGGTCCCATAGTCACCATGGCGTGCCTAAAATGCCGCTGTTTGATTGAGCAGGATTTCCTGATCGACCCACCCCGCCAACTCACGCAAGAATCCACACACCGGGGAAGGCGTTCGCCCCTGATTCAAATGATTTCCTGACCCCATCAGACAATACTTGCCAATGCCCGCACTCTTCTCAAAGTCTCCATCTCGTTGACCATAATCATAGAGATCGGGAAAGCGACAGAGGAGATGGCCACTCTCATGGCAGAACGTTCCAATATTGAGATCAACTCGATGACGTCCCAACCCAGTGAGCATATAGAAATGGGTTCCGATATTCCCAAAGCGAAGATCTGTGGAAAAATTGTGCGGCCATAAATCGCCTTCATAGACACTCTCGCCCGCATACATAAAGTTGACCGCATCCACGATCCCCTCGTTGCGAGAATCGAACTGCGAAAGATCTAGCCCTTGATTGACGGCAATCGTTAACGCCTCCTCCACCAGCAAGGTGTCTTTATAAAAGTTGCGGTTTCGACTGAGGTGAATAGGACCGATGACGGTATTCGTATACTCAAGCTTACCGTTCGAGACGATTCGAAAATATTCCTTCACCGAACAATGGTTCCCATTTTGCCGATAGTTGTCTCCATTCAAAAGCGCGTCCACATCAGCGACAGCGATTTGAGTCGGCATATCAGGAAAGTCCACAATAATAGTCAGGCCACGAACCTGTCCTTGACTCACACGGCGGCCCTCAAGCAATCCATTCGCTGGCCCAAGTGTTCGGAACCGATGGGAAGAACCGGTGGTCTCTCGAGGCCGAATCTTATTGTAGCGACGCTGGAACTTTTCATTACGGATGGTTCCACTCTCCTTGAGATGCCGCCGCAATCCTTGTGGAACAGGCTTGAGTACGGATGTGCCAGTGGAAGCAAACCGTCCTTCGACGACTTGAGCATAACAGTATTGACCACGCTCTTCGTCATACACCACGGTATAGCCATCCGTGTTTTCGTACCGGGCATAAAACTCATCCCCAAACGTGGCGAGTTGAATATCAGACCCATCCTCCTGACGAAAGAGTAAGACTTATCCGAACATGGTACACATAAGACACCTCCTTGTTTGAACAGCCGGTAAAGAAATCCATCATGGACACCTAAGTTAAAACCGGTGTATGACTACGTAGACTAATCCTTTCCGCAGACGAGTCAACGATTTTTTTTATGGACACAAAAAAAGGCATGGCCCCAGATGTGCTAACTAAATTATAAAAATATTGTGTTTCCCTCACTCCTTTTCCATACGCAATCTTTGTTCCAGATTGTTCGGATCGGATGAGATCGGAAAACATCTTAATTTCTTTAGGATTTTTTTCTCGACCATCAATGAAAGACAAACTTAACTGTATCTGATTAGATACAGCTTGTATCTAAATGGGAGACGTTAATCAAAAATAATGAGGGAAGGACAGCGGGGAAACTAATGAGCAAGAAGAGATCGCCCAGAATGACGAAATGGCCTAAGACCATGAGGCGAGGCCTGCTACTCCTAACGGTTATGGCTTCGATACTTTTTCCCAATATCATCATTGCAACAACGCACGATCATTCGATAGGCATTCCCGGCGTCCACGGCGGAGTCGTCGCTACCACAGAGGCCGCAGCCGCTCGGGTTGGCGCAAACATCCTTCGGCAAGGTGGCAATGCCATTGATGCGGCGGCGGCTGTGGCCTTCGCACTCAATGTCGTAGAGCCACAATCCTCAGGCATTGGCGGTGGCGGCTTTATGATGATGTATCTTGCAAAGACCAAAGAAACGTTGGTGCTCGATTCCCGTGAAACCGCTCCTGCCCTCGCAACAGTAGACATGTTTCTCGACACACAGAGCGAAGCATTTCCCTATGCCATTCGTTCAACCAGTGGCATCGCTGTCGGTGTGCCTGGAATGATTCGCGGGATCGCAATGGCACTTGATCGGTGGGGCACCTTCTCTCTTGCTGCAGTCCTGGCACCAGCCATTCAGATGGCCTCAGATGGTGTACGAATCAGCCAACGACTTGCCAACGATATACAAGAAGGAATGAAGGATGGACGCCTTGGGAATGAACGCACTCACTCATCGTATGATGTGGCTCGAAACGTATTTGCACCCCAAGGCATTCCACCCCAGCCAGGAGACTTGCTCGTTCAGCTGGACCTCGCCAACACATTTCGACTGTTAGCCAAGGAAGGCCCCGAGGCGTTTTACTCAGGCAAGATTGCCGAAGCCATTGTTGCGACACAGCACCACGCTCGGAAATCAACACACCAAGCTGACCAAAAGAAATTGCAGGGTCGCATGACGATAAACGACCTAGCCAACTATCAACCGGTCATTCGCCAGCCCGTGGAAGCGATGTATCGTGGATACCGCATTCAATCATCCCCACCGCCCTCTTCGGGAGGACTCACCGTTCTTCATATTCTCAAACTACTTGAACGTTTTCCCCTTGGAGATCACTCACAAGGCTTTGGGTTCGGATCTACGCGAACGCTCAATGTTATGATTGAAGCGATGCGCTTAGCCTTTGCGGATCGGGCCGTTTGGATGGGCGATGAAGATTTTGTTGATGTCCCAGCAGAAGGCCTATTGAACACGGCCTATATTGAATCGAGATCGGCGTTCATTCATCCAGATACACGGCAAGAGTTGATCACTGCGGGAAATCCTCTTCCATTCGATTCTGCTTCGGAATCCCAGTCAGTTCACATTCAAGAGACTCTCGCGCTTCCCGAGGAAGGACTGAACACCACACACTTCACCATCATCGACCAAGCCGGCAATATCGTCACGTATACCAACACCATCGAATCAAAATGGGGCACGGGACTTATGGTTCCTGGATTCGGGTTTCTTCTCAACAATGAACTTACCGACTTTAACGCCGTACCAACAGCGGATACAGACCCCAAACATTTCAATCCCGGAGCCAATGATGTCGCCCCCGGCAAACGTCCACGAAGTAGCATGGCGCCGACTATAGTCTTTCATCATAATCAACCAATCGCGGCCTATGGCTCACCTGGAGGCTCCACCATCATCAATTCGGTCGTAAATATCACGCTCAACTTGATTGATCACAAAATGCCCATACAAGAAGCTATTGACGCGCCTCGCCTCTCACAAACCAGTGCGAATGGAGATCTTGCCCTAGAAAAATATTTTTCCTTGAAAATCGAGAAGCAACTGGAGGAGTTAGGCCATCAACACAAGAACCATTCATTTCAAACAATAGGTGCGGTGCAAGCCATTGTCATTGATGAAACAACTGGGACACAATTTGGAGGAGCTGACCGACGTCGTGGAGGGAGCGTCATGTCATTAAAACACGACCGATCGTCGTATAATAAATTGCCAGCGAATTAAGGATGAGATGTCCCAACAAGGGACCCACCTCATTTTTCTGACTTCGATTTTTTTAAACGTGGTCTCCATGGGGTGAACTTTTCTTGTGCCAACAAAACATCCATATATAGATGCCGGCGTTTAGCAGGATGACCAACACCCCAAGATAAACTTGAATCTCACGAGTCAAACCCGTTGGATATAAGAGAGGCAATAAATAATGCTCGATAAAATCGGATTGGTATCCCTGGCCACCTCCCACATCTCGAAGCCAATTCTCCAATGGAGTCAGGGGACAGATCCATCCGACGAATTCGATCAAAGTTC
>JAQBUF010000059.1 GCA_027623995.1 Nitrospirota bacterium
CTGGTTCATCATAATATTCGTCCCTCCTAATCCAACTTCCTTGACGTCACCTTTTTCCTCTGAATCGAGTTTTCTTATACCCAAAGTGCAGGAATGCTTGATTTTGTACGTCATTTATACTTGATATTTTTAAATTTAAACATTACTATTTGAGTCTCGTTATTCCCCGGTGCTCTGCGGCGGGGATCTTTATTCCAATGATGTTGAAATGAATTTTTGGGGGAACCAAGTTTCGTGGTGATGGCTAAGAGGGGTTTGCGAAGGTCTGGACATTTATCTTGGTGGATGGTCGTTTTGCTGGCCGTAAGTCTAATGGGAGCATCCCTTGGAGCCCCGAATGTGTGTGCGGAACAGGCCTCACCCACACCTTTCAGTCTTCACCAATTCACGCTTGGCCTCATTGAGGGAGTACAGGCCACATCCAAGACCCCAAGACCAGAAACTGCTGATGCCATGCTCATTCGGAAAAAAGAATGGCAATGGAATCGCTACTTAAAAAGCGCCCTGCATCTTCCGGAATGGATTGATCTTGGCCTCGAAAATCGAACACGGTTTGAAGTCTATGATCATCCCTGGAGATCTGGCCAGCCATTAGGAAGAACGGATTCCCAGATTCAACAACGATCGCGTGTGCGGTTTGGTTTGAATGGGGGAGCGTTTCGGTTTCTCTTTGAAGGTCAGGATTCCCGAGTTCATCTCGATAATCCAGGTGATTTTGTGACGACGGCGATCGAAAATGAAATGGACATTTTGCAGTTGTTCGTTTCTGCGACCGCAAAGAATTTTTTTGGAACTGGCCTTCGCACGGATATACACATCGGTCGGCTCACCATGGATTTCGGGCATCGCCGCTTGATTGCCCGTAACGATTTTCGGAACACCACGAATGCCTTCGATGGGGTGCACGGGCAAATCGCCCAAGGCAACGTCTGGCGTGTTCGCGCATTTCTCGTTGAGCCGGTGTTGCGAAACGATATGCAGCCCGATGGGCAGTCAGCGCGAAGCGTGTTCTGGGGAGTCTATGGGGAAACGAACGAACTGCCGTGGTTGCACCTGAATGCCTATTATTTTGGATTGAATGACCAGCAAAGTGCCCTTGGGAGTATGCAAAAAACCTTCTCCACCTTTGGGGCGCGGATCTATAAAAAACCCGAAACAAACCAGGTTGATTATGAAGTCGAGACCGTGTGGCAGGTCGGGAAGCGAGGCCCTACCGATCACTTTGCCCATTTCCAGCATATTGATTTTGGCTATTCATTCAATCTATCCGGTGCGCCACGAGTGGTGGTGTTCTATGACTATGCCAGTGGCGATGGAAATGCGAGCGATAGTCAATCCTCAAACTTTGATACGCTGTTTGGCGCTCGGCGTTTTGAATATATGTCCACGGGAAATTTTGGTCCCTTTTTTCGCACCAATCTCAGTTCGCCAGGATGGCGAGTCACCGTCGTTCCCGGTGAAGGGTGGAAGGTTCAGTTTAAGCATCGAGTGTGGTATCTGGCGACCTCACGTGGCGACTTTGCCAGCAATGGCCTTCGAGATGCCACGGGTGGGTCAGGGAATTTTCTTGGCCATGATGTGGAACTGCGGGCCCAGTGGAAAATCAATGACAACCTAGAATTTGATGCTGGCTATGATCATTGGTTTAAAGGGAGTTATTTCGATCGATTGCCGACAAGTGCTGGCTTACCGCCAGGAGGAAGCAAAGATTCTGATTATTTTTACATTCTGACCAAGTTCAGGATTTAAACATAGGCGTGAAGTAGGAATGGGGAAGCGAAGCGTTGTGGTGAATCCTGGGGGTGCAGTGGTGGATCAGGCTTCAAGGTCCACGGAAAAATCGCAGGGCTTGGAAAATAGCCTTTTTCTGTAGCTGCGCCATCTCATGGCGCCTCTGACACGCGTGGGAGGCGGCATAAGATGCCGCAGCTACAACAAAGCATGCAAGAATGGGTTCGGTCATTTTTATTTTATCGGGCGGTCTGCCGGACTATGGAGAATTGTCAAAAAATCTTTGAGAGTAGAAACGTCGTTGAGTGGGAGAACCTGACATGGGTGCCAAAATGTATACTTTTGTTCTCATTCTGTTTTTCCCCATACTCTTGACCTCTGCTGCTGATGCGGAAGAGGTTCGCGTCGCGGTCGCCACAAATTTCTTATCGACGCTGAAAGCGATTGTTGCGGATTTTGAGCGCGAGACAGAGCACACGGCGATCATCAGTTCGGGATCGAGCGGAAAACTGTATGCGCAGATCAGGAATGGTGCGCCATTTGACGTGTTCTTTTCTGCCGATGCGAAGCGCCCCAAGTTGATGGAAGATGAAGGCCTGGCTGTGCAAGGTAGTCGATTTACCTACGCCGTGGGGCGACTCACGTTGTGGAGTCCTGATTCAAGTTTGATCAAGGACGATGGCGAAACCGTTCTAGAGAGAGGCGGTTTTAATCGTTTGGCCATGGCGAACCCTAAGACGGCGCCATATGGCACTGCTGCTAAAAGCACCCTGCAAGCGTTGGGGCTCTGGAATCAATTGGAAGAACGAATCGTTCGTGGAGAAAATATCGGGCAAACGTTTCAGTTTGTGTATTCGCAAAATGCACAATTGGGCTTTGTCGCCATGTCTCAAGTATTGGACCCCAAAATCAATGGGGCGGGGAGTCGCTGGGATGTGCCCGAGAATTTCTATGACCCGTTACGCCAGCAAGCGGTGCTCTTGACTAGACGTAAAAATAATTCAGCGGCCAAAGCCTTCTTAGGCTATGTGAAATCCTCAAAGGCTCGAACAATTATTGAGCGGTTTGGCTATGGGTTTGACGAATAATTCAAAAATACTCCAAATTGTTGGAGTCCAAGTCCTAAGGCTTGGGCGAGATGACGAATTTCTTTTTCCCTTCGCTTCACGCTTTACGTATAACGCTTCACGTTCACCAATAGTCCCGTTGACAGACTTTCTAATGAAAATCGGAACAGGGTTGGGAAGTTCCAGGGCAGGCTGGAGAGAGTGACTATGACCGAAATGGATTGGGGCCCCTTGTGGTTGACCATGCAACTGGCCGCAGTGACTGTTGGCGTGTTGCTGGTGGTCGGTACACCGTTGGCCTGGTGGCTCGCCTTCACCAAGTCGAGGTTCAGGACTATGGTCGAGGCTATTGTCGCGCTGCCGATTGTGTTGCCGCCGACCGTCCTCGGGTTTTATCTGTTGATCGCACTTGGCCCCTTGGGCCCAATTGGCGGCCCTTGGATGGAACTCACCGGATCGCCACTCTCCTTTACCTTTACTGGGCTGGTTATCGCCTCGTCGTTCTATTCGCTCCCCTTTGTTGTTCAGCCTTTGCATGGAGCATTCGAAGCGGTGGGCAGAAAACCCTTGGAAGCAGCCTGGGCATTAGGCGCTTCAAAGTTCGATGCGTTCCTTAGTGTGGCATCCCCCATGGCCATTCGGGGTTATCTGAGCGCGATCGTGCTAGGCTTTGCTCATACACTCGGTGAGTTTGGTGTCGTGCTCATGGTAGGCGGTAATATTCCTGGTGTGACCAAAGTGTTGTCGATTGCCATTTATGATCATGTCGAAGTGCTCGAATATTCCCAAGCGCATTTTCTCTCCGCGTTTCTATTGATCTTTAGTTTTCTTATTCTCACTGTCGTCTACACCATTAACCGACGGTTGCCGGTTCACGTCTCATGAATTATCTCGACGCCAGATTTCAGATTGCGTATCCGGGTTTCCAATTCGATGTGGAATGTACGATGCCACTTGAGGGGACGACGGCAATATTTGGGACCTCGGGAAGCGGGAAAACCACATTGCTCCGATGCATCGCTGGCCTCCTGCGCGCGCCATCAGGGTGCCTCAAATTTGGCCAAGATCTTTGGCAAGACGAACACACTTTTCTTCCCATTCAAAAAAGACGAGTAGGCGTGGTGTTTCAAGATGCTCGCCTGTTCCCACATCTCAATGCCAAACACAATCTGGAATATGGGATGAAGCGGATTCAGGTCTCAGATCGGCACATTCATGTTGATCAGGTGATTGAATTATTAGGTTTGGAAAAGCTTCTGGAGCGTCGAGTTCATCATTTGTCAGGAGGGGAGCAACAGCGAGTGGCGATTGGGAGGGCACTGCTCATAAGTCCTCAATTACTGTTAATGGATGAACCCTTAGCGTCTCTTGATCACCAACGAAAAAAAGAAATCCTTCCGTTCATTCAACGGCTTAATCAAGATTTGCAGATTCCTGTTCTCTATGTCAGCCACGACCTTAACGAAATTTTACAACTGGCCAATCACATGGTCTTGATCAAAGAAGGCAAAGTTGCCGCGACCGGATCGATTCAGGAAGTGTTTTCTCGCTTAGACCTGCCAGGCCTAGTCGAACCAAATATCGTCGGTGCGATCCTGGAAACTCGGATTGCCGACCATGAACCAGATTTTGGGTTAACCAGAGTAGAATTTGAAGGACAATCCCTCTTCATTCCGAAACAGGAATTGGCCGTTGGTTCGCCTTTGCGGGTACACATTCATGCCCGTGATGTGAGTTTAGTTGTCGGCGCACCAGCGGCCTCCAGTAGCGTGCTGAATTCTTTGGAAGCCACAGTGGTTGAAATCGAAGAATCTCCAAGAGATCAATACGCCATGGAGGTGTTGCTAGACGTAGGCTGCCCACTTCTCGCCATGATTACCAGAAAATCCTTCCATCAACTCAACCTCCACCCCGGCCAAAAAGTCCACGCCTATTTTAAAGCGGTCGCGCTGAGTTAGTTGTCAAAGTCCGAGTTGTTTCCCGCAGCCATGGTTCGGATGGTCATGTCGAATCGAATATACAATTTGTCGCTAGATTCGAGGGCAATTCTTTGAAATTGCGATATTGACCTATATGATTATTACGATCATAATGGACGAATTGATCATGTTTGGCGAAAGGACAGTTTCCTCATGATGAAAACCATGCCAGCGGCGGAAGCAAAAACCAATTTCGGCGCTCTCCTGGACGCAGCCCAGCGGGAACCCGTGACAATTTCGAAGAACGGGCGACCGGTGGCTGTGATGATGTCGATCCAGGACTATCAAGCCCATGCTGCGTTGAAACGAGAAGCGTTGCGGACGGAGCTTCAGAAGGGGTTAAAACAACTTGAACGTGGGAAGAGTGCAGATGGGCAAGCCTTTATGCGAAAGCTGCTTGAGGAATTAGGGTAATGTCCGCCTATCAGTTGTCTGAGGCCGCTCAGCTGGACCTTCGCGAAATTCAGCGTTACACACGAGAAACCTGGGGCGTGGCCCAAGCCCGGGCGTACCTCCTTGAATTAACCGCAGCGTTCACGAAACTGGCGCGTCGGCCAAAGCTGGGCCGACAGCGTGATGATCTCGACCTGGAGCTTCGGAGTTATATCGCGGGTAATCACCTCGTGTTTTTCCGAGAGGGCTCCAGTGGCATTGAGATCATCCGTGTGCTTCATCCGAGTATGGATGTGCCCCAGTACCTTGAAGGTAAAAAGTAAGCTCTCAAGCTGACTGATTAACGGAGGATGGCGATGAAACAACCAAAAAACACATTTCATTCTGGTGAAATGCTTATTGAGGGATTGCTCGAACAGGTAGGAATTAAACAATCCCAATTTGCACAAAAAATTGAGTGTCCACGTACGCGTGTCAATAAATTCAGTGCTGTGTCACGGCTGATGCAGCCTTAGATCTGGCCAAGGCGTTGGGGACTTCTGCTAAACTTTGGAGAAACCTTCAAGCCCACGATCTTGATCAAGCCACAAAGCGGCGAAAGCCGACATGAAGGATGAGGCGACGTCGAAAGTCTAGTATCTAAGAATCGGGTATGGAAAGCCACGACCCTTTATTGTGACTTGATCATTCCTCAACCGTACCGCCCAGGCGAGAAGCCTTCTAGGTGATTGACAATTTTTTTTGTTAAAGTCTCAACTAAAGATTTGACCCCTCCCCAGATTGAGTGCTTTGGAAACATAAACCTTATTCATTAGTGAGTGTATAGTACATGCTTCAATTTTTAGCAGACCGGTATATTGCCATTAGTTCCAGGTTGACGAGCGTGATTCGGCTCATTGAACGGGCAGAGTATCGGTATGAAAAAATCAACGACGGGACACTGTCTTCGTCGAAGACGGAAGTTGGGGAAATTAAAGAAGATTGTCGATTCATATCACTGAAGACGTGCGTGGCCAAATTAGAGGATATCGAAAAAACTATTGATGATGCACCGACCTACAATGAGTTGGCTCTTCAATACAAGGAATTCTACAAGTGCTTGTATGATGAAATTTCGGAGAATCTATTTCTATTCCTGCCGACAGAAAAACAGCAGTTCTATTTGGACCCACTGGAACAATTCGGCGTAAATGTTTCTCGATTTGAGTCCGCGAGAGAGGATGTGGAAGAGGCCGGCAAGTCTTACGCCACATCAAGAAATACGGCATGCGTCTTCCATCTCATGCGCGTGTTAGAAGTTGGCCTGAATGTGCTTGCCAAACATTTTCATCTTTCCGATGAACAGACAGACTGGGAAACGATCATAAAGAAAATCCAAGACAAGATTCATGAACTCGATCAATTGCCTAAAGATTTAACGCCTGAAATTTGGCAAAGTGACCATCGAATCTATTCAGAAATGGCAATGCATTTGTGGTTTTTACAGGATGTCTATCGCAACCATGCGATGCACAGCCGTGAACACTATGACGAAACAAGTGCCCTCGCGATATACAATCATGCCTCCAGTTTCATGAAGCACGTAGCCACAAGACTTTCTGAATGATGGCCTGATTCACCTTCTCCCCATTGTGGTTGGGGTGAGGCGAAGAATCCCGTTAAAGGTACAGCAAAGGTATCTGCTGGTGCTGTCGGTTTCGGGGGTAAATTTTTGACAAGAACAAGGGAGCAAATCTTTGGTTGAGGGAGTTCGGCTCAGAAGATAGGGGGGCACCAGGAGAGGGGATGCTCCTGGTTGACTATTTTTCCATAAACACCATGCCTTGTTTCAGTGGCTCGGCAAGTCGCTGGCGGAAATTTTGTCCCTACAACGCGTTCTCTGCTGTGCATCGCTTGATAGCTCGAAGGGTTGTGGGGTCACTCATTAGAAGGCTTCGGTCATTGGGCGCACGTCTCCTGTGGTTTTGCACTTCCTGATTTTTCCCATGACTTCTCCTCACGATCGATGATGAACCCTTCTTCCTGCATCCGAGTTTTCTCTGGTTACGGTATCCACTCAATTTCTTGAGTCGCACCAGTCACGCATCAGGATCAAGGCTGGGAGACACGGGCTCTCCCGCTCCTGGCCACTCGTTGTCCACAGAAAACTGTTGGTATCCAAGTATGTCCATATGCTGACAATCCCAGTAGTTGCCACGTGGCTGTCTCGTCAAATTTTGTGGTTCGTCCAACTCCAATTCCAGCTCAGCCGCCTTCCTTTCTTTTTTCGGGTAGATATAGCCCGTGGGAAGGATGCCTAACCGGAATAGCTGTGCTAACCACCGCGCATCACTGTGATCATTGGTATGCGTGAGTCCGTCGTATTGTTTGATTGCTGTGGTGTTCGCCAAGTGCACCGAGTAGCCATCGGCCATGAGGCCGTCGATCAACGAATATCAATTGTAGGTGGATTCGACGACAAGGCCGTGGACCAGTGAGTGGTAGGGGTTGAGTTGCAACAGAATTTTTTTCAAGTCATTCGGAATGCGCTTTTCGAACACGACCTGTTCCTGTTCATCGACTAACACGAGCACACTGTTTGTTGGTATGCCGATCAATGCCGCCGTGCAATTGATCCATGGCTCCTCCTTGGGTTGGAAGGTTCGAAGATGCTTGCTACATCCCCCAACTGTACCGCCCACGCGAGGAGCCTTCTAGATGATTCTCAGGTCTTGCCTTCATATATTTTAAAAGTTTTTTCTGCGCGATCACACAAAATCAATCGATCTGTGAGTAAATTGAGGCAGTCTCGGCCACGCCAATATCAGCTAGGTCGCATGGAAAAACGTCTTCAATGGAGTCTTGGCCTCCTAATTTGATTCTCCATTTTCTCTTTATAATTTTGATTATCATTCCCTTCATTACAGATTAAAAAATACCGTGGCTTTCAATTCTTTTTAGCTTGATATGTGATGCCCATGTAAGTATGCCATGCCAGCATGGCTAAGATGATTCAGCTAACGAATGTCCCAGACGCTTTGCATTGGAAACTCAAGGCGAGGGCAGCGGTGGACGGGAAAGCCTTGTCAGAGTTTTTGGTGGAGGAGGTTCGGCGAGTCGCTGAACGTCCAACGATTGCTGAACTCAGAGAACGACTTCACAAACGACGTACTGTAAAGCTTTCGCTATCTCGGGAACAGTCTGTGCGGGAGGAATGGGACTGGCGGTGATCGTCCTTGATGCGTCTGCTCTTCTCGAAGTTCTGCTTCAGACCTCCGCTGCACCTCTAATCGAAGCCGGATTTTTTCCGCCCGCGAGACTCTGCATGCTCCGCACTTGTTGGAATTGGAGATTGCCCAAGTTCTTCGCCGCTTTACCGCCTCTGGTGATCTTGATCAGGAACGAGCCCAAGACGCCCTCACCGACCTTTCGGAGTTCCCTCTCACGCGTTATCAGTACGACCTGTTTCTACCTAGAATTTGGGAATTGGGGTTTAGGGTTACCGCGTATGACGCAGTCTATCTTGCGTGAGCTGAAGAACTTTCTGTCACTTTCCTTACACGGGACCGGCGTTTGGCTGGAAGCACTGGGCATCAGGCAAGAAGTGAGGTGTTTTAAGCTCATATTCTCGATGAAGAATAGGGGGGCACCTCACTGTATCATCGAATCTTATAACCTGAACCTGGTGTCAGTCCTCAGATTCTATTCTGAATGTTTTGAGGCTTGCGAGGAAAGTTCTTTTTACCTCGATTGGATGTGTAGGACCGTGGTGTTATCTTTTCCGCCAAGTTCATTTGCCTCATCGACTAGCGCCTGACATTGTTCTTGGCCTGTCTGGGTTGGGTTCTTCTGTAGGACTCCAAGTATTTGCTCGTCGTCCATCATTTTGATGAGACCATCGCTGCAGAGCAGTATTGCATCTGTTGGTTGAAGTAGATGTTGCGCTACTTCAGGTTCGACCGTTGATTCGACGCCAACCCCTCGGGTGAGAACATGGGCTAGCTGGTGACTTGGCGGAGTTGACCTTGGCAGAAGGCCGACTTGAATCCGTTCTTCAAGTAGAGTGTGATCGCTGGTCAATGCGGATATCTGTTGATCGCGAAGGAGATAGGCTCGGCTATCGCCCACGTGTAAGATGTACGCCTCGTTTTTGGTGATGTTAGGCATGAAGACCAAAACCACTGTGGTGCCCATACTTTTTAATTTGGGTTCGGCCTTTCCACGTTGTCGAATGGTGGCGTTGGCCTGTACGACGGCGGACGTTAAGAGGGGCTCCCAGTCTTCAGAATTCGTGCGAGATTTTGAAGGGATATTTTTTACGATGTATTGTTGAATGGTTTCGATGGCCAATTGGCTAGCGACATCGCCACCGGCATGGCCACCCATGCCATCGGCGACGATCCAGAGTCCAAGTGTGTTGTCGATGAGGAACGTGTCTTGGTTCGTGGCGCGGACTCGTCCAACGTGGGTGAGCCCCACGCCTTTCCATTGGTTGGTTATCGACATGCGGAAACATTCCTTGGGCCATATCGGTGTAAGAACTTATCATAAATATGTTCGGCGAGTGGTGCTAAGTTGATGACGTCTGTTTCGTTGTAGAGGCACAATTTCCGTCCTGCTTCTTCATCCCCGGCTTGCCAAGCATGCCAGAGGCCAACGGCAGCCCATCCATCTAATCCTTGAATGTCTTGTTCTCGAGCAAAACCTAATTCCAGCTCGATGTGTTTAAGCCCTCCGCGAAGACCGAGGCGTCGAGCGGCGAAGCATAAATCAAAATGCGCATGATTGATTTCCAGTTTGGGATAGGTTGTGCGCAGGTAGGGCACATCAAAGCCGGACCCAAAAAAGGTCACGAGCAGGTCATATTTGTCCAGTTCTTCTTGTAGGCGTTCCTGCGTCAATGAATCGTTTTTGACGAGGGTCGTGGTTTTTCCCTGAGCGAATAATCCTACGATGGTGATGTCGCCGTATCCAGCCGGTTCTCCGGTGGTCTCGATATCCAAATAAGCCGTACGAGAGCGGAAGGCTTGGAGAAACCGCCAATGGTCTTTTGATTTAAATCGCTTGGCGAGGGTTCTCCAATTTCCCTGTGCATAATCCTTGGCCACTTCTTCGACTTCTCGGTCATATAAGGGTTTTCTGCCCGTGGTGATCCCTGGCAGGTCGGTGGCTTGAAGGAATTGATCCCAATGGGTAATGCCGTGTTCCCACAGCCGTTTTTCTGTGGTTTCGCCAACGCCGTTGAGGAAGATAAATGACGATTCAAGCATGAATACTGTTAGGGGAGTCGTGGTAAATTCTTGATTTGAACTCAATGAACACGCTACAGTCAACTTATTGATTTATCAAGACAACTCGGTTTTCATTATGAGGGAATGAGGAGCTGTTTCTATCATGGAACTAGAGAAAAAGCGTATTAAAATTTCAATCGGCGGCATTTCGGTTGAAGCAGAGTTAAAGCCAACTCGGACAGCGAATGGCATTTATGATGCCCTTCCTATCGAGGCCGCCTTGAATCAATGGGGTGAAGAGTTTTACTGCAATATTCCTGGCGTGAAAGATCATCGTGAAACCGCCACGACGAATGTGAAAGTGGGCGATGTGGCATTCTGGGGTCTCGGTGGAATGTTTGCCGTCTTTTTCGGACGGACGCCCATGAGCATTGGGGCGGATCCTGTTCCGGCAGATCGGGTGAATGTGGTGGGTCGTTTGCTGGATGATCCCATGGTGTTACAACAGGCCGCAGGTGCCACGATGATGAAGGTCGAAAAGGCCTCGTAATCGTTATGATGCACATGACGAAAGAGCGGATACGGTCTATCTCTCATTCTGTGCTGGCTCAGTTGAAGGAGCAGCAGTTGTTTGACGTGACTGGCTCCAAGGACAAGCTGGTCGATGCGTTGGAAAAGGCCATTACGGATGAGTTGTCCACCGAGGATCGATTGAATACTGAAGTTCGAGGCATGTTAAAACAATATGACGCTGAATTTGATAGTGGTCGGGCCGATTATCAAAAGATGTTCATGCTGGTGAAAAATAAATTGGTGAAAGAACGAGGGATTGTTCTGTAATTCCTGCGTGGTGGTTGGCGGTGTTGATGATGATGGATTTGGAGGCTCATGTCGACGGTCTTATCTGATGAAAAGCAAATGCATTTGTCGCATGTGATTCTTCAATGTTTGGAGAAGACACGTGAAGGTCTCTTTGTGGGATCTTCCACGCTGGCTTTGCGAGAGATTAAGCGGTTGATCGCTGAACAAATGGTGTTGGAAAAGGACATCGACAAGATTGTTCAGACACGGCTTCAGTCGTATGCCAGGAAAATCCCAGAAGGGACTTCGGAGTGGGATGTGATGCGGCAAAAGATGTATGCCGAAGAACTTCGCAAGCGCAGACTTGCCTAATGGTTTACTCTCGTAAAGAACCCCTGGGGTTTTTCCTGACATCATTTTTTTATGAAGGAACGTTCCCGTCATCGTTGGGTTATAAACAATGACTATTCATGATCAAAAGACCAGAGCTCGCTTTACACGGCATCGTCCGTTTGTGGTGGCCATGATGTGTCTGGGGTGCTTGTTGTCTACGGCATCAATGCTTTTTGCTGCGGATGCAAAAATCACGGGACGGTTGGTTGTTGAAGATGTCTTGGCTCGTCCGAACACTCCGGCCATGCTCCAGGTGCGACTGGTCCAGGATGGTCCTGCCGGTGTCACGGGGTTAGGTGGTGAAACGATTGAATTCGTGGTGCAAGGGCAACGCGCAGGTACAGCACTGACCGATAAAGATGGCCATGCGAGTCTAGAATTTAAAACCCATATGCGTGGCAATCACAAAATCGTGGCGAACGTGGAGACAAGTTCCAAGGTGACGGCCAGTTCCGGGATTGGCAACTTTGCGTCTTGGGAACGCCGGAAACCCATTCTTTTTGTGGATGTGGTGACGCTCCTTAAATCTGAGGATGGGACGATGTTGTCATCGTTTAATACCTCAACCCCTGGCGAACCAGATGCTGATGCGCCTCATGAGTTGACGATGCTCGGCGAGTTTTATTTCAACATTATTTATTTGCTTCGAGGAAACGATGGTGATGTAGAACACCTCCGGGATTGGTTGAAGTCCTCCAAGTTTCCGCCAGGAATTACTCGAAAGGTTCAGGTGGGTTCCGAGGGATTACTTGCCTTTATTGCCCTACTCAAAGAAGGTGGCTGGGATCATGTCGAGGCTGGCGTTGGGCAGAGCAAGGGCTTTGCCGATACTCTCGTAAAAAATCGAATCAAAGCCGTGATCTTTCCTGACCCTTCAAAAAATGAAAAGTTTCCGCGACGTGCCAAAATTGTGTCGAAGTGGAAAGACGTACGAAAGCATTTGTAGGCGGGCGTAGGTTGCCCCACGTTTTTTTTTAACCGTTGAGGCTTGGCTTCAATGGTTCTCCCCTGGTTCAGCAGAGCCGTTCTCGGTTTCATCGTTGGTCATGAAAACTCCAAAACCCAAAACGATTTTTATTTGCCAGGACTGTGGATTCCAAACCCCGCGATGGGCTGGGCGATGTCCTGATTGTTCGCAGTGGAACTCCTTAAAGGAAGAAGTGACGAGCGGGAGAAGTGCTACTGGGGCTCAAAAGGTTTTTCAAGGTGCTCTTGATAAACCCATGCCCATTTCGGAAATCCCTATTGATCCTGAACCTCGACTATCCACCCAGCTAGGGGAGTTGGATCGAGTCTTAGGCGGAGGCGTGGTGCCAGGCTCGGTGATTCTTGTTGGTGGAGATCCTGGCATTGGCAAAACCACGCTCTTGTTACAGGCCTTGCAGGGCCTGGGACAGGGCGGCCAATCGTTGCTCTATGTGTCAGGGGAAGAATCACCTCGTCAATTAAAGATGCGCGCGGATCGACTTGGGGTGTCGAGTTCGTCTCTCTATATATTGGCGGAAACCTCGCTTGAAGAAATCTTGAAAACTACGCAAGCCATGGAGCCTGCAGCGTTGGTGGTAGACTCCATTCAAACGGTGTTTACTGATCAGCTGAACTCTGCTCCGGGGAGTGTGAGTCAAGTGCAAGAAGTGTCTTGCCAGTTGATGTGGTATGCCAAGCGTTCGTCGGTACCGGTGTTTATTATTGGTCACGTGACGAAGGATGGGATGATTGCCGGGCCTAAACTCTTGGAACACATCGTGGATACGGTGCTGTACTTTGAAGGGGATAAAGGACATACCTATCGTATCCTGCGCGCGGTGAAAAATCGATTTGGCGCCACCAATGAAATTGGTGTGTTTGAAATGAAGGACAATGGGTTGGAGGAAGTGTCCAATCCGTCCGAGATGTTTCTGTCCGGGCGTCCTGAACAGAGTACAGGGTCGGTGGTGGTCTCCACACTCGAAGGGAGTCGTCCCATTCTGGTGGAGTTACAAGCGTTAGTCACCACGACGGGCTATGCCATGCCCAAGCGTATGGCCAATGGAATTGAAGTCAACCGTGTGTCTTTATTGCTGGCGGTGATGGAAAAACGGCTGGGTCTCCATATCTCGGGGCAGGATGTGTATCTCAATGTGGTAGGCGGCCTTCGTCTTGATGAACCGGCTATTGATTTAGGGATTGTGGCAGCCGTGATATCGAGCTTTCGAGATCAGGTGATTGATGCCCATACCTTGTTCTTAGGCGAGGTAGGTCTTGGAGGCGAAATTCGTCCCGTGACACAGGTGGATGTCCGCACCAAAGAGGCGATGAAATTGGGATTCAAGCGGTGTGTCTTGCCAGAAGGTAATTTGGTGAAGTGGTCAGGCGTTCCTGGCATCGAAGTTATTGGGGTGAAAGATATTGGGGATGTGTTGGATCAAGTGATGGCTCGAGGCTAATTGGATTATGGCCGCGTCCCAAATGACACTTTTCGCTCCCTTCCAACTTTGGGTTCGCGTCTTGGCGGTCTGGATCTTTTTGGCTTTGCTGTCTAGTTGTGCGGCGGGTCCTGAGCGAACGCTCTCACCTGTGCCGGAACAGACTTCTTTCAAGATTGTTCAAACGCTACAGGAGCGCGAGGCGAAAGTGGTGAGCCTCAAAGGCCTCTTCCAGGCGGAGATCGATGGCAAGGGGATGCCCTTTGCCCAATCCCTTCAAGGCAGTATTTTTTACCAACGTCCAGATCACTATCGGATCAAAGGCTTTTCACGGTTTGGTGGATTGGTGTTTGATTTTCTGCTGGCTGGAGAGTGGTATGCGCTTCGGGTTCAAGACCATCCCAAGCCCATTGTCGGGGGCATGGATAATTTTCAACGATTGGGGGAATTGCGTCTGCCGGTTCTCTTGAGTCTCCGTGCCATCGAGGTGTTATTAGGGAAGTTGCCACTGGGAAGCGAAGGGTTTGTGGCCGTGCAAGCCAACGATGGCGTATATCAATTTGATATCCCACCTAATCCGAGCACATCAGCGTCAACATTTATCCAACGCCTTCTGATCGAAGAGGGTTCGTTGCAGATTCGGCAATTAGAGTTTCTCCATCCCGACGGCGAGTCAGTGGTGTCTATTCAAGCTTCAGACTTTCGACCTGTGAGGGCATCCGGCACCGGTGACGTCGATTTTCACATTTTTCCATTTACGGTGGTCGCTGAGGATCGTATTCAAGCTGGAAAAATCTCATTAGAATTTCAAGAAATGAAAGCGAATGTCGCGATCGATGAACGATTGTTTGCGGTTCCCAGCTTTTAAGGGCATCAATTGATATGAAAATTTTAGCGATTGAAACCGCGACCCGTTGCCAGAGTGTGGCCATCGTCGATGATGAACAGATTTTGGCTGAAGACAACCATCCTGAGTGTACTTCTCATGCGAGTGCCTTAGTTCCTACCATTGACCGGCTTTTAAAATCCCTTAATGTTTCATTAGGTCAGCTCGATGGATTGGCGGTGTCTATTGGACCAGGATCCTTCACTGGATTGCGTGTTGGGCTTTCGACGATGATGGGGTTTCGTGTGGCCACGAAGCTGCCACTTGTGACGGTATCCACTCTTGAGGCGATGGCCTGGAATTTGAGAGGAGAGAATCGAGTCGTTTGTCCTACGTTGAAGGCGAATCGGGGAGAGGTGTATTGGGGCTTGTTTCAGTGGGAAGGGGACCATCTGGTGCGTCTCTCCGATGATCGCCATGGATCACTGGCCCAACTTGTTGATTCTATTAAGGGTAAAGCAGTTTTATTTGGGGAGGGTTGGTTGACATCAGAGGGGAAATTAAAAGAATTATTGAGCGATCAATGCATTCCAGGCCCGGAGGAGGCAATGCAGCCAAGGGCTCGCAGTGTGGGGTTTTCCAGCTTGTCTTCTTTCCGTGCCAAGCAGTATGCTGGAAGGCAACTCTCCCCTCGTTATGTGCAACGTGCCGAAGCTGAAGTGCAATGGGAGAGCAGAGTTCAAAAACCCTCAGTGATTCGCTAATATGCTTGATATGGATGTACAACCTTCGTCGAATCTGACCCTTGCTATCAAAACGGCGGAACCCTGCCATCTTGATCAAATTTTAGAAATTGAGCAGGAGGCCTTTTCAGCGCCCTGGACCCGGGGGATGTTTGATGCTGAAATTGTTGGGAATCCCTTTAGCCGGTTGTTCGTGGCGATGCCAATTGGTGAGCAGGGTCCGCACGAAGGTATCGTGGGGTACCTCTGTTATTGGATCGTGTTTGAAGAGTTGCGCTTGCTGAATTTGGCCGTCAAACCCTCTTGGCGACGGCAAGGGGTCGCCCGTCGGTTCGTACAATTTGCACTCCATGATGCAGGTTCCCAGCCTATAGAACGCGCATTATTAGAAGTTCGGGCTTCGAATACGGCTGCGCAGTCATTGTATGACGGCTTTGGTTTCCGTGAATATGGGAGTCGCGCTGGCTACTATACGAACCCCAAGGAGGATGCGATGTTGATGCGGCTTGAACCCTTAGATTTAGAAAATCCGTTATAAAGGTTTTCTGCTGCTGATTGTGTTCGTTCACTTTATCCAACTTAAGGCCCGTCGATAGGGCACAGAAAGGAGGATTAGCATGCAAACTGATGATCAAATTGTAGAGCACCTCCGTTCAACCAATGCAGATTTTCGAGAGGTGGAAGAATCTCACCATCGTCTTGATGCCGAACTGCAAACGTTATTAAAAAATCACACGCTCACCCCTCAGGAAGAGCTGCTGAAAAAACAACTTCAAAAGGAAAAACTTGGGTTGAAAGATCGTATGGCGGCAATGGTTCGCGACTATCGAACGTGCGAGGAGCAGGCGACCGCCTAACTGTGTGACGGCTTGCGTTGGGGGTCGCCACGAATTTTTATCTCGGGTTTTTATAGGGCCAATTTTCTCATGGCATCCGTTGGACATCCTCTTGCTCGTCATATTGGCGATCTCAAACGCCGGCTATTTATTATCGGTGGCACGATCCTGGTGGCGTTTGTCATCATGTTTTCCGTGTCCGCCGATCTCATCGAATGGTTTAAGCGCCCCTTTGCCGATGACCTCATATTTTATGGGCCGGCGGAAGCCTTATTTGCCTCAATCAAAATCTCCTTTCTTGCTGGGATTATCGCCAGCATGCCTGTCATCCTCCATCAATGTTGGCGGTTTATACAGCCGGCGCTCCTGCCTAAGGAACAAAATTGGGGCATTCCCTTATTTTTGTTGGCCTCGGGTTTCTTCGCGTTAGGTTTGGCCTTTTGTAATCTGGTCATCCTTCCGCTCGTCATTAACTTCTTTGTGTCCTTCGGATTGGAACGAGACTTGAAGCCGGAATTGGCGGTGGGAACCTATGTTGATTTTAACGTAAAATTTCTGTTGGCGTTTGGGTTTGCGTTTGAATTACCGTTGACGTTAACGTTGTTGTCACGTGCGGCCATTGTTCAGCCTGAGCAATTAGCCAAATTTCGTCGGCATGCGGCGATGATTGCCTTAATTGTTTCTGCCGTCATTACCCCAGATGCCACGCTTTTTACCATGATGTTGATGGCAGTACCCCTGATCGTGTTGTACGAGATCGGCATCTGGGGAGCGAAGTGGTTTGGCCGTCGGCCAGCACCCTCTGAATACGAATCGGATAATGATGATTTTGATGACTCATTGGATGATTTAGCTCCTCCACCTTCTAAAGAATAGTTGTTCTCACGCAATATGTCCTTCCCTCAACACGCACGTATTAGCCTGACTTCGAGACTCATGATGTTATTCGCCCTATGGGTGGTGACATTGGCATGGGGTGGAAGTGTTGTGGCTGCGCCTCAAAATCATATCAATCCTTTTGAGAATAGAGGTGCCGTTGCGCCGAGTATTCAAGCCTTTGTCTCTGCTGCCGATGGTTCTCTCTACGCCGGATCGTTTGGTCTCGGTGTGTTTCTGAGTCATGATCAGGGGGAACATTGGAAGCCAATAAATGAGGGATTGAGTGACCGGTTTGTCTTAAGTTTGGCGGTGGATCAGAGGGGACGCGTATATGCTGGGACGGTTCGTGGGGGCATTTTTCGAACCAAGGAAGATGGACGTACGTGGGAATTGATTAACCAGGGCTTGAAGCGAGTCGAAGTCAAATCCCTCTTAGCGAATCCAGGTGGCGTCTATGCTGGGACAGGACGAGGCGTCTATCGATGGCATGAAACCGATCACACTTGGACTGTCGTGGCGAAGGGTTTAGATCAAACGTTGGTTTCAAGTTTAGTCATGTTGGATGATCAACGTTTGTTCGCCGGGACTGCGGGAATGGGCGTTCAGTGGCTCGATACCACGAAGCCTGGGACGGCCACATGGCAGCCCGTGAAGACGCAGTTTGTGGATGAGCAAGAACGGTTGCGACATAATCATATTCGGGTGCTTGCGAAAAACTCAGATGAGGCACTGTTCGTCGGGACGCAGAATGGCGGTATTTTTCACAGTGCCGATCATGGGAAATCTTGGCATAGGTTTGGGCGATCGTTGCCGAATGATTCGATTCGAGGAATCGTGTCTACCAATGCAGGAGTGTTTGTGGCGACTGGATGGGGTATTTATACAACATCCCAGCCCAATTCCAAATGGACTTCAGTGAGCACAGGGCTTACGGAACGTGCGATTCAGGCCATGGTGATGACCTCGAACGGTGACTTATTTGCCGGGACAAGTGCGGGGGCATTTCGCAGTCAAGACCTCGGAGAAAATTGGGAAAATATGAGCGAAGGGCTTGGGACGCAGTTTTCGATAGAGCGTCCATATTTCTAAATCATTATTACAGGGCAGAAGGAGTTTCGATGAGCGACGAGAGTCAGCAAACAGCCACGATCACGGTGTCTTCACAAGGGGAAACCTGGGGGATGATTATCTTGAAATTTTATCCAGATGTGGCTCCTAATCATGTAAATAATTTTTGCAAATTGGCGCAGGATAAATTTTATGATGGATGCACGTTTCATCGGGTGATCCCAGGATTCATGATTCAGGGCGGTGACCCGAATAGCAAAAATCCAGATCGATCAACCCATGGGAGTGGTGGGCCAGGGCATCACGTGAATGCTGAGTTTAATGCGAAACTGCATAATCGCGGGGTGGTGTCGATGGCACGTGCTCAAGATCCTAATAGCGCAGGATCGCAATTTTTTATTTGTGTGGCCGATGCCGCATTTCTCAATGGGCAATACACCGCATTTGGTGAAGTCGAAAGCGGCATGGAGGTGGTCGATCGCGTGGTTGCCGTCAAGCGAGATGGAAACGATAACCCATTGGAACGCGTAGAGATGACTGTGACCATCGGTTTGCCGTCGATCAGTTGATATAGTCGAAGACTGTTCTGGGTTATGACAAATCGCTGTGGTTCGAAAAGTTCTCCTGCAACTAAAAATTGAAATATCCCAGAGCAGTGTTCGTCCGTTTTGACAGTAGGTTTTCATTGATATTGTCGTCCCTTCTTCGAGTTGGCTTTTTCTTCCCTCTCCCTTCATTGGTCTTTCTTTTTTGTAATATCAGCATGGGCCACTGACGAGTCACAGGTCATCATTATTTTCCTTCCCACAATCGATTTCTGAATATTTCCAAGAACCGTTGGTGTGGTGTTTGGCAATTAAATATCGGTAAATTGCCAAAAACCAAAAAAACCTCACTGTGTGATACGAAAAGCGTACGCTGCATGGCGAATTTACCCTAGGGGTTGGGGACGGTATCCTTCAAACATCGCTGCAGACAATGGAATTGTTTATTCATCGGGCAAGATGAATTCGGGAAATAGGAGGAACTGATGAGTCTGAAACATGTGTGGTTCAATCTCTTGGTCGGGTTTGCCCTTCTTGTCGGAACGAGTCCAGTTTTTGCCGCGTTGTGGGACAAGGATTGCCAAGTGGCTATTGAAGAGATTCAACAATTGCAGAAGGAAGTCGCCGCCAAAAAACAAGAAGTGGATGCGGCGCGTGTGGTAGCAGCCATTCCTCTAAACTTTGTCTCTGACGAACTACAAGATTCCATGAAATCCATCGATCGGGGTCAGTCGGTAACAGAGTTGAAAGCGCTATTTCAAAATATAGAATTTGCCGTCTCTCAATTTTCAACCTCATGTCTCAAGAGTAATAGGATGTACCAATGATACATGCCGTCAATGACTCCTTTAAAGGCCTTGGTAAATGTTTCCTGACTGGAGGGCTATGAAATGAATCATCCCCGAGCCCAAATCATAATTGAAGAAATGGTCAAAGCAATTCTCAATGACCAACCGGGATTCGTGCAGGTGGGGAATGTGTGGATGGAATGGGACGGGGAGAATCTGACGTGGGATACCCCTCTATCACAGTGGGACACCAATGCCGTGTGGCGGTCCCTTATGGAGCAGGCTACACGACATTCCCAAGTCGAACATATTGCGAGTTGTGCCCATGACCTTGCGGATTTAGAGAGGGCATGTTGAAAAGGGGAGGAACCCAGTGCGTGACCATACGTCAAGGTCCTTTTGTAATTTCATAAATGGTAAGATGAATGAACATGGTAAATAGTACTCAAAAACCAAATTGTGGAAGATGTGAGGGGACACTTGTTCTTGACCAGGAAGTTGACCTACTGACAGGCATGTCCTTAGTAGTGTATCGTTGCATTAATTGTGGACGGCGGACCCGATTAGAAAAGGAGCCTCGTCCTTTAACGAATCAGCCATTAACGCGTGAGGAACCAGTAAAAAGGTCAACAAAAACCAATCTCTGAGTCATAGATCGCCGTGTCGGAGCCAAGGGCCATGTTGTGGTGGTTGTGATAGGGCCGCCGGTGGAGTATGTATAAAGGAAATACCAAAGTAGGCCGATACTATTTAGAGAGACTCGCGACCCTTTTTTGAGCCTAGAGTGGGAGGAGAGAGATGGTCAGTAAACTCGCATTTGTTCTCACAATTTTTTTCATGGCTTTCGTCGTTGCTACTTTAGCCTGTTTCGGGTGGATGCATGGGCACGCATGGTGGCATCGCAAAGAACGTTACGGAAGATCGTAATCAAGAATCGCCTTGTTTCTCTGTTCAGCGATTTCCCTTCCTTTGCAAATCTAGACTTTTGTTCTCTACCTTCGTAGACATCATTTCGCGTCACAGGTGAGTCCCTCAGTCACTTTAAGATTATAGAATTCCCCTACCAAGAATCGTCTCTTATCAGTACTCTCAATTCAAAAGTGTTAAATAAGCTATTCCCGTGGTGCGTTACGGAGTGACTATCGAATTCCCTCTTTGGAAAAAGAGATGATAGGGATATTAGTTTTCCCCGGAATGGTCAGTGACTCTGTGGAGTGCCCCCCGAAATTTGGCCACCTGATATGTTAGGTTTTCCTCAACCTGAGGAGGACCGACATGAAGAAGCA
>JAQBUF010000004.1 GCA_027623995.1 Nitrospirota bacterium
TATGATGTCCCCTGCATCGACCGGTTAGGCAAAATATTCATTACTCCAATTATGTCCGGTTTCGGCCAAAAGCGGACATCAACACTCAAGACTTGTCTGTATGGGTTCATGCTAAATCCGGTTCTCCCCGGCTTTCTATAATTCAATTTCTTCTGCGAAGTGTGGAAAAACTAAGGTAATGGGGGCAAGTCAAGCTCATTGAGAAATGCATTGTGCTTGTCTTTCGCCTTGGTGATTTTCTGCTCCAGTGACAGCATCACTGCATTCACCCTCTGCAAATCAATTTCTTCATCGGCTACAGCGGTGCTGATGTAGCGGGAGATATTCAGGTTGTAGCCTTCCTTCTCGATTCGCTCCATCGACACACGCATGGAATAACGTTCTTCTTCTTTGCGGAACTGATAAGTCTCAATGATCTTTTCAATATGCCCAATTTCCCCATCAGACATTTCGTTTGTATGCAATAAACGATTCTGACGTTTACCTTTCTCGAAGTGTTCGCTGGCGTTGATAAACAGCACATCATCTGGCTTCTTACACTTTTTCAGTACCAGAATGCATACCGGGATGCCGGTGGAGAAAAACAGATTGGCGGGCAAGCCGATCACCGTATCAATGTTGCCGTCTTTCAGCAGCTTAGTGCGAATGCGTTCTTCTACACCGCCACGGAACAACACGCCGTGGGGCAGGATGATGGCCATGACACCCTCGGGCTTCAGGTAGTGGAAGCCGTGCAGCAAAAAGGCAAAGTCAGCGGCGGATTTGGGCGCTAGTCCATAGTTCTTGAAGCGCACGTCGTCGCCCATGGCGTCGGTGGGCTCCCAGCGGTAGCTGAAGGGCGGATTGGCGACGATGGCATCGAACGAAGGTTTCTTGGCGGGGTTCAACTCCTTCAGCATGTCCCAATCATTCTTTAGGCTGTCGCCGTGGTAGATTTCGAACTCCGAATCCTTCACCCCGTGCAGCAGCATGTTCATGCGGGCCAGGTTGTACGTGGTAATGTTACTTTCCTGCCCGTAAATCTTGCCGATGCCGTGCGGTCCCATGCGCTTGCGTACGTTGAGAAGCAGCGAGCCCGAACCGCAGGCGAAGTCCAAGACGCTGGCGAGGCGGTCTTTCTTGCCGGTGGCTGGCTCCTGGCTGTCGAGGGTGACAATGGCGGAGAGAATGTCGGAAATCTGCTGCGGAGTGTAGAACTCGCCCGCCTTCTTGCCGGAACCGGCAGCAAACTGGCCGATCAGGTATTCGTAGGCATCGCCCAGCGCATCGATGTCTGTTGAGAACTCGTTCAGCCCCTTGGCGATCTCCGTAATAATGGAACAAAGCTTGGCGTTCCGGTCTTCATACTTCCGGCCGAGTTTGTCCGAGCCGAGATTGATCTCCGAGAACAGGCCGTTGAAGGTGCTCTCGAAGGATTCGTTTTCGATGTATTTGAATCCCGCCTGCAGCGTGTTGAGCAGTTCGCCATTCTGGGTGCGGGCCAGGTTGGCGATGCTGTTCCAGAGGTGCGCCGGCTGGATGACGTAGTGCACCTTGCGGCGCATTTGTTTTTCGAACTCGGTGATGTTGTCCGGGTTGTTGGCATACCAGAGGGACAGCGGCACGCGGCGGTCGTCTGCGCCGAGCGTGGGATAATCTTTGCCCAGTTCCTTCTCCGCCGCTTTCTCGTAATTGTCCGAGAGGTAGCCCAGGAAGAGGAAGGACAGCATGTAGTCGCGGAAATCGTCCGCGTTCATCGCTCCGCGCAGTTGGTCGGCGATGTTCCAGAGGGTCTTGCCCAGTTGTTTTTGGTCTTGGTCGTTCATGGTGTTGGTGCTGCTCCTGGGGCTTGGATCGGTGTGGTCAGAGCGACGGCTGGCACGACGGGTTCGTTCAACAGTGCGGGCAGGTCGAACTGATGCTTGTTGAGGAACGCCGAGAGAATGTCGCGGAAGAGCTGCTTGTTGTCTTCCAGCATCTCCGTCGGCTCGTAGAGCGAATATCTTCCGTGACTGAGGAGATTAAGAGTGCGGGCATATAGTGCCTCGTCTTCCACTCCTTCAAGGCATGCCGAAAAATCCCTTTTTCCGAAGAAGGTCGCCGTCTTTTCAAGAATGCTGCGGAGCATGTTGAAGTGGTAGGTGAAGAGCGCACCGGTTTCCGCAGCCTTGCGGATTTCGCTCAGCATTGCGACGTGATGGAAGAACGGCGCGTCGTCGGTCGCGCGGAGCGTCAACTCCTCGCCGCTATTTGGGCGGTGCAGGAAATAGCGCTTAGTCTTCGCAGTTTTCAGCTCGTTGCAGACGACGTTGAAGAAAAGTGCGTGGTGCGAGGACACAATGACCTTGATGGGAGCGCTCTCCTTGCGCGTGGTCGGCGCTCCAGACGCGGCTCCAGCTTCGGCCACGTCCACCAGCTTGGTTCGATCCTTCGCCTTCCGGAGAAGCTTCGCCAGATCGCTGGCGACGGCGATGGCGTTATTGTCGTCCAAAGAAGAGATGGGGTCATCGATGTAGAAATGCTTCACCCAGTCGTAGGTTGGGTGGCCATCAATCACGCGCTCGCAGATCGCCATGAACAGGCACCAAACGAAAATGTTCGCTTCGCCGCTTGACGCCTTGATGTGCTCCTTCTCGCCCTTGCTGAATGAAACCGTCCAATTGGTGTAATCAATGTCGAACTCCAAGTCCGTATAGCGGCCCAGGTAGGACTGGATGTTTTCGTCGAGAGCAAGTTCTTTGATGCCGGAAAAGAAAAGTGAGTCTGAGTTGAGCCGGAGGACCCGCTTGCTGTTGCCTTCTAGATCGTTGTCCCAAATGAAGAGATCTTCCGTGTAGGCGTTGAAGTAGAGCGTATCAGGCGTTCCGGCGTTCTTGATCTTTCCTTCGGCCTTGAATTCCATCGAGAGGCGTGTCTTGCCGGTGCCGTTGTAGGCATAGAGCAGCACGAAATCATACCCGCCACTTTGGAAGTCGTCTCTCAGTCGTGCGACCAAACGGTGAAAGGAAGGAAACTGAAATATCTTTGGATTGTCACTCATGCTTCAACATCCTCCGGGGATGGGAAAAGCTGCTGCATCAGCCCTTTCTTGTGGGTCTTGAGGGCGGCGAGCTTTTGGGTTTGCGCGGCGATGAGGTCGTCGAGGCTGGTGAGACAATCGGCGATGCGTTGTTGTTCGGCCAGCGCGGGCCGAAACAGCGGTATCTCCCTCAAGGCTTCCAAAGATACTTCTTGGAATGTGCTGCCTTTGCCAACGGCTAAGATGCGGTCGTGAACAGCTTGGCTCCGAAGAGCGTGGAGATAGAACTCTGAGGGGCCTTCGGTCCTTATTCTCGCGGTGCCCTGAGTTAAGTTCGCAACGGGTATTCCTTTGGGGACGATTTGAGATACGCCGATGTTTCCTCTCAGGGAAAACACGATGTCGCCCGGTATCACTTCTGACCTTCGGTATCTATCCGCAATAACATCCGACGTGCGGGACAGATTGGCGAGGCAGAGTTCGGCGTTTAGATCCGTGCTCTTAATATACGGCATGCCGTTTGGAACATGTGGCCCTGCTTGAACGATGCCGTAGGAGATCTTGGCTACGCACATGTTCTCCAGTGTGTCGAGTTTCCACGCCCCTGCGTCTTGGAACTCGGGAAAGCGGAGGCGGGGTTGGGTTTCGCCTTCGCGGGGGAAAAGCTGCTGCATCAGCCCTTTTTTATGGGTCTTGAGCGCGTCCACTTTCCGCGCTTGCGCGGCCATCAGCTCGTCCACCGAACTCAGGCACTCGGCGATTTTTTGTTGTTCCTCAATCTCAGGGAACTTTACCTCAATATTCTCGATTGCAGACTTGTTAACCGATGGAACTACGCCGCCTGAGTAGTCAATCAGCGAAATCGTTTCCATCGTGAAATACACGAACAAATCAGTCGATTTGCCTTGGATTCGTTTTACTCCAGCTGCGTTGTTATCTATCAAACAAGACTTTGTAGTTATCGCCCGTCTATTTGATCGAATAGCCTCGCCGATTTTCGCAAAGATTGTCGCTCCTTCTGGAATCGGCTTTGCCTTTAGTTCCCTCAACACATCTTCAGTTATGTAGTTCGCAGATTCCGAGATATACACCTTACCTGCGGCCAAGGTGTTTGATATGTCACTGACTTTGTAAAACGGATATTCACCGGTAGCTTGGCCTTGGTAGCGTTCGGGAAAGCCGTAGCCTTGCAGCACCTCAGCAATGTCGGCAATTCGCCCAACATCCCAACCCAAAGCGTCTCGAAACTCCGGAAACCGCAGCTTCGGCACCAGCGCGGGCGTTGCCTCTTCCTTCGTGGCGGTGGTTTTCGTTTTACTGCTCATAGGCGCTGAGTCCTGAGATGTCGCGGCCTTGGGCGCGTTTAGTAAGCAGCGGAAGCAGGTCTTCCATGAGGGCGAGTTCGGCTTGGGTGCGGGCTTTCCATCCGAGATCGAGCGGGGCCATGAGGTCGCTCAATTGCTCGCCGTCGAAAATCATGCGTTGCAGTATGCCGTCCACGAAGCTTTGCAGGGCGGCAGTGGCGAGGTGGTGTTTGGCGGCGATGTCGGCGAGTTCGGCGGCGTCCTTTTCCGCCTTGAAGCTGGTGTAGCCGTCACGGATGGCCTTTTCGCTGAGGCCTTCGCCCGCTTTCAGGGTGGCGATGTAGGCGGCAATGTCCTCGCGCTCGTTCATGAACTTGGCATCGGACTGGATGAGGCCAATGAGCTGCTCGCGGCTCATCTTCTGCTTGCCCGGCGTCTGCTGGGAGTAGCGGGAGATGAGTCCCATGATGTAGTCGTAATCAATGAGGGCGGAGGCAAAGAGGACGAACTCGAAATCGAGCTGGTCCACGCCGTCCGGCGCGGATTTGTCGCTGCCTTTGCCCTGCTGGGCTTTGAGGCGCTGGGCGGTTTCCAGATAGGCGCCGCGGAAGCCGACTAGGTTTTCCTTGGGCAGGATGCGCTCGATGGCGGCATCGTTTTCGTCAGACTTGTCGGTGTATTGGTCGAGCTGGGTTTTGAGGCGCTGCACTTCCTTGAAGCGCTCGATGAAGACGGCGCGGGCGGCGTCGCCCTTGAGGTTGGGCACGGCCTGCGGCGCGCAGGTGAGGCCCTGGGATTGCATGAAGGCATCCAGCTTCTTCACCGCGTCTTGCAGTTTTTCAATGACCACGGGGGCCTTCTCCACCAGCCAGATTTCGCGGGCTTTCGGCCCGGACGATTCCCCGGAGAACAGGGCGATGGCGGCATCCACGGCGTCCTGCTGCTGGCGGAAGTCGAGGATGTTGCCGTAGGGCTTGGTGCCGTTGAGCACGCGGTTGGTGCGGGAGAAGGCCTGAATCAAGCCGTGGTGCTTGAGGTTCTTGTCCACATAGAGCGTGTTCAAGTATTTGGAATCGAAGCCGGTGAGGAGCATGTCCACCACGATGGTGATGTCAATTTTTTGCGTATGGGGGTGGTCGGCATTGGGCCATTGCTGGTCCTTGATGCGCTTTTGCACATCCTGATAGTAGAGGTCGAACTCGCCGAGGGTGTGGTTGGAGCCGTAGCGGGTGTTGTAGTCGGCGAGGATGGCCTTGAGGGCGGCTTTTTTCTTCTCGGGCTCGACGGCATTGTCTTCTTTTTCCTGCGGCAGGTCTTCCTGGATCTGCTGTACGTCCTTGTCGCCCTCGGCAGGCGGTGAAAAAACACAGGCGATGTTCAGCGGCTGGAATTCGGGGTCAGCGGCCTGCTTTTTCGCCTGAATCTCGGCGAAGAGGCCGTGGTATTCGATGGCGTCGTTGATGGAGGCGGTGGCAAGCAGGGCATTGAACCTGCGCTGGCCGGTGGCGGCATCATGCTTGGCTAGGATGGCCTCGATGACGGCTTTCTTGGCAAGGGGCTCGCCGGGCTTGGGCAGCGCGGCTTTGGTTTTGGGGCCTTCCGGTTTGAAGTAATCGACATGGAAGCGCAGCACATTGGCGTCTTCGATGGCGTGAGTGATGGTGTAGGCGTGGAGCTGCTTCTGGAACAGGTCATTGGTGGTGCGAAGCGAAGCCAGTTGCCCTTCTATTTGCTGATAAGAAGCGTTTTGTTCAAAGATGGGCGTGCCGGTGAAGCCGAAGAGTTGTGCCTTGGGGAAGAACTCTTTGATGGCTTTGTGGTTCTCGCCGAACTGGGAGCGGTGACATTCGTCGAAGATGAAGACGATGCGCTTCTCGCGTAGCGGCTCCAACTGTTCCTTGTAGGTCTGCTGGTCGTTATTTTTCCGCTGCTTGTTGCGCTTGCTGTTTTCATCCAGCGCAAGGCCGAGTTTCTGGATGGTGGTGACGATGACCTTGTCCGCGTAGTCATCAGAGAGCAGGCGCCGCACCAGCGCGCCGGTGTTGGTGTTTTCCTCGACGCAGCCTTCCTGAAAGCGGTTGAACTCCTCGCGGGTCTGCCGGTCGAGGTCCTTGCGGTCCACGACGAAGAGGCACTTCTCAATGTCGGGGTTATCCTTCAGCAACGTGGAGGCCTTGAAGGACGTGAGCGTCTTGCCGCTGCCGGTGGTGTGCCAGATGTAGCCGTTGCCGCAATTCTGGTGGATGCACTCCACAATGGCCTTGACCGCATAAATCTGATACGGGCGCATCATCATGAGCTTCTGCTCGCTGGCGATGAGCACCATGTAGCGGCTGATCATCTGGCCCAGCGTGCATTTGGCGAGGAAGGTCTCGGCGAAGCTGTCGAGGTGGGTGATCTTCTTGTTGTCTTCGGCGGCGGACTGATAGACGGGCAGGAAGCGCTCGTCCGCGTTGAACGCGAAGTGACGGCTGTTGTTGTTGGCGAAGTACCACGTATCGCTGCGGTTGCTGACGATGAACAGTTGCAGGAAACAGAGCAGCGTTTTGGCGTAGCCGTTGCCGGGGTCGTTCTTGTACTCGACGATCTGTTCCATCGCCCGGCGCGGGTTGATGCCGAGCGCTTTCAACTCGATCTGCACGCAGGGGACGCCGTTGATGAGAATGAGCACATCGTAGCGGTGGTGGCTGTAATCCGTGTTGATGCGAAGCTGGTTGACGACCTCGAAGGTGTTTTTACACCAGTCCTTGATGTTGACCAAGGTGTAGTTCAGCGGCGTGCCGTCGTCGCGGGTGAAGCTGTTGCGCTAGCGCAGGGTGCGGGCCGCGGTGAAAACGTCGGGGGTGACGATTTCCTCCAGCAGGCGCGAGAACTCGCCGTCCGTCAAACTGACCCGGTTCAGGGCCTCGAACTTCTCGCGGAAGTTTTTCTCCAAGGCCGCGCGATCGCGGATATCCGGGCGGTAGGTGTATTTGAGGTCGCCCAGCTTAGCTATGAAATCCTGTTCAACCTGGTTTTCTTTTGTTGTCATTAGCTAAGCTAATCGGCTGCAATTTGGTTAATTCTAGAAACGTTGGTCGACTATTAGTGCGCTTGTGGCAGCCAGCCCACAGGCACTTGATCTAAGGTCATTTGCAGAGCAATTGTAATCTGCTCTGGACTCTATCAGATGGAGCGTAACTTTTGATACCAGCGTAAATTCATTGTCCGCTTGGGGTCGTAAGCGGACAGCCAATCGAAAGCTCTGTGATGATTCCTAATGAATTGCATCACCGGGCCGTCGCCAAGTGGCTGCGCACTGCCTCAATTTCGTCTTAAAACAAGCCCATGTAACAGAATGGGTCATTCTGTTACATTTTCGCCTTTTACGCATCATGAAAATGGGCGTTTCAAGCCCGTATCGTTATTAGATTTCTCAAAAAATGGAACAGCCCCCATAAGAGAAGTGTTACATTTTTACGTATTCCCCAATCAAATCCTCAACCATAATTTATCATCTCTAACTTTTACCTTTCCATGCGTTGGGCGCGACTGGGCCATCGCCCCGAATTCCACCTCTCGGCGAGAGCTGTCTGAGCGGAGCGAGTTATCTCGCCATCTTAATTCGGGGGGATGGCCCAGGGACCCCCTTGGGGTCGCGCACGGGCAAGAATGGTTTTGGTCACTTTTGCCGAAACAAAAGTGACTCGTCTGCAGGGGCGAAACCCTGCTCTAATCATCACTCCTCCACCCAAGACACTTCATCGCCTACTAATATCTCCCCATCATCCAGCACCTCGGCAAACGCCCCACCTCCCCAAT
The DNA here is from genome assembly GCA_027623995.1 of Nitrospirota bacterium. Lineage (GTDB taxonomy): Bacteria > Nitrospirota > Nitrospiria > Nitrospirales > UBA8639 > Nitronereus. The sequence goes on from JAQBUF010000004.1 coordinate 8,104, forward strand.
TTGGCCACATGGCTTTTTCCAAACCTTCCAACGTTTCTTCCATTCGCTCACACGGCTTATTTTCACCTAGCACTCGAATTCGACATCGCCCGATCGCTAAAATTCGCTTGCGAGATTTCAAGAGGCTCAGGCCACTGATTAACAAATTGGCTCGACGGGCCACTGGAGGTAAGGAACCTCCAACTTCTTGCATCAATCGTTCCCACACCTCGCGTTCCATCAGTGTGACTTGGCGACGACCTCCTCGGTTCGCATTCCCGACCAACCCTTGGTCTTTTTCCAACGTCGCCAGTTCCACGGCATCCATAGGCCCTCGCTTCATGCGCTTGATCCAGATGGCCTCAAGGATTCCACAAGGTTGCTGGCTTTGATCATGTGTAAATAAATCCACGATCCATCTCCCGTCTTGCTCAAAATTCTCGTTGAACAACAGTGCTTCGGATTACACCATGTGGCTCATCAAAATTGTTCTAAATTGACTCAACCCAGCCAGGAGTTCTATATTGTTGTATAAGCTTCGCTCGTCCTCAACCAGGTCACATTGCCAATCAGACACGAAACCCATCTATGACATACTCAACCAGATCGTTATTTTTCATCGTTTGCCTGTGGAGCAGTTTCGTCACGTTAGAAACGCCAGTCCATGCTGAGCACCCGACTCTCTCTCCCACGCCTTTTGAGCAAATGAAAACCCTCATCGGCACGTGGCAGGGTACCAGAAAAGCCTATGACGGTGAAGAAACGATTGTCGCCCACTATTCACTGACCGCGATAGACACGGCGGTGATGGAACAACTATTTCCTGGAACCCCAAAAGAAATGGTATCCCTCTATACACAGGATGGTCATGATCTGGTGATGACCCATTACTGCATGCTCGGCAATCAGCCTCGAATGAAGACCCAAGGCCTGGTGTCTTCCGAAACGATCACTATGTCCTACATGGATGGCACCGGCATGCGCTCCATTGACGACATGCATATGCACGAACTGACCATCAAGTTTATGGATGAGAACCATATGACGCATCACTGGACGCTGTACGATAAGGGACAAAAAAAGGTCACGCACACCTTTATGTTCGCCCGACAATAGTCCGCATATCTGAGATTTTCGGCATTTCTAGCTTCTCCCCAGACCTGGCACATTTCTTTCTGCTAACCACTGAGGCCCGTTCCTGACTCTCTTTTGAATATGAACTACGAACTCGACATTGTGCTGGAAGCTGTGAAACGGGCTGGAACTCGCGTCTTACAACTCGCGAAGGACGGGTTTGAGACTCATCGAAAAGCGGATCACTCCCCTGTGACTTCGGCAGACCTTGCGGTCAATGACATTCTGCATGAAACCTTGATGACCCATTTCCCCAGTGACGGATGGATGTCTGAAGAAAGTCCTGATACGCCTGAGCGCTTACAACGCTCACGAGTGTGGATTATCGATCCTATCGATGGCACGAGCTACTTCGTCAAAGGTGTTCCGCAATATTGCATCTCGGTGGCGCTGGTAGAAAATCAGCAACCAATTCTTGGGGTGGTCTACAACCCTGCGACCGACGAATTGTTCTCCGCCATAGGTGGAGAAGGCCTTTGCCTCAATGGAGAACCTGTCCCGCTCGACGAATCAACCAAGAAGCCGTTAACGATCTTAGTCAATCCTTCCCGTTTAGGTCGAAAAGAATTTAAAGCCTTTGAAGACCACGCCACGCTTAGGCCCATGGGCTCTATCGCCTACAGTTTAGCCTTAGTCGCCGCGGGAAAAGCCGATGGCACAATTAATTTTGACAAGCTACACGAATGGGATATCGCCGCCGGCTGGCTCTTGGTGAAAGAGGGGCAAGGAATCGTCACCGACCGTTTAAGGAACCCACTCCCGTTCAATCAACCCGACCCGGTTTCTCTGGGAGTACTCGCTGCTCGGCACGGCCTGCAGGAATCTTTTGACGCCTTAGTGGCCAAACGCCCACTACCCAAACCAAAATCCTCCTAGCCCTGTAAAGACATCGTTTCGACCAGATGCCAATCTTTTGGGTTTAGGGATTCCGCTCGGATCAGTTTCAGTTCATTCGCCAGAAATTGTTTTGGAAGATTTGTGGGGAAGGACGCGATGATGTCGCGTTTTACTCGCTTCGGAAACAGGCCATACAGCAGACTCACATGAGGGAAAAATAGCACTGTTGAGGTTTTGCCCAAGATCACGTTCGCCTGCTTGTGGGCATCAAGTAACTCTGAAGTTTCTCTCACTGGAAAATAAAGACAGCGAAAATATTCGCTGTCACAGGCAGGCTGCTGAAGGTCGATGAAAATGGGACGAAGTGTGTTGGCCAACGCACGAACGTGTCCATAGATGACTGAGTCCTCTCCTTCGATTCCCCCCAATAACGTGAGATGAGGTTCAAATCTTGGGCCTCGATACCGTTCACTCAATTGGTCAATTAATTCTGCTACACGATCATAGCCCTCCCCAACAGAAGTGAGCCAAAGAAAGAATTGGCTCATGCTTCTTGTTCCGCAAGAGGTTCAATACAACGAGGGTCATCGAACCGTGCGTTATTGACTAAACGACTCACGGGGTTCGCCATCATTTCTTCTGCGGGATAGGACTGTAACAGGGTGGTGAGCCTCGACACATCGTGCAACGTCGGATCAAGCCACGGATCATAGGCATTCGGATTCAAAATGACCGGCATGCGGTGGTGAATGGGCGTCATGATCTCATTGGGCTCCGTGGTCAATAAGGCGCAGGTTTCAAGAACGTTGCCCTCAGCGTCGGTCCAATGTTCCCATAGCCCCGCAAAGGCAAATGGGCGCTCATCTTTCATTCGAATATAGTACGGTTGTTTGGTTTGTCCTTCCTTCTGCCATTCATAAAATCCATCTGCCAGCACTAAGCATCGACGCTGTCGAAACGCCTTTCGGAACGAGGGTTTCTCTGCCACCGTTTCTGCCCGAGCATTGATCAATTTCATTCCCATGGCTGGATCTTTTGCCCAGAACGGAATCAGTCCCCATTTCAACATCACCCCCTCGCGTGAGGTTGAGCCAGAGTTCATCCTGACAGAAACCACGGCTTGTGAGGGCGCAATATTGTATCGAGGTGTGAGGTCTGACAATTCCTCAAAATGGAATTGATCGGCCATAACCGCAGCCGGAGTCGTCTTTAGAGTATACCGTCCACACATATGCACCGACGCTCTAGCATTAATGCCTCATCAAGTTGTAAGGGCCTGTTGAATATTTCACGCCCAAGACCCATGAATACTGGAGATAAGACGACCAGCACCGGTGGATCAACACCGGCCGTCCAACCTTGAGCGCAGTCGAAAGAAATTTCTGTTGTAGCTGCACGATCTCATCGTGCCCTCTTCTGGCGCATCCATTGCCACTGCCGCCAGGAAGAGGCAGCATGAGATGCTGCAAGCTACAGGAAATACTTTTCGCGATACGAATCCGAGACACGCTTCATATCTACAAAGAATGCCGATGGCAGGTCAGCCATAGCCTTGGCGAAGACTGGCATTTTTTTTCAACAGTCACTGCAATGAATTGAGGTCCACCATGACTACGAGAAACATCACATTCATTTCTCAAGAAACAAAGGAGGCACCCTCATGAATGGGGCACTCAATACGCTACAAACAAGGATGGCCTTTATCGCTTGCCTGAGTGGAGCGTTAGGATCCATGGCAATCCCCGATCAACTTCATGCACAAACCGGCATCCCTGCTCCAGACATCACTAATGGAGTCTGGTTAAACTCCTCGCCACAACGATTGCAAGATTTACGAGGGAAGGTGGTCATGGTCGAGTTTTGGACCTTTGGCTGTTACAACTGCCGCAACATCGAACCCTATGTCAAAGAGTGGCACACCAAGTATGCAGAGCAAGGGTTGTTCGTCATTGCCATTCATTCGCCAGAATTCAGCTACGAAAAATCTACTAACAGTGTCCAAGACTATATCGACAAAAACAAGATTCCCTATGCAGTTCCCATTGATAATGACTTTGAAACTTGGAGGAAATACCGGAATCGCTTTTGGCCGACGCTGTACCTCATCGATAAACAGGGCGTCATTCAATACGTCAAAATTGGCGAGGGTGGATATGCGGAAACCGATCGCCAGATTCAACGGCTCCTGAAAGAACACGACTCGCCATCCTCCTAGCCTGGAGCCTTATTCTTCATATGCGAAAGAAGCGTTGCAGGTTGAATGGCCTGAGCACCAAAGCGGGACCGAATGGAATCCAGCGCTCTCGTCACATGGGTGCTCGATTCCGGCATTGAAGGAAACAGTGTTAATTGGGATGAGTCCTCCGGCTTTACAAGATGAGACCCGGCGACTCCTAACAGTCGAGCTTTTTCAGTTGCACACGGTAGGCGCTCAAGCAACATCAGGGCCTTATGATAGATGGTTGAGTCCTGATCTGTGGGATCCTGAAGCGTCGTAGACCTGGCGTAGGTTTCAAACTTGGCTGTACGAAATTTCAAGGTCAACGTTTTCGCTTGAACACCCTCGGTCCGTAAACGACTCCCGACCCTGTTGGCGAGTTCTAGGATGGTCTTCTTGATTGCCGAGATCTCTGAGGTATCGATGTCAAACGTCATCTCAGCCCCAATCGATTTCGCCGGGGCCTCGGGGACCACCTCACGAGCATCAATCCCATTGGCTAATTCCCAAAAGTGCTTTCCCTGTTTTCCTAACCAGCTTGATAGCTCTGCACAGGATGCCGAAGCCAATTGACCAATGGTTTCATACCCTCGACCACGTAGTCGCTGTGCCGTCTTGGGACCAGCCCCCCACAATCGTTCAATCGGAAGATCGTGAAGAAACGTTCGCTCCGCATTTTCAGGGACAATGACAAACCCTTGGGGCTTTTGAAGATCCGATGCCACCTTGGCCACATACTTTGTGGTCGCCACTCCAACAGAGGCAATCAAATGCGCCTCTTCCCAAATATCTCGTTGGATTTGCGCGCCAATGGCTTGCGGAGTGCCGAACAGACGAAGGCTCCCCGTCACATCTAGAAATGCTTCATCGAGGCTCAATGGCTCGACCAGGTCGGTGTACCGTCGAAAGATGGAAAAAATATGTGAGGAGACTTCTTGGTACCGTGACATTCGAACAGGAAGGAACACACCAAGCGGACATCGACGATAAGCTTGACCTATGGGCAGCGCCGAATGGACCCCAAATTTGCGTGCCTCATAGGACGCCGCTGACACCACACCACGCCCAGTACCGCCCTTTGGATCAGCCCCCACAATCACAGGCTTCCCGCGATGCTCAGGATAATCCCGCTGCTCCACGGACGCATAAAACGCATCCATATCCACATGGATGATCCAGCGAGTCGTTTTTCCAGGAGAAGAAGCCTGTTCCATGAACCGTATTGTAGGCCTCAAACGAAAAAACGAAAAGAGGGCCAAAAGGGATGAGAAAAACTAAGGGACTTTAGTTAGAATTGGGGAGCTCAGGAAACTGCCTCCATTTCGCTATGGAACGACGAAGCAACTCCTGACGTTTCTGAAGCTTAAGATGAAATTGCCAAGCATAATATTCCTGGTTTTCCTGAAAGGTCTCCAAGAACTTACTTTCATGCTTGAAATCGTTTTTAATCGTCGCAATAGGAACCTTGGATTCCATGACCTTTTATACCATATTGCCCTGACGAGCATCCATTCAAAATAGAATCACAGCAGACATTGCACGGCAAGGCCGAAAGCGAGTTAAATACCTGGACTTTTCACAGGCAATGGAACCCGAATCATGCGCGTCAAAATCTGTGGGATTAAAACGGTCAATGATGCAAGGCTCTCAGAAACATGTGGGGCAGATGCCATTGGAGTATTAGTCGGAAGAGTACACCGATCAAAAGATTTTGTATCACCAAAAACAGCGGCAAAGATTTGCCAGGCTGTTGGACCTTTCACCACCACAGTGCTGGTGACCCACCTTGAAGATCCCAACAAAATTCTCAATTTGGCGCAGCAAGTTTCCACATCAGCCATTCAACTCCACAGCGACCTCCCACCGCGAACAATCAAAAGTCTTGGCCGAAAACTCTTTCCCAGAAAAATCATCGCCAAAGTGAGCGTGGATGGCCCAAACGCCATTAACCGCGCCAGGCAGGTAACCAAGGTAGCCGACGCGATCTTACTCGATTCCATCAATAAAGAAACCAATCAAGTCGGAGGCACAGGCCACACGCACGATTGGACAATCTCCGCGCAAATTGTTCGAGAGTCACCCATCCCCGTCATCCTGGCTGGGGGACTCACGCCAAAGAACGTCGCGTCAGCCATTCAACAAGTCAAACCATATGGAATCGATGTCAATTCAGGTGTAAAAAGCCAACAAGGTGGGAAAAGTCAACGACTAATTTTGAGATTTATTCGAGCGGCAAATAACAAAATTGGCAAGCTCTAACTCCTCGAAAAAGGCTAAATGACGTTTTCATACCGAATCCTCGCCCGAGTCAACTTCTTGCGCACTATGCAAAACCGCAACAATCCACACGGTTTTCTTTTCCATTCGGTAAAAGAAGCGATAAGGATTAATGATCACTTCCCGATGAGGCAATGCTGGGAATTCGGGAATGGTTCGCCCTGAAAGTGGATAGTCTTCCAGGCGGCGTAATACCCGCTGAGTTCGTTTACGAAAATTTCGAGCAGCAGATGGTTTATCTCTTCGAATGTAGGCAAGCCCATCAAGAAACTGCTGGCGTGCCGAGGGAGTAAACCGAACTTTCACGTCCCGCCATTCTCAAGCAGGGCATCAGCCTCCCTGAGCACACTGCCGAGTGAGTATCCTTTGTCCTGCGCAATTTCTTTCTCCCCTGCAGCCAAAAGATGAAGCAATTCCTTTTCTTGCTGGGACCGTTCGTAAGCAACCAGACTGAGTAGCACTGCCGTGGCCCGCCCACGTTGGGTAATAAAACAGGGCTCTTCAGTCTTCTGAACTTCATTCATGACTGCCGCGGCATCCTGCCGAAGGTCGGAGATAGGAACGAGTTTGGGAACCTTAGCCATAACACCTCCAAATATGTCTCTAATACTACTTTTAACTATGCCAATATAGCAATCGCGTAGTGATAAGAAATACATCCACTGACGTAACACACGCCAACAGGAACAATCTATTCCTTTCTCTCTTGGATGCGAAATTTCTCAAAACGTCCACTCGAATAAAATCTGACAAAACCAAGAACATTACTCATGAAGAAGGAAGCTTCCATCATGGCCGCGACAGGCGACCAGACCAAGAAATTGTGCACCATCCAGATCAACGCACACCCCATCAAAAACACACGAACCTCTCGATCACTCGGCCGGAAACTGCCATACGTTCCCAGGAGCGTTGCGACAAGCGCAAGTAGACTCAAGGGTTGTTGAAAGGTCATCCAAAATCCAATGACGACCAGCACAAAGAACACAGACATTACCTTGCGGCTTGTCGTAAATGCAGCAGTCAGGAACCGAATCCCGGTGAGGGCAGCCAGCGTCGCTGGTTCAGGAAGCCCGAGTATCAGAAAATGGCACGCATTCACCAGAGCCGAGCCGCACCAATAGAAAAGCACTGTTTGCCGAGTTTTGAATTGAAACGCCGCTATTCCCAGCGCAAAGGCAAAGGCCGCTAGAGTTTGAGAAAGAAGAAAGGAAGTCACCATGTAAAAATACGATACACGATACGAGGAGGTTAACTCTGGCTACAAGGCACTGCGCTCCATGGCCTGACAGAGGTTATCCCTCCTGAGGAGCGGAAACACAAGACATAGAAGCGGCAACCAATAAGTTCAATTTATACAGCGTGTCTGGCCATATTGATGGGAAAACTGGCCAGACAGGAAATGTCTGTGAGGGATTTGAGATTTTATTTGTGCGGCAAAACAAAAAGGAACAAAAAAAATGGGGGGACGTTAACCTTTGAACCCACAAGGAATCACCTAAAAGGACCATTAACCATACCGACTTGGGAGGTAAGACAGAACGGCCTATTATAGACCCGCTATTCATTCTAATATATTCCCAAGTAGCCGATGGCCATGGATTAATGCCAGGATCAAGATTCGCCTTGGTTCAACCGGGTAACCCAGCCGGTAGCTGTAGATGAATCGCTCCCTTATGCACTCATCTCCAATTATAGGTACGACTCGACCAATGAACGGAAATTCACTGCCATGTCGGGAAGCCGATAAAATTTCAGTCACAACAGATCGGGCATAAAACTCAGAGTCTCTGGCGATATATTCCGCAATCGATTCGAGGTCTTCTTTGGCCTCAGGCGACCACTTTACTTCGAGGTCCATTTCTTGAATTGCCTTTCGACCTCGTCCTGGTTAAACACCTTTTCCTTTTCAGCCCGCTGAATCCCTCGACGAATTTTCTCGACAACATACAGGTGGTATTGGACATCCTCCAACGAACAATCGTCGGAGAGTTTATCCAGAAGTGCCTTTACTTCTTCTTTCGCCGTACTCATAACATGAGTCTCCTACATCAAGCATCCAAAACAAAAATGGAACGGACAAATTTTTCAAACATAAAACTCTTGGTTTTTCTGAAAGGTCTCCAGGGATTTCGTTTCATACTTAAAGGCGTTTTAAATCGTCGCGATGGAAATCGCGGATTCCATAACCTTTTATATCATAAAAGGCAGCCAAGGCATCCATTCAAAATGGGAGATCATGGAATGGATACAATGCTGCACCGAATATCATAGGTTAAGGAATATCGAACGCTCTTTCCCCATACACATTTGTTCCCGCATTCAGCTTGGCCGAGCAGTGCAGCCAAATCGGGGGGTTAGGCGAGTACTGTTTTAACGGAGCGCGTTGCGTAGCCCACGAATTTAGCCAACCGCGCAGAGGATCCACAGGACCGCAAGAGGTAAAAATGGTTTTGGGTCATTTTTTCAATACAAAAAGACCTCGCTGGTGGAGAGAACATCCCGTCAAAATAAAACCCTTACACGCGACCTAAAAGATATTCGCACAAAGCCACAGCATTATTGTGCGTTTCGTTCTTCGCAGCAAAAAGAAACGTGACGTGGCCATTTTTTACGTGCAGGGACAACTGACTGACAAGGTCTTGGTTCTCTTCTAATTCTTGACCATACCGCTCTTTAAACTCTTCCCACTTCTGCGGCTCATGATTGAACCATTTCCGCAGAGCATCGGATGGAGCCATGTCCTTAAGCCAAAGGTCGATCTTGGCGTCGTCTTTCTTGATGCCACGAGGCCAGAGACGATCAACAAGAATACGATACCCATCCTGAAGATGAGCCGCTTCGTAGATTCGCTTCACCTGAATGGAAATGTTCTTTTTGGGCAAGCACCGACCACCTTGTCAAAATGAAACGATGAAAGGCTGGATGTTCCTCTTCGTATTCCCGAGGAGGGATTCTCACAGGATTGACTAGAACCCCCTCACTTCACAATCGACGCCGTCTGCCCCCATGTCTCACTAAACACCAACTCGGACAGCGGTTTCCTCGTGCGTGGAGCCTGTTCACGTTGACACAACTCATCAGGTAGGAGAGTCGGATCGCCAGCATATCCCAAGGCCAACGCGGTCACCGGTTCAAACCCTTGTGGAACACCATAGACTTCTCGGATACGATCCGGAAGAATGCCGGCCATTTGATGCAAGCTCAGTCCTAAGGTCGTGGCTTGAATGACCAAGTTGCCCACGGCCAACCCCACGTCATGCCAAGCATGCGGATTCCCTTTGGCATTATGATCAAACGTGGACTTGGCTACGGTCAGGATTAATACCGGCGCGAGTTTTGCCCATTCTTGATTGCCTTCGACAAGACACGACAGCATACGTTCATATTCCTCCGGATCGCCCTTAGTCGCGACGATGAACTGCCAAGGTTGCTCATTAAAACAGGACGAGGCCCACCGCGCCGCTTCAAAAATACGTATCAAGTTTTCTTTCTCAACCGGCCGATCGGAAAACGATCGAGGACTCCACCGTTGTTGGATCGGATCGTGAATCGGGCAACTGGTCTCAGCGGGCTTTTCCATGTTTCACTTGATCCTTCTTCTTGGTTGGACCCAACGGTTCTCTCTCAAAACTATCTCGGAGACGAAAGAGTTGCGTGCGCAACGCGTCCACTTCCTTGGGTGAAAATTCTTGTTGAAGGAACGGTCGCATAAACTCCGCATGCAGAGGAAACACTTTATGAAAGAGCTCTTCTCCAGCAGTGGTTAATTGGATATGAATGGCTCGGCGATCCCCCTCGACGGTGTGCCGTGCCAATAATCCTTTGGCTTCCAATCGATCCAACACCCCAGTCAGCGTACCTTTGGTAATAAGCGTGGCATTTCCTAGTTCGGCACAGGTCAGGCCCTCCGTGCCACCAAGTTCGGCCAACACATCAAATTGCGGCCCTGTCAGCCCCAGACTTTCAATATGTCGACTCCCCACTCGGTAAAACCCTAAATAGGCCTGAACCAATGGACGAATGAGTCGCAAATAGGGATCTCGTTGAAAATCTTGAATGGTGTTACGCGCCATACTTTCGCACTCTCCCCATGTCTGTCAGTTTCAATGTCACCAATGTTTCATGGCCATTCCTGAGGTCAACACGCATCACTCTCCTATATCTGGATATTCGATCGACCCAGTCCGAAAAAAGGCTGCTGGGTCTGGAACGATCCACGCCACGTCTTCCACAATTTCCAACAGGGGAATCTCGGCTTCTTCTGAATCATCGAGGAGGTTGTGGGTAGTCTCGGGTTCCGGCTCTTCGTCAAACTCGTCATTTGCAAACAGGTCATCTTCATCTGAGAGGGATCGAAGCAAAAAATCCGTATCCCAAAAATAAATGGTGATCATGGCCTCTTCGTCCACTTGGCCAATACGAAAGGCCCCTATCGTCCGTAAGGCCTGAGCATCATCTTCGACCAACTCATTATGAATCGCGCAAAAGTTCTGCAGACATTCGTAGAGCAACAACCAGTGAATATCGGTCAGCAGATAGACCGAAGCATCTCTGGTCGCCGCTAACAATTGGCCCATCATGCGAATCGCCGTATAGGGACTACAGGCCACCGAGGTATAAGGATAGAGCCCTTCCCATGAGTCAATCGCTCCCCCATCAGCCAACATTTTCACCTCGGTCATTTCACTCAACAAGGCTTCTTGCAAAATGGCTTCAAACGCCGCGTCTGGTTTCGTACGAAAGTAAATCACAACAATATATTACTCCATAAATGATGGGGTATGAGCATCAATCGTCGCATGATCATTCCCCCTCAACCACCTCATGAACCATCAAAGAAAAAGGGTACACGATTCACCGATGCCTGGCGAATGCTTCTCTTTTGGGCCTGTTGAATATTTCATGCCCAAAACCCATGAATGCTCGAGATAAGACGACCAGCATCAGTGAGAGGGAATGTTCAAAAAAGTCCGTCCAGGAAGGCCGCAGTCATTTTGACGCGCGGAGCGTACTCTCAGTACGTGAGCACGGCAAAATGGCGAGAACGCTGCTGGCGGCTTTTTTCAACATTCCCCTTTTAAACACTCCCACTGAGCGGAGCAACCCTGGCATGACATGCGGAATCATCAAGCCCTTGGCTTGAATGTAGATGGGATTATTGTGGTTTGAGAAGATCAAAAAGAAAAAAACGGCGAGAAGACCGATCTAGATGGAGGTGTGTTGCCTCTCGGGCAAAAAACACAAGTCATCTTGAACACCTTCTTCGAAGGGATTCAAGAGTCGCAACACACGAATGGGTTTTTGGCCAGACTGGCACTCTGACAAATCTACAACTCGGAAGGATAGAAGCTTTTCTCGGGTTTTACTCCACACAAGCTTCACCCTTGGAAGCATATGATCCGCCTGGTTGATCCCAATGACCCAACCTCGCTCCCCGGTGCTCAGTTCAACCAAACTGCCCACAGGATATAAGCCCAAACATTGGATGAGGGCTTCAACCCATTCCATGGAAAATTTCCCCTCAATGCCTAATTGATACAACCGACGAATGGCGAGCCCCGGTGGAAGTGGTGGACGCCCTCCCCGCTTGCTGACCAACGCATCATAACGATCTACCAAACCCACGAGCTGAGATAAGGGCGAAATCGTCTTCCCTTGGCGTCCCCATGGATACCCGGCCCCATCCACCCGTTCATGATGCTCAAGGACAATACGACGCGAGGCTTCGGCAATGTCTTCCGTGTTGGCTAAAATCGATGCGCCAAGTTTGGGGTGGGTCATATACAAATTGCGCTCTTCTGGAGAAAACGCACCTTTTTTGAAGAGAAGATTGCGTGGCAAACGAAGCTGTCCCACATCGTGGAGCAATGCGCCAATCGCCAAAGCCTGGAGTTGTTGCTCATACATTTTCGACCGATACCCCACCACTAAGGCCAACACACACACATCAACCGCATGGGAAAACAGGGAAGCATCAAATTGCATCATCCGTTGTAACTGCGCATCGGCCAGCACACAGCCCTCGCGAGCCTTAATACAATCAAATAAGGTCTGGGTCACGTTCTGCAAAGGGCCTGATTCTAAGGCCACCCCAGTTTTTATCCCCTCAAACACTCGTTTAATGGAGGAGATAGCCTCAGACCGCACTCCTTGAGCCATATAAAGCTCTTCTTCAAAAGTATCCAGGTCAAAGCTTTTTCCTAAAGATTCGTTCACCTCATCCTCTTCTGATACTCCTGGAGGTTCATGATGCATTTCGGCCAACCCGGGCATCGGAGAAGGCTCAATACTTCCCTGAGTTTTCAGGATCCCCGATTCGCAAGCGGAATCCTGCACATCAGGGCCCTGTTCGGTGTCAATAGTCACTTCCCGAACACCTGATTTCATGAGTTGACGAATATCGGCGTACGACTTCACCGGTCCTCGATGAAACCATAACGGAGATTTGAACCACGACTGATCCAGACCGAGCAAATGCATTCCTGGCTTGAGCTGTTCAACGGGAATTCGTCGTTTCATGCAAACCTGGTTTTTAAGGGTAGCTCAAGCAGAACAATTGGAAACAGCCCATGTAGATTGGTCTTCCAATTCACCTGCATAAAAAAACACACATTCAGGACAAATTCTAAGAAAATTGAGTGGCAGGAAATGAACGCAACTCCTGATCAATTTGTCGGTTAAATGGGGACGACCTTGAGCCAACAACCATCTTGGTTTGTTGGTGTTTGAACTCGTTCGTTTTCGGTGAAACAGTTTACTGAGGGTTTTTGCTACTTAATTATACCTATCATAATAGTCACAAATCTCTTAGTTTTTGAGTATTTGTGTACTTATTTCAGGAATATATTTTTCCACTATTCACCTCTTTATTTTTAAAAAAAAATCATTTTTTTCTCGAATTGGCATTGCGACTCCGCCCTCTATTTCGTATTCTGAAATTGTCCTTTGATATCTTAGAATACATCCCCCGTCAGGATTACCAATGAACCGCCATCTTGTCTGCGCTTTGCTTTTCCACCCCATCATCCTAATGATCCTTTTTGCTCTTAGCCCTCCGGTCTTGGGAGCCACAATTGGCACCCCCTTGTACCAACCAAAGACCCCACCGAGTGCTATGGACTATCAGGAGGGCCTCTCTGCGCTGGCTAAGGGGGATCTTGATATGGCGAAACACGCCTTTCTGGCCACATTGGATAAAACTCCTGCCCACGTAGGAGCAATGGTCGGGTTGGCTGAAATAGCCCTCAAGCAAAAGTCCCCAAAGGTCACGGAACAATATATTCAACAAGCGCTGGAAGTGGCCCCCAAAAATGCCTTAATTCATCAACTGTGGGGCAGACACCTTACCCAACAGGGCCGGCTTGAAGAAGCCGAAGCCGCGTACCAACGTAGCATCGAATTAGAACCTAAACTCCTACGACTTCACTTGGAACTGGGAGATTTTTATCTCCAACGATCCAACCAGCCTGACAAAGCCATCACCGCCTACCAAGCCGCCCTGGCCTTACAAGCCTCCCATGCTGGTGCGCATTTTGGTCTTGGTTCGGCATTGGCCAACACCGGGAAAATTGACCAAGCCGTTTTAGAGTTTCAAGAAGCAGGACAGTTAGCCCCTGACAACCCTCTTCCTTTTTTTGCCCTAGGGCGAATCCATATGACGCGGAAGCAACTTGACGACGCCAGGAAATTCTTCGACAAAGCCATTCTCGCCCAACCTAAATTTGTTCAAGCATTCATGGCACGAGGAGACGTTTCGATTCTCCAAGCACAAGACGCCAAAGCCTTGGAAGATTATGAAGCTGCTCGCACACTCGCACCACGCATTCCTGGGTTACACGTCAAAATCGGACTCCTTCACGAACGAAACAAACGTTTTGATCAAGCCATTGACTCGTTTCGTACGGCCATTTCGATCAATCCAAACCAGCCCATTGCGCTCAACAATTTGGCGTGGATATCCGTCCAACATAACGCTCATTTGGATGAAGCCGTCACATGGGCCGAACAAGCCGTGGCCCTCGCTCCAAAGAGTAGCGCCTTTCAAGACACGTTGGGCTGGGTGTACTGGAAACGAGGAGAATTGGAGAAAGCTGCGGAAGTCCTTAATAGAGCAACAGGGTTAAAACCTGAGCAGGCGGAAATTTTTTACCATTTGGGAGTCGTGGAGGCGGAGCGCGGAAAAACCGAAAAGGCTGTGACCGCCCTAGAAAAGGCTTTGGCCCTGAATGCCAAATTTACCGATGCTGAAGATGCCCGCAAACGCCTCGAATCACTTCAACATCCCTAGCCCTCACTGACCGCTGCAACCGTCACACTAGACAATCCAAGGAATCAACTTATGGCTACGGGTTTGGTACTCCCGATAATCGGGGAAGGCGTTCATCAGCAACACTTCTTCATATTGGAGTTTCAAAAACAAATCGACCACTAATAGGCACCAGACCAACCCTCGCCAAAGGGAAAACTCTTCAATGACCAGAGCCAACGTCAGCAGCAATAACGCCGTATACATTGGATGCCGAATCCATCGATACGGTCCCCCCGTTTGAAGAGGACTCTGCGGTTTAATCTCCGGCAATGCACTGAGATGTCGAAGCTTCATGGTCCAGAGTGCCCACACGACAAGAAGTCCCCCTAGCATTTCGAGCAGCAACAGTGCCGGAGTTTCCGCAACCCAAGGGCCTGTGGCAAAAATCCATCCAAGGCAAATAAATTGCACACCGACAAAAACATAGGACTGGATTCGATGACGAGATTGACTCACGCTTCGACCTTCTCTTGAATGATTTGTTCCAACGGATGCCACAAGCTCTTGAGGAAAAGAACCGCCACGATGCAGCCCACCCTCAAGCGCCCAATCCTATCCGGCGACAAAGTATAATGGCTCTACATGCCGCTTTAACATGAGGACGCCTTCGTGAAGATTCACGCCATGAAATCGATTCAAAAATTCTTAGGCAAACCCTACATGCCGTTCATCTCATTTTGTGCTGGGGTTACCTACGACACCTTTACCCTCACCCGAATTGATCGACTGTTCGATAATCTCTTTTTGCTCCTGTATGTGACACTCCTCGGCACCTTGATCATTTTCACAGGACGGGCACAGTTAGGGCAATGGCCAATAATGCCACGGCAAAGTTCTCCATGGTCGGTTCTTTCCCTTCTACATAAGACTCGTCCTTATCATGTTCCGGCGTTACATTTTCTCTTTGGCAGCCTGTTCAGCGCCTACGCGATTGTCTATTCGAGAAGCGCATCGTTTAATTCCTCAGCCATTTTCCTCGCGGTCATAGTCATTGTCCTCATCCTGAATGAATTTTTTCACAGCCGCCTTTCAAGCCTCACCGTGCAAACCACCCTGTACGCCTTGGTGACGTTTAGCTTCTTCACGTTTTTTCTTCCCGTGGTCACTGGCTATATGAACACCCTCGTGTTCTTGATCGGTGTGGCCTCACCATGGCGGTGGTGATTCGAGTCGTGACGCTGACCTACCGAGGCGTCTCCACACCATCTCAATGGACGGCCATGTTCACCAGCCTTCCCGCGATAGGCTTGGTCGCAGTATTCACCGGATTTTATTTTTTGAATTGGATACCCCCCGTTCCGCTCTCTTTGAAATTCGCAGGCATTTACCATCAGGTTGAAAAGACCAATGGTTCCTATCGTCTGACCTTTGAAGAAGGAGCGTGGTACGAATGGATGAAGGACTCCGATGATGTCATCCGAGGAGAAGGCCCAGCTTATTGCTTCATCTCCGTGTTCGCACCCACTAGCCTGGAAACCACGATTTACCATCATTGGCAATACCGCCCCTTTCCAAAAAGCGAAACCACCAACAAGCGCCCCTTCCACACCACCGACCGCATTCCCATCAACATCTCCGGAGGCCGCGAATCCGGCTACCGCAGCTATACCGTTAAACAACACCTCTCCCCAGGAGAATGGCAAGTGAGGATCGAAACTGAAGATGAACTCGTCATTGACCAAATAACCTTTATGGTTGAAGCCAATAACATCCAATTACGAAAGCTGGAAACAAGAATGTACTAACAATGGCTACTCATAGCGATATCCGCCACTAATGTGCCGTTCAAATGTTGAGGCTAGGCCAATGTGATTACGGTAAATGGAGGACTCCACGATTTCTTTATTGTTCGGCGCGAGTTCACCTGCGGTTTGGAAATGGTTCTTGGCTTGATCATGCTGGCCAAGTTTGTGCTCAGTTAGGGCGAGGTTAAAGTGGGCTTCTGGTAACTGTGGATCATCTTTCACTGCTGCAAGGAAATGTTCCTCTGCGGCCTTCCAGTTTCCATCGTTGTAGAGTTTAATTCCTTCAAGATTGTGCTGAGCCGCTGTGGGGCTTGATATGGGCAGGACCGCGAGAGGGCCAGATTTTGTTGCGCATCCTGAGATAATCGATAAGAATCCTAGAATCATGAAGCTATAAATTATTCCTCGTGGCATACATTGTCCTCCTAAATTTTTCGTCCCTTCTCAATTGCTCCAAATTTTCAATAACCGGCTGTTCCCCATTGTAGCCAGAACAACATTACGATACCATGCCGATCCATGACACATGACGTGTTAATTATTGGTGGCGGATCGGCAGGGTATGCTGCCGCACGGACTGCTCGCGACGAAGGGGCAAACGTGGGCATTATCGACCACGGCCCATTGGGTGGGCTCTGTATTCTCCGCGGATGCATGCCGACTAAAACCATTCTTCGTTCTTCCGATATTATTTCGCTGATGAAGCGAGCTCAAGAATTCGGCCTCTCTCCGGTCACGGCCAAGGCCAATCTCTCAGCCATCATTGATCGTAAGGCTCGGCTCATTGGCGAGTTTGCGGATGATCGCATTCAGGCATTGAAGGATTCACGTTTTACCTTGTACGAAGAACGAGCCCACTTTAATTCACCACATGAAGTGCAGGTTGGTTCTCAGACGCTCACGGCCAAGGCGTTTATCATATCAACAGGGTCGGTGGTCTCGCGCATTCCTATCCCTGGACTTGAAGAAGTGGGATACATCACGAGTGATGAGGCATTGGAAATGCGCGACCTGCCTCAATCAATGATCGTCCTTGGTGGTGGGGCTGTCGCGGTTGAACTCGCTCAATTCTTTTCTCGTATTGGAACAAACGTCACCCTCATTCAACGTAGTCGGCACATCATGTCTGATGGAGATGAAGACCTCGCTCGCCCGGTCGAAGCTCGATTCCGCGAAGAGGGCATGACCGTATTCACCAACACACAACTTCATCGATTCACTCAGGATGGCACACAAAAGGTGGCGCATTTTGAACACGACGGAGAAGAAAAAACAGTTGCTGCGGATGTCGTCCTCCAAGCTCTTGGCCGACAACCGAATATCGATGGCTTACATCTTGAAGCTGCGGGGGTCCAAACGGAAAAGGGCAAGGTCGTTGTTGATGACACGATGCGTACCAATCACCCACATATTTTTGCCGTCGGCGACGTCAATGGCATCCAGGAAATTGTGCACATTGCAATCGAGCAGGGAGAGATTGCAGGTTGGAATGCCATACACCCGAACGACTCACCACGCCGATATGACGATCGGTTAAAAACCCAGGTCGTCTTTACCGACCCACAAGTGGCGAACGTTGGCCTGAGCGAAAAAGAATGCCGGAAAGAGCAGGTTGCATACATGACCGCCTCCTATCCATTTAACGACCATGGAAAGTCTATGACGCTTGGTGAAACCCATGGGCATGTGAAACTCCTCGCCGACCCTCTTACCGGAACTCTCCTTGGAGCTCATATAGTCGGACCCGAAGCGGCTGAACTCATCCATGAACTCATTGCCGTGATGTATTTCTATGGCACAGTGCATGACCTGATGCGAATCCCCCACTATCACCCCACCTTAGCCGAAATCATTACCTATCCTGCGGAAGAATTGCTCGGACGGATTCCTAAGTCACCTCGCACCTCATAACTTCGAGCCAACTTCTTTTGCCCCACACCAAGAACACTGGACTTCTGAAGTAGGCAATTGAATAGGAGCCTGTGTCATTTCTTCAGAAACAGGCGCTTCTCCTTGAATGAGTCGTACCCACCAGGCCGATTTATTCTTGAGAATTAACTTCGGCAAAAAGAGAAACAGTCCGGCCAACAGCAATCCCGACAAAATGATCGGCCACTGCATTGTCGGGACACTGCCACCCAAATAGGTCAGGGCAAACGTCGACGGGATCATGCCAAATAGGGTGGCGATCGCAAACACTTTCAACGACATCTTCGTCAAGCCTGCGCCATAGCTCACAATATCGAATGAAAAAATCGGAAGGAGACGCGCGACAAACACCAACCCCATCAAATGGTGATCTGAACACTTTTCACAAAAGTTCGCATTGGTTTTTAACAAACGCCCCAGCACTTCCCTTCCCAAAGCCCGTCCAATGAGAAAACTGAGAATGGCGCCAATCTCCGCCCCAGTCACGGCATACACCATGCCCCAGAACGGTCCAAACGTAATTCCGGCGGCAATGTCTAACGGCAAACTAGGAATTGGGCTGACGACCACCGCGAGCACCATGAGCCCGATAAAGACCACCGGCCCCAAACTGCCCATGGCTTTCAATTGATTCACGACGAAGTCTGGATTCAACAGGGCTTCCACATCAACCAGCTGAAAGATCCCGTATGCTCCGAAAACCAAGATGAGCAATATCGCCAATTTCACCATATGAGAAATTCTCATTCAGTCATTCCTCGGATTGAAAGTGTTCAACAACGAAACTTTCACAAGTCAGGTGTGAACCTTTGAAATGAGCCTTGCGCCCTTGAAGGGGAAAGCCTAGGCTTTTTCATTCCATTTTGTCACACTCTTATTCATCTGGAGTAAAGTGACGGCATTGGGCCTGTTGAATATTTCATGTTCAATGGCCATAGATGCTTCAGGACCACAACCGACATCAATGAGGGGGAATGTTCAAAAAAGCATGGCCTGAGTCTTACCGAAGGGTTCGTCCAGCAAGGCCGCAGCCGTTCCCGGCCTTCGTAGCTCACTTCGGCGGAGTAGGCTTGACGCGCGGAGCGTACTCCCAGTACGTGAGCGCGAGCGGCGCAAAGCGCCAAGTCTGCGAGCCCGAAGGTCAGGCAAAATGGCGACCAATTTGCCTGTGCGAGCCGTTTTGGCAAAGCCAGAGAACGCCGCTGGCCTGCCTGCCGTAGCCTCGGCAAAGGCTGGCGGCTTTTTTCAACAGTCCCGCATTGTAACGGTTAAAACGATTGAAAGACTGTAGATGCAATGGCCGACATTCACCACCTGACACTGTCGCACTTTCCCAACAAACATTACGGAGCCTTCAAATGGCCACCCCAACAACGGAGACAATCATGACGACCTCGCCCCAACCTGATACCGCCCCTAATCCTATGGGAAAAATCCTTCTCCTCATAGTTCTTGGGTTGGGAATTGGGGCATTTATCTATTTTGACCTTGGTCAATTTTTCTCTCTCGATGCGCTCAAGAGCAACCGCGATAGCCTCCTCGCCTATACCGAGGCCAACTTTGGCACGGCCATGGGATTGTTCATTCTGGCGTATATTGTACAAACCGGGTTTTCCTTGCCCGGCGGTGCCATCATGACACTCGCCGGTGGATTTTTATTCGGGAGTTTTTTGGGAACGCTGCTCGTGAATGTCGGTGCGACGACCGGTGCGACTCTTGGGTTTTTATCCGCACGGTATTTACTGCGGGATTGGGTTGAAAAGAAATTTGGCGATCGGCTGGAACCCATTCAAGCCGGTTTTGCTCAAAACGCCTTTAGTTACCTCATGACCTTGCGGTTAATTCCGGCATTTCCTTTCTTTTTGGTCAATCTCGTGTCCGGATTGACTCGCATCAAAATCGGAACCTATATCACCGCGACCTCGCTCGGCATCATTCCGGGGAGTTTCGTTTTTGCCTTTGCCGGTCGCCAACTTGGCACAATCAATTCACTAGGAGAAATTGCATCTCCTCCAGTACTCCTGGCCTTTACCTTACTAGGCTTATTGGCCCTCATGCCCATTGCCTATCGGAAATTCACCAAAAAGATAGACTCATAATAGAAGCAACCATTTCCATCAAACCCACGACTCACAAATATAACAAATTTCAAAAGGACCATTGTTGGCCTTTGAGGAAGGACCATTCATGCAGACAGGAACACACAGTGACCAACCAGTCGAAATGCCCCCCATGGATGAGTTCAACCAGCAGTTAATCAACAATGTGCATCCTCCAACATGGGTCAATCCCGATCCCACCGGACGCTATAACCTGGTGGTGATTGGCGCTGGCACTGCCGGCTTAATTACTGCCGCTGTCGCCGCCGCCGTAGGAGCCAAAGTCGCATTGATTGAACGCCACTTGATGGGCGGGGATTGCCTCAATGTCGGATGCGTTCCCTCCAAAGGTGTCATTCGGGCGGCCCGTGTGTGGGCTGAAGTGAATAATGCCGCAGAGTTTGGCTTGGACATCCCTGAGGGAGTCAAGCGGGACTTTGGCGTGGCGATGGCCAGGATGCGAAAATTGCGAGCAAAGATTAGTCATGTGGATTCTGCACATCGATATAAAGGCCTGGGCGTGGATGTCTTTATCGGAGACGGACGATTCACGGGTCCGGGAACCGTGGAGGTTGCAGGAAAAATTCTCGAATTTGCCAAAGCCGTTATCTGTACGGGTGCCCATGCCGCCGCACCGCCAATTCCCGGCCTGGCTGACACCCGCTATCTCACCAATGAAACCATTTTTTCATTGACCGAACTCCCGCCACGGCTCGGAGTCATTGGAGCTGGTCCCATCGGCTGCGAGATGGCGCAAGCCTTTGCTCGCTTCGGCAGTCAGGTCTATCTTGTTGAAGCCCTGCACGGAGTTTTACCGAATGAAGATCATGACGCCGCGGACATTGTCCATCAAGCCCTTGAGCGTGATGGCGTACAACTCCTCTGCTGCGGGAAAGATCTGAGAATCACCAGCACTGCGGGCAGCAAGCACCTATCGGTTGATTCCCACGGAAAACATTATGATGTGGCCGTTGACGAAATCCTCGTTGGTGTGGGGCGAAGGCCAAATGTCGATGGGCTGGGATTAGAACTCATGGGAGTTGAGTTTGATAAAACCGGCGTAAAAGTCAACGATCGTCTTCAGACGACCAATCCAAAGATTTTTGCCGCAGGTGACATTTGTTTCCCTTATAAGTTCACACACACAGCCGATGCGATGGCGCAAATCGTCATTCAAAATGCGCTATTCCCGCACCCGTTTGGGTTGGGATATGCCAGCACCAAGTCTCTCATTATTCCCTGGGCCACATATACCGAACCTGAGATTGCCCATGTCGGTCTATATGAGAGGGAAGCCAAAGACAAAGGGATCGAGGTAGACACCTTCACCTTTAAACTCGATGAAGTGGATCGCGCAATTTTAGATGGAGAAGATGAAGGGTTTGCTCGTGTCCACGTCAAGAAAGGAACGGATACCATTCTTGGCGCGACCATTGTCGCGGCACATGCGGGTGACATGATTAGCGAGTTTACCCTCGCGATGAAAGGGGGCTTGGGACTCAGGACCATCACCGGCACGATTCATCCGTATCCCACTCAAGCCGAGGTCATCAAAAAGGTCGCCAATGCTTGGAGGAAAACTACCTTCACTGCTGGCAAGAAAAAATTTCTGACTCAACTATTTGCCAGGATGCGATAAGTATTGAAACAAAAACTTAGGAAAAATCTCATGAGACACGACAGGCCTCACACCACCTATAGATCCACCCTTTCATTTGGAATGTTGTTGGGACTCATCGTCATCACGGGGCCAGTACATGCTGGCTCTGATTCAATGTTAGAGGTTGGCAAGTTTTCTGCCGCGAGTCCTGAAGGATCATTTCCCGATGGATGGGAACCATTGAATTTCGACAAAATCCCCAAACACACTAGCTACCAATTAGTGAAAGACCACGAAACCGTGGTCGTAAAAGCCACAAGTAAGCAATCGTCTTCAGGGCTCACCAGAAAGATCACCATCAATCCTAAAGAATTCCCGGTTGTGCAGTGGCGCTGGAAAGTAGACAACATTCTCCAGGCTGGAGACGTCACAAAAAAAGAGGGCGATGACTACCCAGCCCGTCTCTATATCACCTTTGAATATGACAGCAGGAAAGTCGGGTTTTTCGAAAAAGCCAGATTTGAATTGGTCAAGCTGGCCTATGGCCAATACCCACCCACCGGCGCCATCAATTATATTTGGGAGAGTCACTCACCGATTGGAACCATTGTGCCCAACCCCTACACCGACTATGTTCAAATGATTGTCATACAAAGCGGCACGCAGCGAGTGGGCGAATGGGTCATAGAAGAACGCAATGTCTACGAAGACTACAAGAAGGCTTTTGGCGAAGAGCCTACCAACATTTCCGGTGTGGCCATTATGACAGACACGGACAATACCAAAGAATCGGCAACTGCATATTTCGGGGACATTGTCTTTAAGAAAGCCGCAACCCCTTGAATCGAAATAATCTTAAATGACATGGGAAATTTTCTTATAATTGTAAGGTTCTTCACAGATTTTTTTATCAAGGTCGCGTAATATTTCACGTTTCCATTTGACCTTGTTAAATAACAAGGGGCAAAAGCATCCAGGCTTCTTTAAGCCTACACTCGTCACTCATTTCGAGGGACATATTACTCACAAGGAGGAATCGTCATGATTTCAAAAAAATCTCTGTTAGTCACGACCGCACTTTCAAGCCTGTTACTCGCCTCAACGGCCTATGCCGGAGCTGGGCACGAAGGCGGACATAGTGATTCTGCAGCCGGGCAATGCCATGGCGTCAATGCCTGTAAAGGCCATGGGTCCTGCCAGGGCGTTGGGCATGAATGTAAAGGCAAAAACTCTTGCGAAGGCAAAGGGTGGCTGAAGATGACGAAAGACATGTGCGAGAAAATAAAGGATGGAAAATGGGCCGCGATGCCCCAAAAGAGCTAAAATAATCGAGTTCCCTACATACTTGGAGGCAATATCACATGAATTCTAAAAAAAGTTTACTGACGAGTGCCGCGCTGACCGGCCTCTTACTGGCAGCAGGCTGCGCTCACCATGATGGGCCGAGTGTTTATGGCAAAGGCGATTCTCATGCGGCTCTTGGCCAATGTCACGGAGTGAATGCATGTAAAGGCAAGGGAGATTGCGGCGGAAAAGGTAATGAATGCGCTGGAGAGAATTCTTGCGAAGGTAAAGGTTGGCTTAAAATGTCACAAGCCGATTGCGAGAATGTCAAAAATAGCGCATGGAAACCCATGCCCCCAAAAGCCTGATTTCAAAAACTTAGGCCTTGACAACAACAAGGGTGAGAGACTTTTCTACAGAGGTCCCTCACCCTTGTTTCATTTCAACGCCCTTGTTAATACGATGGCGAATTCCCAGGCTTCCACTTAATATTGCACCCGGCGCTGGGCCGTTGTGCTTGGCTCACTGGTTGTCCGGCTAGGACGGCATCAATGGCCGCTCGTAAATCCTTTCCAGTAACAGGCTTACCATTCCCTGGGCGGCTGTCATCCAATTGCCCTCGATAGACCAATTGCTGATTTCCATCGAAAAGAAAAAAATCTGGGGTGCATGCGGCAGTGAAGGTCTTGGCCACCTCCTGCCCCTCGTCATAACAGTAAGGGAATGTGAAGCCAAGCTCCTGGGCCATAATCTTCAATTGCTCAGGACGATCATCAGGATAGTTGCTTGCATCGTTACTGCTGATCGCCACTATCCCAATACCTTTTTTAGCATAATCTTTGCCCAACCGAGCGAGTTCATCTTGTACATGCACCACAAAAGGACAATGCCGGCATATGAACATCACCAAGATTCCCAAACTCTCAGAAAAACGAGAGGAGGAAATCTTGTCCCCCGACACCACGTCTGGTAACTCAAAATTGGGGAGTGCAGTGCCTAATGACAACATGGTTGAGTTCGTCAATGCCATAACGATTACACCTCTTGATTAAACAGGAATGAGAAGGTGGGGGCACCAGAGATCAGGAGGCTGACCTCATACATGGGACTTTCCCACTTCAGATTTTTTTCAGGCAGAAGGTCAATCTCTGGAAATACCCGTTCAACCCTTTTTCCAGGTACGAAAACGCTTGAGTAATTCATCTCGAACCTCATCAGGAATGGGTTCGGCAGGCAGCTTCCCAATCGTACGAATCGTGGTTTTCATTTGACTCAAATAATTTCGACAACCTTGGCAAAACCCCAAATGGATCTGGAACCGAACTCGCTCAGAAAAACTCATACTTCCTTCCAGGTACTCTGTAATGAGTTCGATGAGGTCCTGACAGGTGATGTTACCGGCCATCAAATGCATGAGTTGTCCCTTAAGATCCTGTGACATCAGCCTGTTGGTCTCTTTTCTTCTAGTTGTTGTTCAATAATCTTTCGCACACGGGATCTTGCCCGATGAAGAAGCACACGTTGATTGGTCTCAGTGACTTCCAAAATATTACACACTTCTTTTGCATCCAACTCATCAATGTCACGTAAGGTGATCACTTGTCTCTGCACAGGAGGGAGAGCGCTAATGGCTTGTTGAATAAGCGCACGACTTTCCTTCGACAGTAACAGTCTCTCCGGTGTTTCCTCGTCCCACATACTAGGGAGAGAAGACCAATGGCCGGCTAACGAACCCGCTTGAATGAATCGGTCAGGCTCCCTCCAGCCTTCACCGTCCCCGTCGCTTTGCCCGTCTCCCGAATCCAAGGATTCATAGCGACGCTCCCGTTGACCTCGAGTTTTGGCGCGATTGGTCAATATGCGAAACATCCAAGTTTTAAGCGAGGACCGCCCTTCAAATCGAGGGAGACTTTCCAACACTCCTTGCCAGGTTTCTTGGACAACCTCTTCAGCCACTGCCCTAGAAGGCACATGGGCCATCGCTAGGCGCAACAAGGGGCCATGATAGGTATCAAGCAAAAACCCAAAGGCCCCCTCGTCACCTTCTCTTAAGGCAGAAACCAAGGTCTGTTCATCGGCCCATTTGTGTTTGGAGGAAAGTGCGGATTGTGCTGTGTCCTCTTCCTTCATGACCACCTTATCGAGCTGTAATATTCGAAAAGAACGGGCAAAAATCGCTGACGATTTCAACAGTGAAAGCCGCTCGCGTCACATCGCTGGGGCATTATGGCGAGTGGGATAAAGCGAATCAAGTTGAGACGGCTAGCATTTTCAGGAGCCCTGATGAATTGGGGGCAGCGAGGATACTGAAGGAAGGGAAAAGGGAAAAGCAGGGAAGGATACGATCTCAAGGATCCCTGAAATTTCGAGAAGTCTTTACGGGGAAAGGTTCAAGACAAACGAAATATTTGCGCCAAAATACCAGTCCTGGTTGAACTCCCAGTCTTTTTTAACACATGCTTGATATGCTCTTTGACTGTATGTTCACTAATAACCAGTAGTCTTGCAATCTCTCGATTGGTCTTCCCTTCGGCGACATTCATAATAATTTCAAGTTCCCGGTCTGTCAGATTAAAATATTTTTGGGCTTCATTCGAGGGTGCCTGCGGTCGCCGACCAAGTCGTTCCAGGAGAATTAAAAAACGCGGTTCATGTTCTTGATGACCGGGGATTAAAAACCCTCGAAGCAGGACGGGGTGTTCATATTCACCAATCACCCGTCGCAATTGAATCTCATCCACACTTTTCTCAGCATTGATGGACACTGCTTCCTGCTCAATCGCTCGACATAGGTCAAAAATTTCTTGTGGCAATACCTCATGGCCCATCACGCCATGGGCTGAATCAATCTCAGGGGCAGCATCTCCATTGCGAACACGATCCTGGTCTACTCTGAACTGATGGCATATTCCTTCGGCCTCGGCATTCATATACAACAAGGACATCGCCCCCGTTAATGACACTACGCCTGGAACCGCCCGCTTTTCGGCAATCTTTTCAAGCACACCTGACGACTGCGGAGTAGTAATTTTTTTTGACACCTTTGCCATGCATTTACCTTTTCTTGGCCATCAACAACATACTCATCACGAAAGGAGGAATCACCACTATTGATCTTTGCCAGGGTGAAAGAACTCTTCATTCCTCCTGGCGCAGGACACATGACTCCTCTCAAATGCCAGGTGACACGTCTACCAAGATTTATTCGGTTCAAGGGTAACGTTTCTTTATCATCATGATCCCCAGATGGTGCCAACTCCAACAAAGTCTCGCTTGCTTCACCTCAATGTGCTGTCATCTATTTGAGACTCAGCTCTTTGCCAAAGCCCAATGACGATACCCAGCAGCACAAACATGACCGAATACAGACAAGCAAGCACCATGACGCATCTCACTCTAGTATCTGGATACACGATATGGTCTTAGAGAAAATTGGGATCATACGGAATTTATGGTTCTGGCAGCACAATACGATCAAGTGCACATAATTGAATGGAAGCCCTCGTGGGTTATTTTGCCTCTCCATTTACACGACTCTGGTCGTCAAGTCGTTTGTGTAGCTGCAGCATCTTATGCTGCCTCTTCCAGACGGCAGTGGCCCATGAGGCGTGGGAAGAGGCACGACCCTTCGGTAGGACTCAGGACAGGTAAGATCGTGCAGCTACACCAGAAAGAAACCTCACGGGAAGGAGATGGCAGGGGCAAGAAGTTTCCTGCATCCAGAATGGATGAAGGAAGGGGCAGAACCATGTTTTCGATATGATCCGAAAAGGCTAATGGAATTACGGAGAGTCGTAGGCCGTCGATTTCCACGAAGCCTCACAATACAGAAAAGACCCTGACACTCATGAGATACCCATAGGCATTCCGCATGAACATCAGGGCCTTACCCGGATGAGTTGGAAAAGCTTAACTCTCTTCTTTTTTAATCTGTTCGCTCAGATAGTTTTGAAGACCAACCTGCTTGATGGTTTCAATTTGCGTTTCAATCCAGTCAATATGCTCTTCTTCGTCCTTCACCATCTCTTCGAGCATATGACGGGTCGTATAGTCATTGACTTTCACACAATGAATAATCCCCTCCGTCATCAACTTGACCATGGATTTTTCTTTATCAAGATCGGACTTCAATTGCTCAGGCACGGTTTCTCCAATTTTGACCGTTCCAAGCCGCTGCATATTCGGCAGCCCATCCAGATACAGGATATGATCGATGATCACTTGAGCGTCTTTCATTTCTCCAAAGCTTCTATCCAGCACGTGATGATGAAGTCGCTCGTACCCCCAGTTCTTACACATCTTGGCGTGTAGGAAGTACTGATTGATGACGGTGAGTTCTTCCGTCAAAATCTTATTCAGTAAATTGATCACCCCTTCTTTGGCTTTCATACCGGCCCCCTTTCTGCTTTCCAACCTGAAACGTTATCCATATTTTCAAAATGCCCTTCCAAGAAAATCTGACCTGTATTCTTTGCGAACACAGATTCATGCTACCTCTCATTTTCGGAATCTGTCAATAGAATACTTTAGGTATTTTTCCTTAATCATGATTCTCTTTCTCAACTTCGCTGACTTAGATTCTCAAGTTCGCTGATTTGAATTTTCAACTTCAGGATACGATCTTAAAAAAAGATATTCTAGAAAGTATTCATGTGTGGTTCACTCAGTTGACCAATATTCTTTTCCAGTGTTACCGTCGACGTCATGTCTGACACTCATAAAAATCGCCCCGCAAATCGCCTCATTCACGAAACCAGTCCTTACTTGCTGCAACATGCCTACAATCCCGTTGATTGGTATCCTTGGGGCGAAGAAGCGCTCACGCGAGCACAAACCGAAGGCAAACCCATCCTGCTTTCCATCGGGTATTCTGCCTGCCATTGGTGTCACGTCATGGAGCGAGAATCGTTTGAGAATGACGAAATCGCCACATTGATGAATCAAGACTATGTCTGCGTGAAAGTGGATCGAGAAGAACGCCCTGACCTCGACGAAATTTATATGCAAGCCACCCTGGCCATGAACCAAGGAAACGGTGGGTGGCCCATGACCGTTTTTTTAACCCCGGATCAACAACCGATCTTTGCAGGTACCTATTTCCCACCGACGGATAAATGGGGACGCCCAGGCTTTGGTACGGTCTTGAAAAAAATCGCAGAAGGTTGGCACAAAGACCGCGCGGAAATTGTTGAAACCGCCACTCGGTTTACCACGCGATTGCAGAAATCCATTCAAGTCCCCTCGCCCACTACCGTAGGACAAGCAGAGCTGGATGCTGGAACAGAGCAATTCGCCAAAAATTTTGATCCGGTCTTTGGGGGATTTGGGCAAGCGCCAAAATTTCCACCTGCCACTGGCCTTTCATTTCTTCTTCAACATTATCGTCAAACCGGACATGACCATACCTTACACATGGTGCGCAAAACCCTTGATGCCATGGCTGCCGGTGGCATGTATGACCACATGGCGGGAGGATTTTCACGCTATTCTACCGATGAGCGTTGGCTAGTCCCGCATTTTGAAAAAATGCTGTATGACAATTCACTGCTGGCCAAAACCTATGTCGAAGCCTATCAGGTCACCCAAGACGCCAATTACCACCGAGTGGCCACGGAGATCCTCGATTACATCATTCGAGAAATGACTTCTCCTGAAGGTGGATTCTACTCAGCCACCGATGCCGACTCTGAAGGCGTGGAAGGCAAGTTCTTTGTTTGGGATCCAGAGCAAATTCAATCGATGGCTTCATCTGCTGAAGACGCCACACGCTTTTGCGCCTATTACGACATCACGGACGATGGCAATTGGGAACATCATAGCATCCCCAATACCCCTCGCTCTCTTGATGCCGTGGCTCAAGAATTGGGTTGTTCTCCGGAGGAACTCCAGCAGACTATTGACCGGGTACGTCCCGTTGTTTACGAGGCTCGACTGAAACGCATCCCTC
This sequence comes from Nitrospirota bacterium, assembly GCA_027623995.1. Lineage (GTDB taxonomy): Bacteria > Nitrospirota > Nitrospiria > Nitrospirales > UBA8639 > Nitronereus. Next base: position 37,464 of record JAQBUF010000004.1, read on the forward strand.
CAGGTCTCGATGACAAAATCATCACCGCCTGGAATGGCATGATGATCAGCGCCATGGCCGAAGCCGCTCGTGTCTTTGGCCAAGCCCAATACTTGAATGCAGCCACCAAGGCTGCCGATTTCCTTCTTCGAACTCTTTCAAGACCAAATGGTGGACTGTATCGAACGTGCCGAGAGAACAAAGCCCACTTAGATGCCTACCTTGAAGATTATGCCTTTCTCATCGAAGCCCTCATTGATGTCTACGAAGCAGGGGGGAGCGAAAAATATTTAGCCGAAGCCGTCCGACTGGCTGAACGGCTGCTCCAAGATTTTTCCGATCAGGAACATGGCGGATTTTTCACGACCGCGAAGGATCATGAAACCCTTATCCTTCGAAGTCGTGAAGGCCCCGATGGTGCCACACCCAGCGGAAATGCCGTGGCCGCCATGGCTTTGGCTCGGCTTTCGTTTCACTTTGGACGAGAAGATTTTCGTGACGCCGCAACGCAAGCCATTCGAGCCTATGGCCAACAGATCGCTCAAATCCCACGTGGCTTTCCGAAGACGTTAATTGCCTCGGACCTACTTCTCAAAGGCCCTGTTGAATTAGCTTTGGTAGGCACCGCAGGGGAATCTGGTTTGGAAGCTCTGTCCAAAGAACTTCGGCGCCATTTCGTACCGAATCGCGTCATCGCTCATCTTGATCCCAATCAATCCAAGTCCACACACCCACTACTGAAAGACAAAACCCTTGTGCAGGGCAAGCCAGCACTCTATATCTGCCGAAACTTCGCCTGTGCAGCACCGATTACCGACCCGAAGCTGATCGAGCAAGCCTTGGCCAATCATCTAAATCCTTCTTCCAATTCGCCCGAAGCCCAAACTACCAGGCTCAAAGCCTCCGGACTCCCAGGGAAAGCGACACCGCAGGGAACCGGAGCCTATGTCTCACGCATCTTATCCAGCGCATTGGCCATACGACCATCAGCCACTGGCTATACACCTTTGGGATCAACAGGCCTCACCACGTCTCGACTTGGGTTTGGAGGCTACCGCATCACCGAAGGGCAAGATGAACACCGAGAAGCCCTACGTAAAGCCCTTCGTGAAGGATGCAATCTCATCGACACTTCAACGAACTATACCGATGGAAGCAGCGAGCGATTAATTGGTGGTGTGCTGAAAGAATTCATTGCCAAACAAGAAATCACACGGGAAGAAACAATTGTGGTCTCGAAGATCGGCTACGTACAAGGCCAGAATCTCACTCGGGCCGAAGCCAAGGAACAAGCAGGGCAGGCCTATCCAGACATGGTGAAATATGGCGAGGGCATATGGCATTGTCTCCACCCTGAATTTCTTGAAGATCAACTCACTCTTTCCCTCGATCGCCTCGGACTAGAAACGCTCGACATATGTTTACTTCACAACCCAGAGTACTTTCTTTCCGACGCCAAAAATCGAAAACTAACTGTTGATGAAAAAAAACTCCACGAATTGAGGCGCGAATTCTATCGTCGCCTGCAACAAGCTTTCAGGTGTTTTGAAGAACAGGTGACGGCCGGACGGCTTCAATACTATGGCGTCTCGTCCAACACCTCAACGGCATCTCCAGATGACCCAGAAGCCACCTCACTCTCTCGAATGCTTGAATGTGCACAAGCCGCGGCCCAAGATCTTGGGAAAGCCTCGCATGCGTTTCGAGTCTTGCAACTCCCCATGAACTTATTTGAATCAGGGGCGTTGCTCACTCCCAACACTGACAGTGAAGGGACACAGACTGTGTTGGAATTTTCTCAGCAAGAACAGATTGCAATATTGGTGAATCGGCCACTCAACGCGATTCCCTCCAAGCATCGCGGCATGATTCGGTTGGCCGATCCACACACCGAACCAGTTGAATCCACCTTTGAGGAACAACATGACCTGCTCGCCACCTTGGAAGAGGAATTTCGGAAAGACTTTGTCCCGCATATTCCCTACTCCGGCAAGGGTCTCGAACCAAAAGACTTTTTTTCGTTCACGGAAGAACTCAAAAGCCTTCGCCCTCGACTCCAGGGGCTTGAACACTGGGATCAAATTGAATCACAGATGATTGCGCCACACGTGAATCAAGCACTCCAAGTCGTCACCAAACACCTTGGTGAGGATCACGCCAACGCATGGAAGAATTGGCAAAACCGCTACATTCCTAAACTCGTGACGTTGTTTCTCGTGTTGCGAAAAGAATCCGCTCAAAAAAACATCGAGGCTATTACCGCAATATCCGGACTCATCGATCCCCTTATCCCAGAAGACCAACGCTCCGAAACGATTTCCCGCAAAGCCCTCTGGACACTCACCAGCACTCCAGGTGTCACTTGTGTGCTTAATGGCATGCGAACAACCCACTATGTAGATGATGCACTAAAAGTCTTGACCTGGGCCCCTCATCCCACGCCTCGAGACATATATGAAATAATCCAACATCCTCAGTAAACACCAGACCACTTCCCCCACAACCGTCGTAAGTTCTTGGCTTCTTGTTGAAGAACATTCCTATCTAAATCGACCACAGAAAGAACCTGGGCTTGGGTTGTTTGGATCACGGTCTCAGTGGAATGTAATTTCTGACTCACCATCACGGCTCCATCCCGATCGGTCCGATACACTTCCATGCCTTTTTGGTCATAGTGTTTGAGAACCGAGGACGCAGGATGCCCATATCGATTCCGCTGTCCAGCAGACACCACGGCTATCTTTGCCGTCAATTGATTGAACCAATCTTTGCTGAATGAACTTTTCGCCCCATGATGAGGGATCTTGACCAGCGTCGCGCTTTGGACATCGGATTCGTTAGCCATTCGTTCCAATGATTCGACTTCGGCATCAGCATTCAGCAAGATTGAATGGTTTCCACAGGTAAGACTCAACACCACCGACAAATTATTCAGTTCAGCTCCACTGTGATTTTCAGGAAAGGGTTGAGACATTCCACTCTCTTTTCTGGGTGGATTGAGCGACCGTAACTGACAGGTGCTCCCTTCAATAAGATCTTGTCCAGCCCAGGCCACCTGCTCGATTAGCCTGTTCTCATCCACGACGTTGCTCAATCTTTGATAAAATGGTTCAACTCGTGGAACGCCATTAGTCCAATAGTGACCAACATCGAAATGCTGGATGATCCAAGCCAGCCCTCCGACATGATCAAGTTGAGGATGGGTGGCGACAAGATGATCAATTTTTCGAATGCCTCGATCCCACAAGTAGGGCCCAACCACCATTCGTCCCATATCCCAACGCTCGTATGCGACACCTCCGTCAATAAGCACCGTTTGTCCATCAGGCAATTCAAGGAGCGTGGCATCTCCTTGCCCAACGTCAAGAAACGTCGTGCGCAGAGTATCGTCATAAACGATGAGCCGAGGAGACCATATCCACCAGACGATAAGCCCCATAAGGATAACCGCGCTAGCCCAACGAAGCACTGGCCGATGATGGAGAAACACGAAGAGGAGGCACAGGTAAAATCCAACAATCGCCAAAGGTGCCGGCGAGGCCACATGCCACTCTGCACCTGGTGCACGCGCAATGAAGTGAACTAAAACACTCAATCCATCGAGAATGAGTTGGCTCAGCCAGGCCAAGGGGAGACTTTCGAGATCAAATACTAAGGCGAGAATCGACGATAGTAATCCGAGCGGCACCACAAACAACCCAACGAACGGCACCACGGCCATGTTCGCCACCACGCCAAGCCAGGCCACCTGATTAAAGTAATACGCAACGAGCGGCAGCGTCGCCAGCGTCGCGGCACAGGAAATGAGAAGATACTGATGTAACCAAGTCTGTATTCTTTCACCAAACGATTGAACATCCTCACATTCTTCTTCAGACCCCTGTGTAAGTTGAATGGCCAAGGCAATGGCCAAGGCAATGGCCAAGACTGACACGTATGACAATTGAAACGACAAGTCATAGATCAGCATGGGATCGAACAATGTCGCGAGTAAGACTGACACTCCCAACGCCATGATAATCTGACGTTCGTGACCAAACCACACCGCTAACAGGTACAACGCGATCATGACGAGCGATCGAACCGTCGCCACCTGGGCCCCCGATAGCAGGGTGTAAAATACAACCAAAGGAAGAGTAATCACCACCGCCAGTTGTTTCGGTGTGATTCGGCAAGAAAGCCGCTCCAACCATGGCGCCGGCATACGCCGGGTCAACCCCCGGACCGACATAAAGGACAAAAACGCCAACAACCCCAAATGAGAACCAGAGATGGAAATAATATGGACGGTCCCCGTCGTCATGAAATCGTCCCGAACCTCTTGGTCAATATAACTTTGTTCCCCGACAATCATTCCGAGAAACAAACCTCGTGCAGGATCAGTGAGATTCGATAATACGGCTTGACGAACCTGGTTTCGCCATTGATCAATCCGGCTCCAGAACAATGCCGTTAGGTTAGTTGAGTCTGGAGAAATGACGTGGATTTGATCTGGCCCCTTCACCATAGCCACCGCCTCAACCCCGCGTTGCTGAAGGTAGGCACCATAGTCAAACCCCCCGGTATTTCTGGTCCCAAAAGGCGCACGCAGACGAGCCCTGACCGTAATGTCATCTCCACGATGCACATGAGCATCAGGCTCACGCCAGGTGAGTCGGAGTAAACCCTGAACCTTCTTCTTCATTTCACCTTCACCAATGGAGATGACTTGCACCAGCATAGTCATACGTCCTGGCGCATGCTGAACTGGTTCAGCAACCAGACCTGACAGCCATACTTCTTCCTCGCCAGCAGTAGAAAGAAGAACCATGGAGGATTTGCCCCATTCGCCGATTGTCCAAAAACCAACACCGGCCAAAAGACAAACATAGAGGATGAGGCTTGTTTGTGATGTAAGGCCGTCTTTGCGCTCACACCAGGTCAACCCAATGGCGAGCCCAATGAAAATGGTCATCACGAAAAAAGGAATGTAGGGAAGATAGGAACCCAGCCAGAGTCCTAGAAGGAACGACACAACACGGGGAAGGAGAGTTGATGACACGAAAATCAGGAGGAATCCTAGCCGATTGTGGCTTTGACCACTTCGACTAATTCATCTGCCACTTGGCGAATTTGCGCATCATTTTGTCCCTCGACCATCACGCGAACAAGTGACTCCGTTCCGGAATAGCGGACGAGCACTCGGCCCGTTCCATTCAGTGATTTTTCGCAGGATCGGATCGCATTTTGGAGCTCGGGAATAGTGGAAAGATCTGGTTTGCGACTCACATCAACTCCAAGTAATACCTGAGGGACCGCCTCCATACATTGGGCAATAGCAGAAAGGGGACGCTCAGCACGTTTCACCAATTTCAGCATTTGCAGGCCGGAAATCAACCCATCTCCAGTCGTGTTGTAATCCAAGAAAATAAAATGCCCTGATTGTTCACCTCCCAGATTGTAGCCATTGGCCAGCATCTGTTCGAGAATGTAGCGATCACCCACGGGAGTGCGAATGAGAGAAATTTGCCTTTTTTGTAAAGCCGCCTCAAAACCAAAATTACTCATGACCGTTCCCACAATTGTGTGTTTTTCCAAACGACCACGTTCCTGAAGGTCAAAGGCGAACGCAGCTAAGGCCTGATCCCCAGTGACCACCTCACCCTGTTCTTGAACAAAGACCGCTCGATCCGCATCACCATCTAGAGCGATGCCAACATCCGCTCCTTGTGCCAGAACTTCCTCTTGGAGGCGTTTCGGACACATGGCACCAAAGCCCGCATTGATGTTGGTCCCACTCGGCTCATCACCGATCACAAACACCTCAGCCCCCAACTCTCGCACCACTTTGGGGAACACGGAATATCCGGCGCCATGGGCACAATCAAGCACAACCTTGAGGCCTTGAAAATCAATTTCACGCGGAAGGGATCGCTTGACGAATTCAATATACCGACCCTCCGCATCATCAATGCGGTAGGCTTTTCCAACCGCCTCCGCCGTAGGACGAAGATGCTCGATTTCGTTTGACAGAATGAGTTCTTCCACTCGAAGCTCCACTTCATCAGGAAGCTTAAACCCATCGTTGGAAAAAAACTTGATGCCATTGTCTTGATAGGGGTTATGGGAAGCCGAGATCATGACTCCGGCATCGGCACGAAGGCTTCGAGTTAAAAATGCTACCCCTGGAGTAGGCATTGGCCCAACAAGCAACACATCTACCCCCATAGAGCAAATCCCAGAAATCAACGCGGCTTCCAACATATACCCAGACAGTCGAGTATCTTTCCCAATGACAATTTGGTGACGACCCTCACGTCGCTTAAACATATGCGCAACTGCCCGCCCCAACTTCATGGCGGTCTCACTGGTCATAGGTTCTAAGTTTGCGATACCTCGAACACCGTCTGTTCCAAATAACTTCCGCATGCACTCTCCTTCGATTCGCTAATTCAAATAAGCGTGTTTAATTGCCGTAGTCATGGTCACGACATCACGCATCTGCGCGACATCATGAACGCGAACAATGTTGGCACCGTGTAACACCGACGTGGCCACGGCTGCGGCCGTGCCCATCATCCGATCAGGAATAGGTCGTTCCAAGACCGAGCCAATAAACGACTTATGTGAGACCCCAACCAACAGAGGTTGCCCTAAACTCTTGAAGGATGACAGACCGTTCAAAAGCTGAAGATTCTGATCGATATTTTTGGCAAACCCAATTCCCGGGTCAATCAGAATTTGCTCACGGCTAATCCCGTAGGATTCAGCGACATTGATCCGTTCTCGTAAAAACGCCTTTACTTCCTCTACGACATTATCATAGCCACAACAGTCCTGCATGGTATCTGGATCACCCTGCATATGCATCAACACAATTCCGGCCTGAAATTCTGCCACCACGGTCCCCATATCCGAACTAAACCTTAACGCACTAATATCGTTAATAAGGTTAACGCCCCAATCAAGAGCCTTCCTTGCCACTTCCGCTTTTCTGGTATCAACGGAAATGGGTACCGGGCATTGCTTCCCAAGAATTTGCAGTATGGGGCGAAGACGTCGAAGTTCCTCTCCCGCATCAACACCCTTTGAGCCAGGCTTTGAAGATTCCGCCCCGACATCTATGATATCTACGCCCTCCTCGACCATTTTCTGTGCCCGATCAAGGGCATGGCGAGGATCAAGGAAACGGCCTCCATCAGAGAAGGAGTCAGGGGTGATATTTAGGACTCCCATGACTAAGGCGCGTTGGCCAAGAGCGATTTTTCGGCCACCAGCACGAATCCACCGTTCAGTGACATCTACAACTGAACCTGACATGAAAGCACACTCCTCGGAAAGGGAGACTAACGATTCAATCGGATATCAGGAAAACATCCTTGAGAAAGGAGGAGAGTATAAGAAATGATGGGAAATGTGAAGGCCTGGACCAATTTTAGATCCAGGCCTTATTTCTACTTATTGAAAAATTTGTGAAGAAATCGTCCAGAGCACGAACAACTTATCCAGAGACTTGGACAGGTTCCTGAATAGATGATCCTGAATTGATGATTTGGTCAATTTCCAGGGAATCCAACACTTCCTTTTCCAACAGCGCTTCTGCCAATGCTCGCAATGTATGAATATGTTCTGTCAGCATCCGCTTCGTTCGTTCATAGGAATCCACAATCAGTCGTTTGACTTCATGATCAATTTCTAACGCCACTTGATCACTAATATCACGCCGTTGACCAAATTCCCGTCCTAAAAAAACTTCCTCCTCTTTTTTTCCAAACGTAATAGGACCAAGCTTTGCACTCATACCCCATTCACAAACCATTTTTCTGGCCAACTCGGTCGCACGTTCAATATCGTTTCCAGCGCCGGTCGTCACATCCTTGAACACCAACTCCTCAGCAACACGCCCGCCTAATAAAATCGAGAGGGTGTTATAGAGAAAGCCTTGGGTATAGCTATGGCGATCATCAATGGGCAATTGCATAGTCATGCCCATTGCCCGACCACGAGGGATAATCGTCACTTTATGAACGGGATCTGTGCCGGGCAACAATTTTGCCATAAGAGCATGACCAGCTTCATGATACGCAGTCGTTCGCTTTTCTTCATCGCTCAGAACCATGCTCTTCCGTTCGGCACCCATCATAACTTTATCTTTAGCATTTTCAAAGTCAATAAGTTCTACCACTTTCTTATCCAAACGGGCCGCCCACAATGCCGCTTCATTCACAAGATTTTCTAAGTCTGCACCAGAAAACCCAGGCGTTCCCCTAGCAATCTGTTCGAGTTTCACATCTGTGGCAATCGGAACCTTTTTAGTATGGACCTTCAGAATTTCAACTCGTCCTCGGATATCAGGACGATTCACGACAACTTGTCGATCAAACCGGCCAGGACGTAACAACGCAGGATCCAACACATCAGGTCGGTTGGTAGCAGCAACAAGAATCACGCCCTCCGTCGTATCAAACCCATCCATCTCCACAAGTAGTTGATTCAGTGTCTGCTCACGCTCATCATGTCCACCACCAAGCCCAGCACCACGCAACCGACCAACCGCATCGATTTCGTCAATAAAAATAATACAAGGCGCGTGTTTTTTTCCTTGTTCAAATAAGTCCCGTACGCGAGAAGCACCGACTCCCACAAACATTTCCACGAAATCCGATCCACTGATACTAAAGAAGGGAACACCAGCCTCACCGGCGATAGCCTTGGCGAGCAGGGTCTTTCCAGTCCCCGGGGGGCCGACAACAAGAACCCCTTTGGGAATACGTCCACCAAGTTTTTGAAATTTTTGCGGGTCTTTTAAAAACTCAATAATTTCAACAACTTCATTTTTTGCTTCCTCTATGCCAGCGACATCGGCAAAGGTGGTTTTCTTTTTCTCTTCAGTCAACATTCTCGCCTTACTTTTCCCAAAGGAAAGCGCCCGATTTCCGCCAATCTGCATTTGCCGCATAAGGAAAAACCACAGACCTAAGAATAAAACAAAAGGCCCCCAGGTCACAAGAAAAGTAATATACCAAGGACTTTCATCCGGCGGTTTGGCCTCGATTTGCACGCCTCGTTCCCTGAGAACTTTCACCAGGTCAGGATATTCCACCATAAACGTGTTAATCCTCGTCCCATCCTTTAATATGGCACTAATTTGGTTATCTCTCATGATCACCTTGGACACTTCATCACGTTCCAGGTGGGTCATGAATTCGCTAAAAATTACGGGCTCTTCAGGAAGGTGTGTTGGGACAGTAAACAAATTAAACAGCAAAATCATAAACAGGCCGACAACCACCCAAAAAAGTAAATTCTTTACTCGAGAATTCATTCGAGTTCTCTTCCTCCTAGACTATTATTCTATCTAGATTCGAATCGTGAGTAATGATGAAAAACAATTAGGAAATTCCACGAATATTACCATGGGTTTAGAATCTATGACAAGAAAATCCCCTACGGTTTTTTTTCTGCCTTACCTCACCTCACACTTACCACACCTCAACCCATTGAATCTAAAGTTAATTATTGGCATTTCTTCATGTCAGGATTTTTGTTTTGATGGGAGAATTTACAGACTCAAACACCTAAAGCTTGGGACTAGGTTAGAGGCTGAGCATCAAACCCAGAACCTAATTTCAACGCGATAATTCTTTGAGTTTCGCTTGAAACACGGAACCGATGATCCGTTCGAAGACCACCCACCCAAATAATACCCTCTGGCGCAACAACCAAAGGGACGTTAGAACGCCTCGCTTGGCTTAGCTTGATATCAGAAAAAAAATCCTGAATCTTTTTCTTCTGGCCATTCATTCCAAACGGATAAAAAAAGTCGCCGGATTCCCACTGCCGAACAACAAGATCCTGGGTAAATTTATCCGTATCGAAATAGGCGCAAGACCTCTCGGCCTTCCACGCTTGAGGAAGATGTTCCACTCGACAGGCTTCAATAGTTTGACCAGTCCATTCCCAGAGAATCGTCCCTGGAATAGTTAACTGAATAGGCGCACAAGAAAGGGGTTGAAAAGGAATTTTCTTGCTCACTGCACTTAGATGAATCTCTTCATAATCCCGATAGACTCTGAAACCATGCAATTCCAGACTCCCACCAGAGCGCCCTCGATTCATCAGATCCAACACGCTTTCCACAAAATCAAATCGAGGATGACTGTCCGCCTGGCTCACCTGTCGATAGATGAGTAATACCACCCTCCGCTGTATCGCCAGTGAAAGACCAGAGATTTTTTTCTGATGTACGACGACTTCATCGACATCGGTCCGGAGCATGACCGAAGCCAAAGCCTTTGAAGCCACCTGATTAAGATACGCAGATTCCTCACGAAGAATTGCACTTTGGCGAGATAGCACCCGCACAATGTTTGGATTAAATTGTTTCAGAACCGGCAGCAACTCATGGCGAATACGATTCCGCCGATATTTGGGACTGGCATTACTCGAATCGATTCGATAATTCCACTGGTTTCCCAGAAGATAGGTTTCAATATCCGCGCGTGACACGTCTAGAAGAGGACGAATAAAATAGGGTGCCCGAAAGGCGGCCATGCCAGATAATCCTACGGATCCGGCCCCTCGGAGCATCCACATCAGAACGGTTTCTGCTTGATCATCCCTCGTATGCCCTAGCGCAACTTTCGTCAACCCGTGATCTTGGGCAATTTGAGTGAAGGTCTCGTATCGAAGAGCACGAGCCACCGATTGGATCGATTCGCCTTTTCGCTCTTGATGCGCCTGTTTGACTTGAAGTCGTTGAATCAGGCAAGGCACATCGAGTTGCCCGCACAAGGTGTGTACGAAACTCGCATCGTCATCACTCTCTTCTCCTCGTAATCCATGATTTACGTGAACCACCAAGAGAGACAAATTCAGCGCAGTTTTCCATGCACAAAAGAGGTGCAACAATGCCACCGAGTCTGGACCACCCGATACGGCGACTAAGACTCGGTCTTGTTGATTGAGTAATTTTCCTTGACGAACGCGTGCCAAGACCTGTTGTTCAAAACGAACCATAGGCAACTTTCAAACCACATGCCTAGAAAGGGAAATGCTGGGTTCAATCCTAGGCGCCCTCTTTCCCCAAAACCTCTCGTGCCAAATCGATGTCCAAAGCAATGCGAGCCGCTAAGGCTTCCGAAGTCTCAAACACTTCATCTCCTCGCAGGTATTTGAGAAAAGAGACCTGAATATTCTCTCCATACAAGACACAGGCTTCGTCAAGCAAATGGACTTCTAATAATCGTTCACCGGGACCAAAGGTCGGACGCGTGCCGATATAACTAATCGAATTGAATGCCTCGCCTTTCCACATCACACGTGTGACATAGACGCCATCAGGTGGAATCACTCGGCCCGGTGGCAATTGGAGATTCGCCGTTCGGCATCCGAGGGCTTCCCCGCGCTGAGCACCTTCCACCACCGCACCTTGCAAAGAATAGGCTCTTCCCAGGCATTCCCGAGCGGCGTCCATTTCCCCCAGTTGGATCATATTCCGAATACGCGTAGAACTCATGACACGGTCTTCTCCGCCTAATGGTTTCAAGAGATGGACTTGAATATTGATAGCTTTCCCCAATCGAGTCAGAGTGGCGGTATTCCCAGCACGTCCTTTTCCAAAGACAAAATGTTCTCCAACAAAAAGATCACGGACGCCCAAGCCCTCATGCAAAATCGACTGCACAAATTCTTCGGGACTTAAGGCCGCAAATGCTTTGGTAAACTCTAAAATGACCAAATGCTCCACACCGACTGATTCGAACCACGTGAGCTTTTCTTCGGGAGACGTGAGAAATTGAAAATCGACTTTGGGATTCAGGACTTGCACTGGATGAGGATCAAAGGTCAACACCATGGGCGTTCCCCCAGACTCGCGAGCACAATTGATGACCGTTGAAAGAAGGTACCGATGCCCAAGATGTTGCCCATCAAAATTGCCAATGGTTAATACGGGATGAGGAGGAAGGGGAATAGTCGGGAGGCCCCGTGATACCTTCATGTGCGAGAGCTGTTGAGAACCTGTGCCGCATCCTTGGCAAAGTAGGTGAGAATAAGATCGGCACCGGCGCGTTTAATCGACAAGAGAGTCTCCATCATCACCTGAGACTCATCAATCCACCCTTGCTGGCCTGCAGCTTTGATCATGCTGTACTCCCCGCTGACTTGATAGGCCGCAATAGGAATTGAAACCAGTGATCGCGTCTGGGCAATCACATCAAGATAGGGGAGCGCGGGTTTCACCATCACAATGTCCGCCCCCTCTTCTACGTCGAGTTCGACTTCACGAATGGCTTCACGGGCATTGGCGGGGTCCATTTGGTAGGATCGCCGATCTCCAAACGAGGGACTAGAACCAGCGGCCTCACGAAACGGCGCATACAAGTTCGACGCATACTTCGCGGCATAGGACATGATGGGCATATCGGGAAAACCTGCCTGATCCAATTCATCCCGAATGGCCCCAACTCGACCATCCATCATATCGGAAGGTGCAACCATATCGACCCCCGCATCGGCATGTGTTCGTGCCATCAGCCGCAAGCATTCCAGGGTTTCGTCATTAAGAATGCGTCCATCCTTCACGACACCACAATGTCCATGGTCTGTGTATTCGTCAATACACACATCCGTAATCACAAGAAGATCTGGCACCTGCTTCTTGAGCGCACGAACCGCCTGCTGAACAATTCCCTTGGAGTCATAAGCCGAGCTGCCTCGCGCATCTTTTCGATCAGGAATACCGAACAGCATAACCGCAGAAACTCCAAGTTGATAAGCCTCAGTTGCCTCTTTCACGAGCAAATCAATTGACCACCGGAATTGGCCTGGCATGGAATTGATGGGCGTTTTTTGGTTGTCACCTACCGTGACAAATAATGGATAAATGAAATCATCTGGCGTCAAATTGGTTTCTCGAACCAACCGACGCAATGATTCATGCTGTCGTAGTCTGCGCATCCGTTGTCGAGGAAATGCCATAAACGTAGTATCCTGAATAGGAACGAGGTCCGATTATCATCCGATTTCTGAGGAACACTCTCCTGTATAACTCAACGCCAAGAAATCGAATCAGACTTACTTTCTGGGAAGGTTCGTGAGAAACACCACGAGGTCTCGCACAGAAATCATGCCAACTAAATCCCCAGCTTGATTGGAAATGCCTAAATGACGCACATGGGCTTTGGCCATCAGATCATTGGCATCCAATAAGGTCTTATTTTCCTCAATGGTTAAAATAGGGGCGGACATAATCTGTTCAACGGTGGTTTTAGTAGAATCCAATCCCGCAGCGACCAAACGTCTCACTAAATCCGTGTCGGTGAGAATCCCAATAATTTTCCCTTCACGTGAGACAAAGATACTGCCAATACCACTGCCTCGCATGATTTCTGCAGCTTGACGAACATTGACATCACGATCAATCGTGATGAACTTTTCAGCCGGCACCATAAACGATTTCACGGGAACCATAAATTTCTCCTTGGTTTAACAATTCGATTTTTATATCTATTCTCTGCAGTGTTTTTGATCCCACGGCACAAACGGAATTCCCTTAACTCGACATCGGCATTGCCTGGGCCCGATATTCCACCAAAGCTTCCACCAAAGCTGGGATGGTATTCTGCCCGGCCACAACCTCAACTTGCAATCCCAATTCTCGGGCTGTTTCCGCGGTAATCGGCCCAATGCATCCAATAATGGTGTGTTGAAGGATTTTTTGCAATTCCTCCGCCCCTCCAAACAACTCCACGAAGTTTCGGACGGTAGACGAACTCGCAAACGTGACCATCTCAATGCCTTGAGAGAGGAAACGAGTTTTGATCGCCTCAACTTCCGATTGAGGAACCACCGTCTGGTACACTGGAGCAACTAACACTTCCGCTCCCAAACGACGTAATTCTTCAGGCAAGATCTCACGAGCCTGGGCTGCTCGTGCGATAAAGACTCGCTGACCAGCTACGCCCGCAGCTTTCATCACCTCCAAAATACCCTCAGCCTGATACTGGGCAGGGATGACGTCTGCCTTCACGCCAAACTTTTCTAGCTCTTCTGCGGTTCGAGGTCCAATGCAACAGACTCGCAAGCCATGAAGGCTTCTGGCATCTCGCCCATTGTGCCACAATCGACGCATAAAATGTTGCACCCCATTCACACTTGTCAAGACAAGCCACTGAAAGGTCTCAAGACAAGCGATCGCATGATCGACCTCATCCCAACTTACCGGTGGAGCAAATGCAATGGTGGGACATTCGATAGGCTCCCCGCCATATGACAACAAGAGCTGAGACAGTTCTGAGGCTTGACTACGAGCCCGCGTGACCAATATGCGAGTGCCGAACAGGGGACGGGACTCAAACCAATTCATGTGCTGACGCAAAGACACCACGGCCCCAATCACAATGATCGTCGGCGGTTGAATATTGGCCGCTTCAGCCTGTGCAATGATCGTCGCCAACGTTCCCACCACCGTGCGTTGCTTAGGATAGGTACCCCATTGAATAAGTGCCACAGGCGTGTCGGAAGATTTTCCTTCTTCCGTCAACCGACGAACGATCGTCGGTAAATTTTTTGCACCCATCAAAAACACCAGCGTCCCATCTACCGTGGCTAATCGAGGCCACTCCAGCACACTCCCCCCCTTGCTAGGGTCCTCATGGCCAGTCACAAAGGTGACCGTCGAAGCCAAGGTCCGATGCGTCACTGGAATCCCCGCATACGCCGGAACCGCCACGGCTGAAGTCACCCCAGGAACAACCTCAAAGGGAATCGATTGTTCGGCCAGCATCTCAGCTTCCTCCCCGCCTCGTCCGAACACAAAGGGATCTCCCCCTTTAAGTCGAACCACCTGCTTGCCCTCTTGAACTTTCTGAACCAGGAGCTGATAAATCTCTTCTTGAGGGCGATACGCTCCACGGCCACTACGTCCCACATAAATTCGTTCCGCATGGGGAGGCGCATAGTCTAACAACGCAGGATTGGCTAAATGGTCATAGAGCACCACATCCGCTCGTTCGAGACAGACTTTTCCACGAAGAGTCAACAACCCTGGATCGCCTGGACCTGCTCCAACTAAATAGACTTTGCCTTTTACCATTCCCACCCTAACTTATGCGCGACCGTAAATGTCCTGTAAAATTTTATCCCCGCCGGCCTTTAACAGTCGCTCGGCGACTGTGACAGCCAATGAGTCGGCCTCGGCCACTGGACCACACATTTCCTCACGAATGATGCGTTGCCCATCCTCACTGGCCACCAAGCCATGGAAGGTGAGCTGCTGTCCATCAATAGTCGCATGCCCAGCAATGGGCACCTGACACCCACCCTCCAATCGAGCCAAAAAGGCTCGTTCCGCCAACACCGCAATACGTGAGGTCGAATCATTGAGGGGGGCTAAAAGATTTTGAATAAACACATCGTCAGTCCGGCCTTCAATCCCTAAAGCACCCTGTCCAACCGCTGGCAGAATAATTTCTGGAGACAGGCATTCCGTGATCTGGGCTGTCCATCCTAACCGTTTCAACCCGGACGCCGCGAGCACAATCGCATCAAACTGGCCCTCCTGAAGTTTTCGTATTCGAGTATCCAGATTGCCACGCAACATGTGAATGGAGAAGTCTGGTCGTTGAGCCAAAAATTGTGACTGCCGTCGCAGACTGCTCGTGCCAATCTTTGCGGAGGTTGGCAGATCATGAAATGATTCGCCATTTCGGCTCAATAACGCATCACGAGGATCTTCACGTGTAGGCACGCAATGAATGGCTAACCCTTCAGGCAGGACGGACGGGACGTCTTTCATACTGTGGACAGCCAGGTCAATATCCTTCCGCAGGAGGGCTTCCTCTATCTCCTTCACAAACAATGCTTTTCCACCAATTTTGGCTAACGGCACATCCGTGATCTTATCTCCACTGGTTTGAATGCGTTCGAGTCGAATTGAAAGGTGTGGGGCTATTTCTTGAAGACGGGCCTGCACCCATTCAGCCTGCCAAATAGCGAGCTGACTCCCCCGTGTCCCAATCACTAATGATGTACGTGCCCCGTTAGCAGAGCTCACATTTTCTCCTTATCCGGTTCAATCCTCGGCATCATCGCGCTCGAGACCTTGCAACATTCATCAAGCACAGGCTTCCCCCCTGAAGTAGAACCATACGAAATATGGCCACGCTATTTTTGGGACTCGTGGGAAACTTTTGGATCGACCAAAGGACGCACGTCGACCTGAGCAACCGACGGATTCAGCTTGGCTTGGTCAGAAATTTCTTGGGGGGTACTCACACAACTGTCGCCACCTTGTGGATTTCCACTCATATCGAGATCGTAAAATCGTCGTGCAGCATCAATATAGACTGAGCCATTGGACGATTGCGTCGCTGACTTCAAGGCCACCAACGGTCCATGAATTAATTTATTGACGATGGCTGACGCCAACCCTTCAACCGCTTCACGATCCTGATCAGACAAAGCACTTAACCGATGGAAGGCTTTCGCCAATTCCGCCTGCTTAATATCCTCTGCCCGTTTTCGTAGGGCCACAATCGTTGGAGTCGCGACAAGAGATTGCAACCACTTTTGGATGACCTCGACTTCTTCGTGTGCAATCACCTCGGCTTTCACGGACTCAGCTCGCCGTTCTTCTCGATTCTGCTCAATATGCATTTCCAGATCATCAATATCAAAGAGAAAGGCATTATCCACATCACGAACCGCTGGATCGATGTTCCTGGGAACCGATACATCAATGAGAAAAATTGGACGATTCTTTCGTTCACGTACGGCTCGCAGTACATCTTCTGCAGTAATTAAATAATGGGAAGCCCCCGTAGAACAGATCACAATATCCGCTTTCGCCATCTCGCTGCGAAATTCCTCAAAGGGAATCGGCAGACCTTGAAAGCGATTCGCCACAGATCGAGCTCGCACCGGATCGCGTGTCGTGAGCAACACCTGCCGAACACCATGATTGACCAGGTGCTGAGCCGCCAGCTTGGCCATTTCACCGGCGCCAACCAACATCACCGTCCGAGCCGATAAATTGCCAAACACCTTCTTGGCTAATTCAACCGCCGCATAGCTAACAGACACCGCATTTTCGGCGATGCGCGTTTCGCTCCGCACTCGCTTGGCCACCGAAATAGCCTTTTTGACAAGCTTATTGAGGATGACCCCACTCGCATTATGGGTCAGCGCTAATCGAAAGGCCTCTTTGACCTGCCCCAAAATTTGCGGCTCGCCTACAACCATGGAATCCAAGCTTGCCGTCACTCGAAAGAGATGGGAAATAGTCCGCTCTCCTGAATGCCAATACAAATGAGGAAGAAGTTGTTCCGCAGAAAGAGAAAGATGTGAATCGACAAGAAATTCTTGAATGGCAGAAAAACCAGATTCAACTTGATCAACGACGGCATACACTTCTACACGATTACACGTTTGAAGTAACATACCCTCTTTGATCCCAGGATAGGTCCTGAGTCTTTGTAACGCTTCGCCCATCCTGCTATCAGGCACAGCCAATAATTCCCGAAGTTCCACGGGTGCCGTTTTATGAGACAATCCCACCGTAATGATATGCATCAGCTTACGGAAGCCCCGCTGCTTTTGAGAATAACTCCGAGGAATGTCAGAAGGACGCCGGCAAACCCAACGATAGTTAAATATGCTGCCTTTTTGGCTCTCCAGCCAACAGTGACTCGCCCCATCAACACAATCAAATAAAAGACCCAGGTGATCAAGGCCCAAATTTGCTCAGGGTTCCAACTCAAATACGCGCCAAGGGAAATTTGTGCGGAGATCGCACCCGTTAAAATCCCCAGCGTGAGAAACGGAAACCCAAGCAAGATCGAACGCTGATTCAGTCTATCCAAAAAATCTAAAGGAGGAAGTTTAAACGACAACACGTTGAATTGCTTCGATTTGAGTAATCGTTCCTGCATCAAATACATCAACCCGGCGACAAAGGCGACGGCAAACCCCACGGTTCCTAACATGCTCAGCGTGACGTGAACCCATACACCTTGAAACATGGGATGAAGGATTGGAGCTTCAGCCGGAAGAATCGCCGTCGAGACTAAGGAGAGAAATGCCAATGGCAGGATAAATGACCCAAGTACTTGCAGATACTGTCGAGTCGCCGCCACGAGGAACACCAAGACCAGAGACCAGGAGAAAAAGGACATGGCCTTTTGAAAGGTCACCCATTTCAATTCATCGCCCGACCACAATTGCAATGCTAACGCAACGGTATGGGTAAAAAACCCGAGTCCAGCCAAACCCAGAGCGACCTTAGAAAGGCCTTCGGAGCGTCGCACGAGACAAATCAAAAAGGTGACCGTCCCTAGGAAGTACAACCCCAAAGTAATCTGAAAAAACACCACCGTCATAACTTGTGGATATCCTTATAAAATAGTGCTAAAGACCTAGTCTCAAAGTATAGTTATGCCCAATAAAGAGGTCAAGGAAATGTGCGTGGAGCAAGGCTGGGAACATTAAGAAAGAGCAGGGTTGAAGCTTATACGATTATGATTTCTCTTCTGACAACTATCCGCCTGAACTTGCGGTGGCGCCACCACAGACATTTATCGCTTGGCCAGTTATCGCTGCGGCCATTGGTGAGCAAAGAAAAAGAATAGTCGACGCAATCTCATCAACGTCTGCCATTCGCTTGATAGGTACAGCCGCAATGGCAAGAGCTCGAAAATCCTCTGCCAACATGCCCAGCACCTCGGCCGTTTCTTTAATACCTTGCCGCGCCATCGCGGTATCCACCCAGGTTGGGCACACGGCATTCACGGTAATACCGCGCTCGGCCACCTCAAGAGCCACAGCCTTGGTAAATCCAATGATGCCATGCTTGGCCGTACAATACCCAGAATAGCCTGGCACACCAAATCGCCCAAGAACCGACGAAAGATTAATAATCCGACCATAATTGGGATCCTTCATATGTGGCAACACAATTTTCGAACATAAATAGGACCCTGTAAGATTTGTTTGAATAATGCTCAACCATCGAGAGTCATCAACCTCGTCCATGGGAGTCCGACCAGACATCCCGGCATTATTCACGAGAATATCAATCTGCCCCCATTCAGAGACAATAGCCGATACGACTCGTTCCATGTCCCTACGCTGCGTGACATCACCAGGAAAACCCATGGCCCTGGCACCCATAGCCTTAAGTTCTTCAACAGTCTCTTCAAGAGGTTGTGCCCGCCTCCCGCAAATTGCAATTCGAGCGCCTTGGGCAGCTAGCACTTTAGCAACGCCTTGCCCAATTCCCACTCCACCACCTGTGACCAAGGCCACACGATTTTTCAACATGATTTGGTGTCTCCTTTTACATCATGCTATTTTTGGACTAACAAATTCCAAGTAATATTTAAAATTCTATTTTTATAAACAACGAATATTAATGGGGCGATTCTCAAGACATCTAAGATCAACCATATTCACCTCATACATTACATGACATTTTTCTTCCCAGCCAAGTAGAATGGAACAACTTTTAAAAATGGAAAAACTATGAGCGGCACCCTGTACATTGTCAGCACACCCATCGGGAACCTTGAGGACCTCACCTTCCGGGCCCATCGCACCCTCAAAGAAGTCCAGATCATCGCAGCCGAAGACACAAGGCATACCCAAAAGCTCTGCAGTCATTATGGAATTGGAACGACTCTCACCAGTTATCACGATTTTAACAAAGAAGAGAAAACCCCAATACTTTTGGAAAAAATTCTGGAAGGACAATCGGTTGCACTAGTCTCTGATGCAGGAACGCCTTTAATCTCCGATCCCGGGTACTACCTCCTCACTCGAGCCATTGCCAAGAATATACCCATTGTCCCCATTCCCGGCCCCTCGGCAATTCTCACGGCTCTTGCAGTATCAGGACTTCCCACCGATGCCTTTCGATATGAGGGATTTTTGCCAAAAAAATCTGGCGCAAGGTCCCGAGTATTACAAGCGTTAGCCGAGGAACCCCAGACAATCATTCTATTCGAGACACCTCATCGCATTAAAGCGACCTTAGCGGAAATACAAGAAATTTTCGGGACTCGTCATTTAGTCCTAGCACGAGAGCTGACGAAAACCTATGAGGAAATTATCCGAGGAAGTGCTGAGGAGATATTGGGGAAATACCAAACGAAAACCCCTAAAGGTGAAATGACCTTGGTAATTGCAGGAAAGCCAAAGCCGAAAAAACCACCTAAAAGAAAAATGGGCGCTAATCATCACCTTTCTGAATCAGTACTCGGTGATATGCCTCCTGATGTTCTTGAGTAAGGACGGTATGCCCTTCATTGCGTATACTTTGAGGAACATTTTTAATCGGTTCTCCATCATCTAAGATCACTGCTAACACATCACCCGATTGCATCGTATCCAATTGTAATTTTGTCTTCACAAAATTATATGGACAAATAACTCCTCGTAAATCTAACTCTGCTTGAGCTTTAATTTCTTTACTCATGCCTTACTATCTCTTAAAACCATGATTGAATAGTGTCAACAGCTATCATGTACATAAAAAAAAGGAGCGTGCCAACATTTGCCGACACGCTCCTAATTTATAAATAAAACCGAAAAACCAAACAGGTATTACTGAACCGTACCTTTGTTAAAATTGGCTCGGTCAGCACCGTAATCAGTCGCGATCGTTGAACTCGTACGCGTGTTCACAGTGTTTGGTTGTGGGGCACATTGCCAGCAAGGAGCGGCACCAGTGGTGGCACCAACACTGGAGGTAATGCCAGTTTTGACATCCCCAGCTTGAATTCCACCCAATGGGACACCGGTGTACCCAGCGGTTGCGGTGGAGATACCACGATAATTCGTAGGATCTGGACTTTGCCCGAAACCACCAGCGAAATTGGTATTGTCGGCACCAGCGAGAACTTGGCTTCCTTCAAGAACGTACACTGACCGAACAATGGCACGCCCCGTACTAAATTTGTGAGACGCATCTGTTTCTTGTACGGCTTGAATGGAAACATAGTCGCCCTTACCGATGGCTTTTAAATTTTCGAGGTTGGTCTTGTCATCAAAATACAGGGTCCGTATGTTGAGAGACCCCCGTTGCATCTGCCGCTCATCATGAGAACTTCCACCCATGTCAATGAACAAACGCCCACTAGACAAATCTACCCCAACAACCTCTCCCATGATGGATTCAGGCTGTGACAGGTACCGTAACATGTCACCTTCGTCCATAACTCTAGCCCGCGTTCCTGAACCTTGTGAATCACCAACACCCGTTCCAAATCCAGAATGTTGAGGCGCACGCTCTTGCGCCACTGCCACGCTGACTGAGCCTGCAAGAATGATAGCTGCTGCAAAATACCCTAACTTCCGCATGTGGCTCCTCCTTAGGAAGTGTAAGTTAATAATCAAAGATTAATACCGAATGAAAACCGTTCTACTAAATTTTTAAATCCTAGGGTTGGTAACTATAGTGATCTCAACAAGCGCTGTCAAGGGGATTTTCCGCCCAAGTTACCTTCCGTAAAAATCGCCTAAATTGTGAATACGTAAACAAATCAATATGACGTTATAAACCTATTGACGGCTTGAGTCCAGCCCAAATCGATGCAAAAAACTCAACGCCTGAAATTCATTGAAATAATGGTGCCCGGACCGAGGGTCGAACTCGGACTCCCTTGCGAGAACCGGATTTTGAGTCCGGCGCGTCTGCCAGTTCCGCCATCCGGGCACAAACCTGACGACCGACCATTTTCTAGCATGATCCCTAAGTCTCGTCAATGAATGACTTGAAAGGTTTTCAGAATTTATTATGCCGTGATATGATTTGCTCGTTACCAAAAACATCCCCTCATAATTAATGCCCTCTTATAGAATTAATAAGGAGAAGACCATGGCCGAAATTCAATGTTTAAAATGTGAAAAAACCGCAGAGACAATGACCGAACCACTATTTATGGGGAAGTTAGAAGAAGAAATAAAAAATAATGTCTGTGAAGCCTGCTGGACAGAATGGACTAAACCTGGCGGTGTTAAAACCATGGTGATTAATGAATATCAACTGAATCTTGGAGATGAAAACGGTCGCGCGGCACTGAAAAAGCAAATGCGCGCGTTTTTCAAACTGCCTGACGCCGAAGTCGAATTCAAGGATTACCGGACCTAATTTCCTATAATGATAGGGACTCCCCTAAGGGAGTTTATTTTCTGGAAAGGGTCTTTAGCCGATTACTCATGAATCCGAAAAATAAAGCAGGACTTGGCGGTACGAACGTGTGAAGGATGTAGGCAGATGAGCACCCCTCTTGGAAAAGGAATTTTTCTTGTAGCAACTCCAAATCTACGAGACCCTAATTTTAGTCAGACCGTCATTCTTCTGTGTGAACATGGAGAAGAAGGCGCGTTAGGCGTCGTGGTCAATCGCCCAACTAAAATGAATATTACCGAAGTCTTGCCCCAAGTGCCGATACTTGAAGGCCAAAGCCATATGGTTTTTTCAGGTGGACCTGTTCAGCGGAACCACCTATTGATCTTGTACCGCGCAGCAGAGGGACCTGAAGACACCCATCATGTCTTTGATGGAGTCTACCTTGGTGGCAACATGACCATCCTGGATGATATTTTAACGGACCCGTTGAGTCCGGCAAACTTTCGCGCCTACATGGGGTACTCAGGATGGTCACCGGGACAATTAGAAAATGAAATGAAATCGGGATCATGGCTCACCTTGCCTGCAAAGTCCGCTATCATGTTCGATCAAGATCATTCCCGCATGTGGGGCGAAATCTTGCGTTCCCTTGGCTCACAATATGCGATGTACTCAGACATGCCAGTTGATCCACAAATGAATTAGACTACCGGTGTTTTTTTAAAGACTCACGATATTTAGGAAGTCCTTGAAAAACCTAAAATTCCGCCGACATTGCTTGAGGGGCTATTCCGCCAGGCACTGACGCAGATATTGCCCCGTATAAGAGTCGCCAATCTCAGCCACATCCTCAGGACGGCCTTCTGCGACGATTCTACCGCCTCTATCCCCTCCTCCAGGCCCAAGGTCAATCACCCAATCCGCGGATTTGATCACATCAACCTGATGCTCCACCACAAGAACAGAATTCCCGGCATCAACCAATTGGCCCAACACCTCTAATAATTTTTTGACGTCAGCCAGATGGAGACCCGTTGTCGGCTCATCTAAAATATATAGCACTCCAGGCCCTTTGGGTGAGGCAGAGGTAGATTGGCTGCCTCGAGCAGGCTTTGTTTTTCCCGACACCGTAGCCAGTTCAGCAGCCATCTTTAACCGCTGCGCTTCGCCTCCAGAAAGACTGGGAGCCGATTGACCCAATCGGAGGTAACCAAGCCCCAAATCAATCAGAAGGCTCAGCACACGTTGCAAGGCGGGAACCGCCCCACCAAAAATGTCCTGCGCCTCCTGAACGGTGAGACCAAGAATTTCGTGAATGGAATAGCCACGCCATCGTACCTGCAGCACATCCGCATTAAAACGGCGACCCTCACAGGCTTCACATGTCACGTATAAATCTTCGAAAAAATACATTTCGAGTTTTTCTAACCCATTGCCCTGACACCGCTGGCACCGCCCCAAGCCTGCATTAAAAGAAAAATGCGACGCCGTCAGACCACGTTGTTTCGCAGCAAACGTTGCCGCAAACAGTTGCCGGATATGCTGAAAGCCTTTCATGTAGGTAATGGGGTTTGATCGCGGCGTTCGGCCAATGGGGTCTTGATTGATCATCCGAACCGTTCGCAATTGACTCAGGCCTTCAATCTTATCAAAACGTCCCATGGGCAAAAATTCAAGCCCAAACGCCCTCGCCATCGCACGATATAATGTCTGCGCCACCAAGGTACTCTTGCCGGAGCCCGACACCCCGGTCACACACACCAGCATCCCCAAGGGAAATCGAACGGTCAGATTTTGAAGATTATTCTCCCGAGCCCCATGTAGCGTGATAGATTGCCCACTCTCTGGCCTGCGTACCTGCGGAATTGGGATTTGTTCGTCGCCTCGCAAGTACCGAGCCGTCAACGCCTCAGGATGTTTCAAGAATTCTTCGCGAGGAGCTGCACACACGATCGTGCCGCCTTGCTCTCCAGCCAGCGGACCAAGTTCGATCACATGATCCGCTTGCTCAATCACCTGACGATCATGCTCAACCACCACCACCGTATTCCCACGATGCGCCAGTTCTCCTAAAATTGTGGCCAACATAGCCGTGTCCCGGGCATGCAAACCAATCGTTGGTTCATCCAGGACATATAACGTGCCGACAAGATGAGCCCCCAACTGATTCGCGAGCGCAATCCGCTGCGCTTCACCCCCAGAAAGGGAACGAGTCTCGCGCAAGAGCGTGAGATACTCCAGACCTACCCGCAATAAAAAGTCCAGTTTGTGTTGCAAGCGAGGAAGTAAATCGCTCGTGAGGTTGGCTTCAAAAGTCGTGAGAGGAAGCGTCTTTAGCCATTCAACCAATTTCCCGACTGAGAGCTGAGAAACTTCATGAATATTCCGTCCATGGACTTTGACATGAAGCGCCTCAGGCCTCAGTCGGCTGCCACCGCATGCCGGGCAAGACACTGGACTCCGATACCGACTCAAGAACACCCGCACATGCATCTTGTATCGCTTCGTCTCCAGGGTTTCAAAAAACTTGTCGATCCCCTTTAGGCCTTTCGCACCTTTCCAAATGAGCGCTCGATGTTCGACACTCAGCTTCTGATACGGCATCGTCGTATCGATCTCGTGTTGCTTGGCCCCGCGAAGCAATTGATGTTGCCACAACGCTGCCGACGGTTTGGTCCAGGGCTCAATCGCCCCAGCCATTAAGGATCGAGATTGATCAGGTACGACTAAGGCCTCGTCATACCGCAGCACATTGCCAAAGCCTTTGCATTCAGGGCAGGCACCTAATGGGTGGTTGGAAGAAAACGAAACCGGACGTTGCGGCCCAGCCTTGTAGCCGCAGGACTTACAGCATGCCTCGGCGCTGAAAAGAAAGGAACCCTGATTGATGACATCCATGCGGCATTGGCCTTCGCTTTCTCGATATGCTGCCTCCACCGCTTCCATCAACCGCGAACGATTATCTGAGCGAAGCACCAACCGATCCAACACCACAAAAAACTCTTTGGGCCAACGCTTAGGTAAGGGATCCGACCCATCGAGGGAAAGCACTTGCTCCTTCACCAGGACGCGAACGAATCCTCGTTGGAGTAACACGTCGACAACAGAGGAACCTTGGGGGACTTTTAATTCAGAAAATGGAAATAACACCATCGCCCGGCCCTGTGGAAATCGTTCCAACATCTCATCGACCAGGACATCCGGCAGATCAGCACGAACCTCGACCTGACAATCGGGACATATTGGCCGGCCAATCTTGGCAAACAGGAGTCGGAGATGATCTGAAATTTCAGTGGCGGTTCCAACAGTTGAACGAGCCGTTCGAACGGAATTCTTTTGTTCAATGGCAATGGCTGGACGAATGTTCTCGATGTGATCAACCTCAGGCCGATCCAATCGCTCAATAAACATTCGCGTGTAGGTTGAAAGGGACTCAACAAAACGCCACTGCCCCTCAGCAAACAAGGTATCAAAGGCCAGCGACGACTTCCCCGACCCCGACACTCCGGTCACTACCGTCACAACATCGTGCGGAATCGAGACAGAAACATTCCGAAGATTATTCTGCCGCGCACCACGGATAATAATGGCGTTTTTAACTTGTCTGTCTCTCATGGGTCCAAATTACCAAAATCAAAATGACACACTTCTCCGTAAAGTCCGTCATGAAGTTTCTGGGTCTGTTGAATATTTCATGGCCATTACCCATAAGTGCCTCAGGCTAGATGACCCACATCAGTGGGAGGGAATGTTCAAAAAAGTCCGTCCAGCAAGGCCGCAGCCATTTTGACGCGCGGAGCGTACTCCCAGTACGTGAGCACGGCAAAATGGCGACGATGTCTGTGCGAGCCGCTTCGGCAAAGCCAGAGAACGCCGCTGGCGGCTTTTTTCAACATTCCCTTTCTATAATTTCTTTACCGATTTAGCAGAGGGAATAGCAAAGGAGGGATTAAATAAAACAAAAAAAGAGGAGAATCAAAAGAGCTCTGGCATCCAAAAGATTACCCTATTCGGCCAAGCATATCGCCCAGCCATACGGCGATGAGGCCAAAGAAGACCTGGGCCATCACGTTACCCATCGCCTGAACCAAGTCCGCATCTCGAATGAGCGCGAGCGTTTCATAGCCAAAGGTGGAGAAGGTCGTGAACCCACCAAGCATGCCGATCATTAAGAAGAGTCGAAGCTCGGGTCCGATAAGCTGTCGGGTTTCGGCTAACCCATTCAGCACGCCGATGAGTAGGCACCCTAAGACATTGACCGCCAGGGTGCCCAGAGGGAATTCAGCCAACGGCACCAACCGGCTCACGAATCCAGACAGCAAGAATCTAAACACCGATCCAATGAATCCGCCAATGCCCACTAAAAAAAGTTGAGATGCCATCGATCAGTTCTGATTAGGGAAATCGTTCAAGAATGTGTGGTTTTCTTTTTCACGGACGGGCTCTCGTCCATTTGCCAAAAGGCAATGCCGCCCAGGAGACCCGCCACATTGGAAATAAGCGTCACATTTTCTGGCAACTCCAAGGTGACCTTCTTAGCATTGCCACCACCAATATATAATCGATCATAATTAAACAAGGCTTCGAGGGATTGAATGGCACATTCTAGCCGCTTATTCCATTTCTTTTTGCCAATTTCCTTAAGCACAACATCCCCAAGTTCCTGCTCATAGGTTTTTTTGCTTCGAAAGGGATGATGGGCAATTTCCAGATTTGGCACGAGTCGGCCATCCACAAATAGCGCCGATCCAAAACCAGTTCCCAACGTCACGACCAGCTCAACGCCATCCCCTTGTATGGCTCCAAATCCTTGCACATCAGCATCGTTGGCCGCCCGAACAGGCTTACCCAACCATTGTTCAACTTGATGCACGAGATCAAAACCCTTCCAGGATGGGTCAAGATTTGGTGCCGTCGCGGTCACCCCTTTGCGAATCACCCCGGGAAATCCTATTGACACCCGATCAAATGCGCCCTGCCCTTTCGCCAACTCGGCAATGGTTTCTAACACAGCCTGAGGTATGGCAGGCCTAGGAGTGACGATCCGCCCACGCTCCGTAATGGGCCGACCTTTATCATCTAGCACAATAGCCTTAATTCCGGTTCCACCAATATCAATAGCCAATGTTCGTGCTGATGGGTTTTTTGTTGCCACACTGTTCTTCGGGTTCTTCATGTCGCCTCCTGTCCATCTTATACGGGGGGGATTGACTCTCTCGGCTTAAACCAAGTCACCAATCGTCACTCACAGGTATCTTGCACCTTCGATCGGCCAATTACGCGGTGAACCAAAGCCTCAGGGCAAACACGATCACTACAACCGTCACGGCATGTTGAACCCACTCATGCCCCTTGAGTACCGTCAGCTTGACTCCGAGCAACCCACCTAGGATCGTACCTCCGGCCAACGCCAACCCCAAAGGCCAATCCACTTTATCGTGCCACACAAAGTGCAGGAGAGACATCCCCGTAAACACCAACACAGTGAACACTTTGACCGCGTTCCCCCGAACAAGATCAAAACCCAAAACAGAGGTCACGGCCAAAATCAAAAAGCCAACCCCTGCCTGCACGAAACCACCGTAGACGCCAATCAGAAAAAATCTGGCAGCCGTCAGAACACCTTGGTCCTCAGCCCTCTGAGCACTAGCCGTTGGCCTTCCCCACTGGGGACTCCACAAGGTCCACAGCGTAATCCCAACCATCAAAAAAGCCAACACCTTTTGAAACGTCACCTCTTGAACAGAGAGCGCGAGCCAAGTACCTAGTGGGGCACCAAGCACAGCCGGAACCACTGCCCATCGCCATGCTTGCCAATCAAGCACGTCATGCCGGTGAAAGCTCCTCACTGCAAACAGATTCTGAAAAAAGATGCCGACTCGATTGGTCCCATTGGCCACGGAAGGCGGAAGGCCAAGAAAAATCAAGAGAGGCAATGTCAGAAATGATCCACCGCCTGCCACCACATTTAGCCCGCCAGCGAACAACCCCAGCAAAAACACCACGCCATAGGCGACTAGCGATGGAGAAGATTCACCGTTGAATAGCCAGATCGCTGGAGACTCTAAGTCCATAAGCCTTCATTTCCGCCACATCCACACACCATAATTTGCCATGATTCTCAAAAGCTCCTGGATTGACCTTTGAAATCATGACACAAAAAAGCCGCCTTCCCGATCGGGAAGACGGCTTCCTTTTGGCGTGAATCACGCCAGTACCATCATTGCCTTCTCTTACGTCGACCCGCCTGTTATTGACAGTCGAACCTTTTTGCTGAAGGGGAAGTTGGGGTCTGCCTCACGCCAAAGAGGAGATACTCAAGGTTCCTCTGTGGAGTCGCCTGTTATTTTTTCGCTCATCATCTTGAGCGCATGCCAACGGGCACGCTCACCGACAGGCGGCAGGAACGCCAACTAGAAGCAAAAAAGCCGCTGTGAGAGAAAGGCGTCCCCGGTCACAAGCGGGGCTAACTGATCAGGTGGAGTATCGTCTTGCATGGCCAGACCCTCCTTTATTTTTGTTATCGAGGGGTTTGATGTTGCCCTCGGGCAAGACCTCGCTATTCGAGGTAAAGAAAATGCTACGCCTGATCGATATCGGTGTCAATCAAAAAAACAACATTCAAGAAACGTCCTATCGCATCAAGCGATGTCCTCGCTGGCGTTGGCGCCGTCGTCGTAATGTTTCCACGGTGGAAGGTGCGGCAAAAGATGGTTGAGCTTTTCGAGTCGCCATCACACCTGCCCAGGCGCAGGCAAACCCAAGAAAGGCCATGCTAACGGCAAGAAATGCTTGAGAGTTCGCTAGTGGCATTGCCTGAATCTTGGCTAGAAATGTCGAGCTAAATGGGTGGTCTTGGCCCAGGAAAAACGGAAGGGAAAGAAAGATCCCGATTAGGATCCCACAAAAAAAACGTTTAAAAAGACTTGTCATTCTCTTGCTCGTTCCACACATGCACGATTGCATCTGGCATTAGAGCTGCCCTGCCGAAATAGGTCCATTGCTTTTGCCGCCAGGTTACACTTTTTTATGATTGGTGAGAGCCTGCTTACCCTTTTGAAGCATGGTGTCAACTTGCTGCTTCACACGACCACCCATATGGGTCATTTCATCTTGAGCCTTGTGCACATGCACTTGAATTTGCCCACGTGTCACGCGGCCTGAGTGCGGCGTCAATAACATTCCCAAACCGGCACCAACAGCCATTCCGCTAGCCACCATCGCCGACATCGTGAGTACTTGTCGAAGCATCGACATCGTAAGACCTCCTTGTTTGAGTACACCCAGTTAAATAGGACTTCCTTCCGCTCATCTTCCGAGAGAAAGTGGATTCACTTTGTTAGTGTCGCTCTATGACAAGGATTTGGTAAATACGTGCTTTGAAGTACTGATTCAGTAGGGCTTTAAGGAGTGGGGTATGTGGATCGTCATGCACAGTGTACTCAGAATATTTTTCTCAATATTTCAGGGCCTGATAATTAAGTTCGGATACGACTTCCCCCTCACCACTCAATCACAACGGTTACACAGGAAAAATTGAATTGGAGTTTTGAAATGCTTTTGCCGATACAAACGGCATGAGCGTGTCCATGTTCACGGTCAAGCCCGACCTCACCCCCCATGACCAGCTACGTCTGCTGGAAGCATGGGATGCCTGGGGCATTCCGCGTGACCAGCAACGTGCCTGGCAAATCCAGTTATTTGGCCCAGACTTTCAGTCTCATCTCTCAGACTATATGACCTATGAAACCGTGTATGCTAAAGATGACCAACTTGAACTCCCGTTCGACCACGAGCTTCCCGACCTTCCAACCATTTCCTAATCGCTAATCTTGCCAGATGCCCATGGTGCATGCCGGTCAGACCTTTTGCCGATGCAGATCTGTTCGCCACCACGACAATTCCATTTCACTAAAAAAATGATCACTCATTAAATCATTAAAAAAAATGCACACAATGAACGGCAAGTTACGGCATTAGAAAACATCGTTCATCACAGACTTCAGTGAACCCCATCGAACCAAATTTATACCACCTTAAGTTTAAACAACAGAGGCCCGAAGTCACGGGTATCAACGATATTCACCCATCCAACAAAGGAGAATCTTTATGGATGTTTCAGCCATCAGTTCAGCAAGCCCTGGGCATGACGTTCA
This sequence comes from Nitrospirota bacterium, assembly GCA_027623995.1. Lineage (GTDB taxonomy): Bacteria > Nitrospirota > Nitrospiria > Nitrospirales > UBA8639 > Nitronereus. Next base: position 67,707 of record JAQBUF010000004.1, read on the forward strand.
AGCCAAAGCGGCTGCCTCAGAGAATCAGCCCCCTCCGCTACCTCCAGCAAAAGGCGATTCAGTGGAAATTTCTGATGATGCCAAAACCCTTGCCTCCAAGTCCGTGTTAGACAAATAGCACGCCTCCCGAAAAGTGGTACGTCAAGGGAGGGACGTACCTCTTATTCTCCAGATCTTGGTTTTCATAGGAAATTGCTGGTTAGCCTTTTCTTTAAGATTTTTCTTTATTCACAACTTCCACGCACCTACAGAGGTACTTCCCTGTCTTCCGTTCTACAATTTCAAATCAAACTTTCTACATTTTTGGAACGGAGACCTAGACATCTACACATTCATCATATAGAACGTTCCTATCCGTCGAATACTCAACCCACTGAATGAGCATGAATCCATGAGCAAAATAACTAAATCACGGCAATTTAAGAATCTCCTTCTATCGCAAGAACTCGAATTCATTTGCGAAGCTCACAACGGCCTGAGCGCCAAGATTGTGGAGGAAGCTGGGTTTAAGGGGATTTGGGGAAGCGGCCTCACGATTTCTGCACAATTTGGGGTTCGCGATAATAATGAAGCCAGCTGGACACAAGTGTTGGACAATCTCGAATTCATGTCCGATGCCACACAGATTCCTATCCTGCTCGACGGTGATACCGGCTATGGCAATTTCAACAACATGCAACGCCTTATTCGTAAACTCGAACAACGGCACATTGCCGCCGTCTGCATCGAAGACAAACTGTTCCCGAAGACCAACAGTTTTCTCAAAGGCGAAGCTCAACCCATGGCCGACATGGAGGAATTTTGTGGCAAGATCAAAGCGGGCAAAGATGCGCAAACCGATGATGACTTTTGCATCATCGCTCGAGTGGAGGCTTTTATTTGTGGATGGGGTCTGACCGAGGCATTACGTCGCGCCGAGGCCTATCATCAAGCGGGGGCTGATGGCATTTTGATCCATAGCGCACTCGCCGTCCCTGATGAAATCCTCGCCTTCAAACAAGAATGGGGCGATCGCTGCCCGGTGGTCATCGTTCCGACGAAATATTACTCCACACCGACAGAGGTGTTTCGGCAATCAGGTATTTCCCTGGTCATCTGGGCCAATCATCTCCTCCGCTCCGCAGTTACCACCATGCAAAAGACTGCTCAGACATTGAAGGCGCAGGAACATCTTCTTTCCATTGAAGACCGTATTGCCCCAGTATCTGAAATATTTCGTCTTCAAGGTGCCGCGGAACTCCAAGATGCGGAAAAACGCTACCTCCCGCAAAATGCAGAAAACATGGCCGCCATTGTCTTGGCCGCCTCTCGTGGGGACGAACTGGGTGAGCTCACAGAAGACAAACCTAAAACCATGATCCCCATTCAAGGCATGCCGATTCTCTCTCACATTATCGATGCCTATAATGCCGTAGGGATTAAAAACATTACGGTTGTTCGAGGCTACCTAAAAGAGGCCGTAGCCCTCCCCAATCTCACCTATGTGGATAATGATGACTATGCCACAACAGGAGAATTAGACTCTCTCCTCAAAGCCCTTCGTTCGAAAAAAGGCACCTTTCAGGACACGATCATTTCTTATGGCGATGTCTTATTCAATCAATACATTCCGCAAACGCTTTTTCAGGAACACGAAGACTTGGTGATGTTCGTCGATAGCTCATGGGGCGGGAAGACCAGCTATACTCGCCTCGGCGGGTTCGCAGAGTGCACGGAACCGAACTCCCGAAAAGTTTTCCACTCTAAAGTTTACCTCAAGCAATTGGGGAAGGACGTGCCTGAAACCTCTATCCATGGCGTGTGGATGGGCTTTCTCAAAGTGTCAGCCAAAGGGGCAGAGCAACTGCAAGATATCTTAGAAAGCATGCTGGCTGATCCAGCTCAACGCAAGGCTGGCATGTCACAATTGTTTCAAGAATTGCTTCGACAAAACTATTCTATTCGAGTGCTTTATACCGTGGGACATTGGCTGGATATTAATAGTCTCGATGATCTTCTCCAAGCCGGAGAGTTTTAACTCTCTGAACATTTGAAATGTTTACACGCCATGGCATCAACCATTTCATCTTTCAAACTTGAAATCCACCATGCTTGACCCCGAACAGTTTTTTGCCTGCCTGCAACAGCATGATGTGTCGTTTTTCACGGGAGTGCCTGACTCACTGCTGAAAGACTTTTGTGCCTGTGTCACGCAGAAATCGCCAAGGCAGCAACATATCATCGCCGCCAACGAAGGTGGAGCCGTGGCGCTGGCCGTAGGATACCATCTTGCCACCGGGAAAATTCCTCTTGTGTATCTCCAAAACTCCGGGATAGGAAACATCATTAACCCTCTCCTTTCTTTAGCCGACCCGGACGTGTATGCCATTCCCATGTTATTGATTATTGGATGGCGAGGAGAACCCGGTGTGCATGATGAGCCGCAACATATAAAACAAGGACGCGTCATGCTGGGCATGCTGGAGTCGATGGAAATTCCCTATGCCATAGTCAGCCAGGAAATGGATCAGGCCGAGGAAGCCATCAAACAGGCTCTCCATACTGCTCAAGAAACCAATGGCCCCTATGCCTTGATCATTCGCAAGGGAACATTTGGTCCGTTTCAACTTCAATCGTCCAATTCCCCATCACTGGCATTAACCCGGGAAGACGCCATCCAGCATATTCTTGATGGACTCGAAAATGACGATGTCGTCGTCTCCACGACTGGCATGCCTTCACGGGAAGTCTTTGAATCTCGGGCTCAGAAACACCAGGGGCATCAACGAGACTTCCTGACTGTGGGGGGGATGGGTCATGCCTCACAAATTGCCTTGGGCATTGCCCTTCAAAAGCCTGACCGGCAGGTGTTTTGTATCGATGGCGACGGTGCGGCTCTCATGCATTTAGGCGCAATGGCCATTAATGGGTCTCTTAAGCCTTCTAACCTGAAGCATATTATCCTGAACAATGGAGCGCATGATTCAGTTGGGGGACAACCGACAGTTGGATTTCAGGTAGACTTTTTATCTATGGCCAAGGCAGCAGGCTATCAAACCGCGGCTCAAGTCAAGAACGCAGATGGGATTAAATCTGAACTTGTTACCATTCGACAGTCCACAGGGCCAAGCCTTCTTGAAATTCTTGTCAAAAAAGGCGCAAGGAAAGATTTAGGCAGACCCACATTAACTCCGGTTCAAAACAAACAGGGATTGATGAAGTTTCTTTCCGAATAGAAAACTAAAAAGGAACACCCTTCTCGAAACCATCCATCATGAAAACCATCAAAGCCTATAACGGCGTTCCCATCCCTAGCTTTATGTATGGCACAGCCTGGAAGAAAGATGCGACGGCGGATCTTGTTCAGCTGGCCATTTCCTCAGGCTTTACGGCCATCGATACAGCCAATCAACTGATCCATTACAACGAAGCCCTGGTGGGTGAGGCGCTACTCACCCTTGCCCAGCAAGGCACCACGCGAGAATCCTTATTCCTTCAAACCAAATTCACACCCGTATCTGGGCAAGACCATCGCACCCCCTATGATCCTATTTCACCCATTACCCAACAGGTCCAACAATCATTTGAAAGCTCCTTGCAACATTTACATGCCGAGTACATTGACTCATATGTATTACACGGACCGTATTCACGACATGGGCTAGGCAAAGAAGACTGGGAAGTGTGGACAGCAATGGAGGGAATTTATCAATCAGGCAAAACTAAAATGATTGGTATCAGTAATGTCACTGCGGAACAACTCCGTCTGCTTTGTTTTAATGCCGAGGTCAAACCCATGGTGGTTCAAAACCGGTGTTATGCGGTATTGGGATGGGATCAAGAAGTGCGAGAAATCTGCAAAGGGCACGACATCATCTATCAAGGCTTCTCGCTGTTAACAGCCAATCGAGATGTATTGAGAAACCCCGCCATCCAGGCCATCGCCCAACAACGAAAAGTGGGAACAGCTCAAGTCATCTTTCGCTTTGCACAACAGATAGGGATGGTCCCTTTAACCGGGACCACCAACGCACAGCACATGAAGGAAGATTTGCAGATTGAAGGGATTGAACTCACCAACGAAGAAGTTCTACGCATTGAAACAATAGAACTATGATTGTTCTGTGAGGGTCGCGCCTTCCTGTTCCTCTAGGGCAACGTCATCAGACGTCACCGAATCAGATGAATCCTCGGTGGTCATCAAGGGCTCCTTACTTTTTATCACAGGGGACACGTTATTTTTGCTCTTTCCCTGCCCTCTATTAGGGCCCATGGATATCTTTCCATTAAAAATCACGCCATTGTCCATAGAAAGTTTTGGGGTCGAAATCGAGGCATCAATAATCGCCGGCGATTTCAACTCCACCCGCTGCTGGGCCGTAATATCTCCTGTGATTCGCCCACTGGCAATCACCGACCCTGCGCGAATTTGAGCCCTCACGTTCGCTTGTTCTCCGATAAAGAGGGTATCATCGGTTTCAATTTCGCCCTCAAACGTTCCATCAATCCGAACATTGCCTTTGTAGGTCAGCGTCCCAGAGAATTGGACCTCGTGGCCAACAAATGCCACAATGTCACCCAACTCAGCTAATGTTCTTGCGGAGTCTCGATTCGAACTGTCGTTTTTGTTCTGATCCATAGTCTTACCCCTTTATCTCGGAAAACAGAATCATCAGACCTCATCCCGAGACACCCTACAAGAAATCCATCCTCGCTTCAATGCGTGAACACATTTTCCTGGAATTCCATTTAACCAACACGACCCAAACACAGCCTCACCTTGCTCCACCAAAATTTTTGGACATGTCGTCTTTGTGAATTTCCCCTCAATCATTTATGTAGAATACTGACAATTAGCCAGAAAAAACCCAAAATCCATGAGGGTCATCTTTAACAATTCCATCATGAAGATCACATACGGCCCTCTGATCATAGCCCTAGCACTCATCCTGTCCTATGCCTCAGCCCTTGGCCAAAACAAACCACCGATCATGTTGGCAGAGATTTATGAACATGGTCTCGATGTCACCCAATATTGGGTGAGTGAAAAACTCGATGGCGTTCGGGCACGATGGGATGGGACTCACCTGGTCTCCCGAGGCGGGCATATTTTTGCCACCCCAGATTGGTTTATCCAAGGCCTCCCCACTACCCCCATGGATGGAGAATTGTGGACCGGAAGGGGACGCTATGAAGAAGTGTCGTCAATTGTCAGAATACAACAGCCTCATGACGGATGGCGGTCCGTCCGCTTTTTGATCTTTGACCCGTGCTTATCTGGTTGTCACACCCATCCACTAGGGGTAGTATGCTGAGCATCTGTGCCAATCAGGAGCGCTCATGGTTATCGACGTGCTTGATCGAGACGACCTGCCTTTCCCTCACTCGCTTCCGGAGTTTCAGCGCCTGTTTCCCGACGAAGCGGCGTGCGCGGCCTATCTTGAGCGTGCTCGATGGAGAGAAGGATTTATCTGTCCGCACTGCGCGGTGGCTGATGAACCACGGTACATTTCTACGCGCCGTTCGGTACTTCGATGCCGTCATTGTCGGTGCGATACCAGCCTCACGGCGGGCACCGTCATGGAACGCACCCACACGCCGCTTTCGGTCTGGTTCTGGGCTGCGTACCTGGTTGCCAGCCAGACGCCGGGAATGTCTGCTGTCCAGTTTCAGCGCCAGCTTGGGCTGTCGCGTTACGAAACCGCTTTCCAGATACTCCACAAGCTGCGCGCTGGCATGGTGCGTCCCGACCAAGACAGAATCGGCGGCAAGCCGGAAATCATTGTTGAAGCCGATGAAACCTGGATCGGCGGCCGCACGCGTGGCAAAGGGCGTGGCGTCCACGACATGGTGCTCGTGGCCTGTGCCGTCGAAGTCCTGCAGCGCAAGCGCACAAGCAGCCTCAATAAGCGGAAGAACGGGCGTTACGCCGGGCGCGTCCGCCTCTCCGTGGTACCAGACCGGAGCGCAAAGTCGCTGGTCGGTTTCATCGAAAGCGCCGTGGCGCCGGGCGCAACCATTATGACCGACGATTGGAGCAGCTATGCAACGCTCGGGAAACGCGGATACCTTCATACCGCCGTCGCAGAGCGAGGCGACATGGAAGTCGCAGAAACCTTTTTGCCCATCATTCACCTCGTGTTCTCAAATCTCAAGACCTGGCTGCGAGGCATCCATCACGGCGTCAGCCCTCAACACCTGCAAGCCTATCTCGACGAATTCACCTTCCGTTTCAATCGGCGCTTCTACCCATTCAATGCATTCCGATCCTTGCTCGGCATCGCTGGTGATGTCACTGCCAAGACCTATGCCGAGCTTTACTCCGAAAAATCAAGAGCCACTACATTTAGTAGGCGGGTGTGACAACCGGATAAGCACGGAATAATCCTTGGGCTCCAATGGAAGCAAACAACCCGGTGGCTAGAATTCCCGTAAAACCACCAACTCCGTGAATCCCAACGACATCAAGTGAATCATCATACCCCAAACGTGTCTTCCAGATCACCGCAAGATAACAGACCACCCCTGCCACAAGTCCCACGAATAATGCAGAAAGTGGACCAAGAAATCCAGCGCCTGGCGTAATCGTCGCTAAACCAGAAATTACTCCGCTGGCAACCCCCAACACGGTGGGCTTCCCTTGATTCATCCACTCCGCAATCATCCAACTCACACCCCCAGCACAGGCGGCAATATGAGTGGCCACAAAGGCAGAGGCCGCGACCTCATTGGCTCCCAACGCACTTCCCGCGTTAAATCCAAACCATCCGAACCATAAGAGGCCAGTGCCCAACACCGTCATCGGCAAATTATGTGGCGGCATGGGCTCACTCCCAAGTCCCTTTCGTTTCCCCACCAGAATAGCACAGATCAAGGCACCAAATCCTGAACTAATATGAACGACTGCCCCTCCGGCAAAATCAAGAAATCCCATCTGAGCCATCCATCCGCCACCCCACACCCAATGAGCGAGAGGCGAATATATAAAGGTGGACCAGAGAACGGCAAAAGCCAACACAGCGGTAAATTTCATGCGTTCAGCGAAAGTCCCAGTGATTAAGGCAACCGTGATCGCCGCGAACATCATCTGGAAAACCATAAAGACCAGATGAGGAATCCCCGTCCCAGGAAAGGCTTCTGTGCCCACTCCCATCAATCCCAAATGATCCAGCCCACCGATAACCCCACCAACGTCTGGGCCAAAGGCTAACGTATAGCCCCACAGCACCCAGACGATGCTAATAACACATAAAATAATCGCCGTATGCATAATGGTGCCAAGCACATTTTTGCTTCGCACGAGTCACCCATAAAACAACGCCAAACCTGGGAGGGTCATACACAGGACAAGGGCCGAAGAAACAAGAATCCACGCAGTATCTCCAGAATCAATGGCATTTGAGGTCCCATCCTGGGCCCACACAGTCGAAATACTCAGGCTCCCTAGAACCACCATGAAGAGTAGCCAGAGTGCGCTCTGTTTGGCTCGTGTCACAAGATCACCTCGAGTTAAGATTATCACCTAAAATTACCGGCCCTCCATATAAAAAAGGAGTAACAGAAGGACATGAGGCTAGACCGCACCTTCTCCCGATTCACCCGTTCGAATTCGAATCACCGTGTTGACTTCTGAGACGAATATTTTTCCATCACCAATGCTTCCAGTTTTCGCAGCACGTGCAATGGTCTCAAGAACTTTTTGTTCTAGATTATCAGGAATCGCCAGTTCCAATTTTATTTTTGGCACAAAATCAACTTGATACTCTGTGCCTCTATACGTTTCCGTATGGCCTTTTTGACGTCCAAATCCTTTGACTTCCGTCACCGTCATGCCCTGAACTCCCAACTCAATCAATGCATCTTTCACTTCATCAAGTTTGAAGGGCTTGATAATGGCTTGAATAAATTTCATGACTAGACCCTCTCTCTTATTTAGGTGGGATGGCGAAAGGATCCGCGAGTCTTAGACATCGCAGATCCTTTGCTCCTCTCGTTAGAAAGCAGAACGATTCAATATTATGCATACGCCCGTTCGTGGTGTTCGCTCAGGTCGAGGCCAAGGACTTCTTCTTCCTTGGTCACACGAAGCCCAATAGTCATATCAAGAATCTTTAATATGATAAACGTCCCCACAAAAGAAAATATCCAGGTTGCGCCCACGGCCACGAATTGAGTCACGACTTGATTGGGATTCCCGAAAAATAACCCGGTGCCTCCACCAACGCTCGCAAACAACCCCGTAGCAATGGCACCCCAAGTCCCTCCAATACCATGGATCCCCAGCACATCAAGGGCATCGTCATATCCCAATTTACTCTTCCACATCACCGCAGCATAACATAAGAGGCCACCGCCCAACCCCACCCAAATCGCGGAAATGGGCCCGACGAAACCAGCGGCTGGCGTAATCGCGACCAATCCAGCCACGGCACCACTCGCTGCACCAAGAACCGTGGGCTTTCCTCGGTAAATCCGCTCGACAGCCACCCACCCAAGTGCACCTGCAGCGGTCGCGATATGCGTTGCAACGAATGCACTCGCCGCAATCCCATTAGCAGCCAACGCACTCCCCGCATTAAATCCAAACCATCCAACCCAAAGGAGCGACGCCCCAACAATGGTAAAAGGAAGATTGTGTGGGGAAAGGTTTTCCGATCCATAACCATGTCGCTTCCCAAGCACCAACGCAGCGGCTAATGCTGCCACACCAGAACTAATATGCACCACCGTGCCTCCAGCAAAATCCAGTGCCCCTAAACCTTGAAGCCACCCGCCACCCCAGACCCAGTGAGCCAATGGTGCATAAATGAACGTTGCCCACAGAACCGCAAACAGAACAAAGGCGCTAAACTTCATGCGTTCGGCAATCGCCCCGCTAATCAACGCAACGGTGATCACTGCAAACATCAATTGAAACACCATAAAGGCAAGTTGTGGAATGGCGGTTCCTGAAAAAGCATCAGTCCCAACCCCACTCAGCCCAAGGAATTCAAGGCTACCAATGATTCCACTGATGTCAGTTCCAAAGGCAAGGGAGTATCCCCACAGCACCCACACGATACTCACAATACAAACAGAAATAAAACTATGCATCATGGTGCTGAGCACATTTTTATTCCGAACCATGCCGCCATAAAATAAGGCTAACCCAGGGATCGTCATCAGCAACACCAAGGCAGAGCAAGTTAACACCCATGCTGTATCCCCGGCACTAATCGGGGCCGCGCCACTGGAATCATCTGCAAAGGCAGTTACTCCAAAAACACTAAGCACTATCACCAAAAATAAAATACTTATAACTTTACATAAGACTATCCTTTTTCCATTCATAATATCCCCCCTTCCACGCTTCCCTAAAAGAGGAAGATGGCTTCGCCGGCTAAGGTTGATTGATTGTTCCCTGCCCCACCAAAACCATCGTCAAAAGTATTTTTGTTTGATTTATCATACCGGAATTCTACTCGTGTGATTAAATTAGGAACAGGTTTATATTGTAGGGTGTAGGTCATTTCCCAAAGAGTCTGCGGAACAGCGCCAGTAAGGGTATTACATACCAGGGCATTGCCCAAAGCCGTACTTCCGGCACAACTTTGGGTGCCACCTGCATCTTCAAAAATTTCACCACGGACCCGGGCACCCCATTGATCATTGAAGTCATAGATGAAATACCCGGCCACGCCATTCCATCTCGAATTTAAGGCTCCAAATGTGGAATTATTTGCGTGGTTAGCATAATAGGCTTCAACCACAACTTTTGCTTTATCAGTGACCTGAGCATCAAAAATTCCGCCGAATAAGAGACGCTCAGAATTTTGTACATTTCTAGCACCTTCAGGTCCCCAGAAACCAAATAAAGAAACTACCACATTGTTCATTGGGTGGATTGAGAGAAGAGCTTCTATGGATTTACTGCTATTTCCTGACGCTCTCTCTACCTGCAGTCCTGTAAAAGAGTTAATAACGCTGGCCGCAAAAGAAACATATTCATTAAAATCGTAGGATGCTCGAAGACCAGTTACTGTAAAGGGTTCTCCCATTCCAAACATGAATGACCGGGAGAAATTTGGATTATAAGGACTCTCAATCACCTCATATCCGATGAGGGTATTCATCCGTCCACCTTGAATGGTTATTCCATTCCCAATTGGGGCGATGAAGTTGACATACGCTTCCTGAAAGTCAAAGTCATCGGCTGCGGATCCACCAGAAAATTTTGCATCCTCACCAAAATTTAATTTCAAACGAAAACCAGCCCGATCTTCCAATTTACCAGTTGCGCTCGCTCCTTTTTCCAATACCAATTGAGCATTATTGGGTCTGAAGGAGTTTGAGTCCCCATCGAAACTCCTCATATTATTAACACCCGTACTGGGATTATTAAAATTTTGTGTGTAGGAGGCCTCTACATATCCATACAGCGAAAGGTTTAATTTTTTTGCGATAGAGTTCTCATCCTCTTCCGCCAAGGTGATTGACACCACGGAGGGCACCATCATGAATCCCAGTACAATCACATTTGTAAAAATGGTCAAACCTATTTTTTTAACACTCGAAAGAGTCTTCAATTTCATTTCACGCTCCTTTTGAAAAAACATCTTGTTTTCTAAGGTGGTCATTGCTGGGTTATTTTTCGACAACTGCGTCCCTCCGCACTTCATTGTGCCAATAACGGTATTTCATATTCGCTCATTGAACTTTAACTTTTATTGACATTTTTCCTACACGTAAACCCTTAGGATATTTATCGCACATTTACCATGAATTCCAGCTTAATCCAAGCAAAAAAAAGTCCTCAACCCAATTCTAAAAAGGGTGAGGACTACATCGTCCAACAATATTTTTCAGGAAACCGGAACTTCACTGTCCCAGTACAAAAACTTTTATAAACTGGAAATGACTCTAAGTCAAGAAAATTTTTCTTTTTTTGAGATTGTTGAAAAAACCATCCTAGAATGCTTAGGTAGGAAATGAGTTCTATTTCTAAATCAGATCCCCCAGCCCCAATCCAAGAAATCCCTCCTAATCCCCTTGGAGGGAAAACCTTTGTTGTTGATCAATCAGACGTCGACTGCTATCCACGCCCCAGTGCGGCAATCAAAGATGCCAAATCTCAGGATCAAGTGTTTATTCGTCCTGGAATATACGAAGATCGCCTATTCGTGGCTGACCAACCCATACATCTCATTGGTGCAGGCCGTGATCACGTCCAAATTTTTAGCCGTCGAAGCGGCCCCCTCTATCTACAAAAAGTTCCAAGCGGCTACATTTCTGGAATCACCTTTAGGTATGTGGGAAGTGATCAACATTCCGCCATGAATATTCTCGATTCAACTTGCGCCATTTCCCAATGTCGAGCAATGGAAGGCATCTTATCCGGCATCGTCATTTATGGCCCAGAATGCCGACCGACCCTCAGTGATAACGAAGTATGCAGCAATCGAGAATCTGGCATTTTCACATTTGGAGGTGCCCGCCCCTATCTCACCAAAAATGTGTGTTTTGACAATCATCACTTTGGCCTGGCGGTTCGAGATGATGGCAGTAATCCGGATCTGATCAAAAATTTCTGCCACCATAATATGCTCAGTGGCATCTTGTTATTTCATGGAGCCAAAGCGTTAATCTTAGAAAACACCTGTGAACGAAATTTCCATTGGGGTGTCGTGATGACCCCGGATAGCCAAACCTCACCAGAGCAAGAACAACTGCTTCAAGCCAATGCGCTCACCAATAACCCACGAGGAGCTTTGATCGTTACCCATGAACCACTCAGCGAAATTGGGAGGTAGGATAAAAAACAGGGAAGATATTTTTGAAAATAAATAGAAAAGATTAAGGAAGACGAAGAAAACCAATAGCCAGGCACACCCAGCCAGTCAGAAACAACACCCCACCAATAGGTGTCATCGCGCCTAGCCATCGAGTATCAGAAAGTGCGAGCACATACAGGCTACCAGAAAAAATCACAATTCCCACGACAAACGCCAACGCCGCTTTTCGAAAAATTCCCAATTCAAATTGCGTCAATGCCCAGCCAGAAAATAACAGCGCCAGGGAATGAAACATGTGATAGCGAACACCAGTTTCAAACACTTCCATCATGCGCTCGGAGAGCCGAGGTCTCAGCATATGAGCACCAAAAGCCCCGGTGGCAACCGCGATACCAGCCAACACAGCACCCAAGGCTAAGATCTGTCTTCCAGTCATCATACACTCCTCACATCAACTATGGAGCCATTGAATATTTCATGCCCAAGACCCATGAAAGCTCGAGATAAGACGACCAGCATCAGTGAGTGGGAATGTTCAAAAAAGTCCGTCCAGCAAGGCCGCAGCCCTTTTGACGCGCGGAGCGTACTCTCAGTACGTGAGCGCGAACACCGCGAAGAGCGGCAAGTCTGTGAGCCCGAAGGTCAGGCAAAAGGGCGACGATGTCTGTGCGAGCCGCTTCGGCAAAGCCAGAGAACGCTGCTGGCGGCTTTTTTCAACATTCCCACTATGGTGAACTCACCGTTGGAATAATTCGGCCCCAATGGATACCTTGCCAAATTCGTTCGTGTCCCCAATACAAGCCGATTTTAGCCACGGCATCAATTGACCCGACAATTGCCGCTGCTGCCAGTTCACCTGAGTAAATATACACCACGATAGTGGTCACCATAGTGGCGACGAGTCTCCAACTCATGCCCTTCACTACACTTCGAAGATGCGTTTCCATGAGAAACTCCTAATTTTCTAATAAGACCAACCAGCTACCGAGTAACCGGAACTTGTTTTTTCAGTTTTTTGGACACCGTTGAGACACCCGGCATTTGTTGAGCAAAATCTTTCAAGGTGTAATGGTCAAGCACTCCGGCAATCGCATTGCGAACATCGAGCATAGGGATCTTAATCGGACATTGCAGGGCCTGAGCATAGGGACAATCTTCACACGTTTGATACGCCGTCTGGCTCACACAGGGAATGGGTGCCAGAGGTCCATCCAAGGCGCGAATGATTGACCCAAGAGAAATTTGCTCAGGTTTTTTAATCAGACGAAACCCGCCATCAACCCCTGGGCGGCTCGCCAACACCCCTGCATGTTTCAATTGAAGAAGAATTGATTCTAAAAACCCTAAAGGGATGTGTTGCCGTTCCGCGATATCGGAACGACGAACCAAACTTTGGCCATAAGCCAACGTCAATTCCAACAAGGCCCGCAAGGCATATTCACTCTTTTTAGACAAACGCATGATTTATTTTAAAGTTAACTATATTGATAAACAATTACAAAATACCTTCTCCGCATTTGATCTAAGAGAATGGCTAGGAATTGAAATGTGAAAAAACCTGGCTGGAAATCAAAGAAATTATTTAAAAGAACTCATCTAGGCCCAAACGATGGCAGACATATATATTGGCGTCACTTCATCTTGGCCCGCAAATCGAAGCCTTGGCGAAGGGTCTGAGGAAATTTTTAGACATCCCACCCCCACCAAGTCTATGTCGGACAGCCTTTACTCCATATTTAATGGCAGACCACCCGAAGCTAGACCCGCTTGGCAACCGAAGCTGGCTTGCCAGCCGAAGCCTTGGCGTAGGCTGGTGGAGGGCAGGACTACCGAAAAGTCTCTATAACTATATGATGTTAAATAAGATTATCATTTTATGAATTGCCTGTTGCCCCCAAAGTTGCCCCCACACTCGGAACGCAACTTCACAATTTGCCAGAGTTTCCCATAATTGGCAAGATCATTGATTTCAACTTCGTTTTTTTTAAATGCCATCTTTCCAGCAAAGGCTATCTGTAATCATAAGGGTAGCGTTTTCTACAGCCATGGTGTAAGAGGAGGCTGACAATCTTTCTCAAAGGTTCCCACCCTTGAGCCACACCTCCTGCCCATTTGTAGTGTGCCTCATTTCCAAAGTCGCCAAACATTAATTCATAGCAAGGTAAATCTAGACCGTGGCTACCGCCACTCCTGATCGTTATTGGTATATCAAAGAACGTCTGAAATTCTTCAAGAACCTCCGAGGGAATAGGGATTTCCCATTCTTCTTGTTCTACACCGTCATCCTGTGGATTTTGGCATGGGCGGTGATCGCGGGGAGAAGGACGTTGGCAGAAAATTCGGTAATTATTTGTTTGTCCAGGGATTGGACAGTTTTCTAAGCGTAAGAGGAGTGATGGCATGAAAGGCGGGCTGACTATGGCGGTGACAAAGGTGTAACTCATTATTTTCCTAGTGTTTTTGTCGCGATTGAAACAATCCTACGACCACTTGGTCAAGGTTATCCGTCTTAACCTCTCTTTTCCTATTGAGTGATTAGGCTTCGGTTTTTGAGTTACGTAATTCGTGAAGGACCGCTTTTTTGAATTCCTCTATGTCTGTGTGTGGTGAACGCAGCGGTGATCTCAGATCCTGAAGAATTTCTCCCTGCCTCCGTGTTGGTACCTCGCCATAGCTAAAGAACGTGGTGAGGACTGCCTCATGCCCAAGATTCTGGCTCCAGGCTTTGAAGGCTTCTGGTGTCTGGCAAACCTTCTCACCGAGGCGGACGAGGGTATTTCTGAAGCTGTGCGGATTAAAGTAGGGTAGCCCGGCATTGGTAAATGCCTCACGAAAAATTGTACGAATGGGAGTGGCCGTGCTCCAGTGTTCCCGTGTGAGCCCCCCTACTTCAAAGTGTTGTGTTTTGCCCAGTATGATACTCGTAGACGGAAACAGTGGATCGTTATTGCCAAAGAGTTTTTCCTCTTTAAGGTATGTCACCCACTCGACCACAATCTGGAAAATCTCATCACCGACAGGAAAGAAAAAAGTAGTGAACGTCTTGCTGTTCTTTGTCCGTATCTCTCGCGCATCCTGAAAAACGCTTCCCGCT
>JAQBUF010000060.1 GCA_027623995.1 Nitrospirota bacterium
TGATCTTTTCAGCTATCATAATGTCTTCTCCTCCCCGCCCTCTACACTAATTTAACATAGGGGAGGTGTCTCATCATTATTGACACAGAGGGAACTATGCAGACATCATTACCATCGAGCCTGGGAAGCGGAGCGGGAAGCCTTGTATTAGGGGATGCGGATTACCGTCTCGGATGTGCTTGAATACCTAGCGTCAGGGATGACAGAAGACGAGATTATCAGTGACTTTCCAGAATTGACCAAAGATGATATCCATGCTTGTCTCTCCTTTGCTGCTGATCGTGAGAAAAAGCTTTCCGTGGCTCTGAAATGAAACTGGTCCTCGACCAGAATCTTTCCTTTAAACTCCCTCCCAGTCTCGATCAAGCATTCCCAGGCTCAACGCATGTCAAGGACTTTGGTCTAACTGGTAATGACGATGAGGCCATCTGGAAGTTGGCCAAAGACAACAACTTCACCATTGTTTCCAAAGACTCCGACTTCTTGCATAGAAGTCTCCTTCTCGGACACCCACCCAAGGTCATTCAATTACGAGTAGGGAACTGCCCTACACAACATATTCGAGAGCTGTTTGCTCGGGAAGAGAAGACTATCAAATAATTTCTCAACAACCCGAATGAAGCACTGCTTGTACTTGGCTGAGGCACTTCAACGGAGATATTGGAATGACGTGGCCTATCACGAACTGTAATGCGATAGTGATGATAAGATTTACCGATATTCAACGGTCGAATGATTTTCCCTAATTGACTTCGCGGACTGCCCTTACCTTGAAGGGCAGTCTTCTATTCCCGATCAAGCCGAATACTCACCTTCTTCCCTTTAATCCTGGTACGTCCAAGCGCCTTCATAATATCCCTGGCTAATTCCGTCGGAACTTTCACGAGCGAGAATTGATCGCCAATTTTAATTGGGCCGATCATACTCGAAGGCAATCCAGCTTCGTTGGCGATGGCTCCCACGAGATCGCCAGGGCCGATGCCTGCCTCTCGCCCGGCGCTAAAATTCAAGGTTGTCATTGGTACGGATGGGCCACCTCGATCGCCTCCTGGTTTGCTTGCTTTGGCGCGTGGTTTTGCACTACGTGGTCTTTCATGTAATTCTTGTCTGGAAACCCGAGTTCTCTGTGAGGATTCCGGTGCACGGTCTCGTATCACTGGAATTTCTTCTTCTTTTCGATCCCCGGTTTTTGATCCATAGGCGAGTTGCATGGCTGCTGCTGCCACATCTGCGGGATCGAAATTCTCAGTCAGTGTATTCACCACTTTTCGGAATCGCTCAAATTTATTGGCTGTGAGGATTTCCTGAATGGCGGTTCCAATTCCTTCCAATCGTTTGGCTTGGAGGTCCGCGACGGTTGGGAGGGTCGCCATCTCGATTTTTGATTTCGTGAGCCGTTCGATGTTTTTCAGCAGCCATTGTTCGCGTGGTTCGACAAGGGTGATCGCGTGACCGCTACGTCCGGCGCGCCCAGTTCGTCCAATACGATGGACGTAGGCCTCAGGAGACGAAGGCACATCGTAATTCAGCACATGCGAGACGTGAGAGATATCCAGTCCTCGTGCGGCCACATCCGTGGCGACCAAGAGATTGGTCTTGCCTGACCGGAATGAGGCCATCACGCGATCGCGTTGGGCTTGGTTCAAGCCTCCGTGAATCCCCTCACTTCGATACCCTCGCCCGTTAAGGGTCGAGATTAACTCGTCCACTTCTATGCGAGTTCGACAGAACACCAGTGCCGAGGTTGGGGTGCCCATATCCAGAATCCGAACTAACGCGCCCACTTTATTTGCGCGGCTCACCAGGTATCCGGTTTGGTGTACCTGCGGGGCGACGCCGGCTTTCACCGGTTCTTTCACGATATGGATATCAACCGCGTCTCGTAAATGACGTTTTGCGATGGACGCGATACGTGGAGGCATGGTCGCTGAAAACAGTGCGGTCTGTCTGGTCTTTGGAGTTTGTTGGAGGATGGCATCCAAATCTTCAGCGAATCCCATGTTGAGCATTTCATCTGCCTCATCGAGAATGACGATTTGCAGGTCTTTGAGTTGAAGGCTCTTGCGGCGGATATGATCTAGCGCACGCCCCGGTGTGGCCACTACGACTTCGACGCCGCGCTTGAGTGCAATGAGTTGCGGTCGGATGGCTGCGCCTCCATAGACTGCGAGTACGGCAATCCCTTGCTCTTTGCCATAGCGATGGACGGCTTCGCTCACTTGTATTGCCAATTCGCGTGTGGGCACGAGAATGAGGGCGAAAGGATTTTGCTGCCGTGTTGAATGCGCCAGACGTTGGAGCAGTGGTAGCGTGAACGCGGCGGTCTTGCCTGTTCCTGTTGCTGCACGACCAATAAGATCGCGTCCAGCTAATAACGGTGGAATCGCCTCCTGTTGGATTGGCGTGGGCTCCTCATATCCTAATTTCCCGAGGGTGGTGAGCAGTTGGGTTTCGAGTCCGAGAGACGCGAAGCCAGAGGATACGCTCTTTTTGATCAACGTGGTGGATGGGTGGGGGGTGTCGTGTGTTTTCATGGACGGTCTCGATAACCTTTCTGATTTGGGCCTTGGAGCAAACGTGTCTGATAGGGCAGATGTCTGTTCAAGAAGTTAAGTCGGAAGCAAACTTTTTAAAATATGTGTCTCGAAAGTGCTCGGATTTTGGTACTGGCTGAGCCATATGTCTGGGTAGTGTACCACAGCCTGTTTTAAGACCGCGATGTTTTTCCATGGATGGCACGGAATAGGCGAAGTTGGCCGTAATCGCAGAGGTCCCCGAGTATCTCTTTGGCACCAGTGAGATTGGCGAACCCGGTTTGGGCAAAGGCCGCCGCGATTTGTTCATGCTGCTCAGGAGGCAGGAGCCGCTCGGTATCGACCTGCTCACCGGCTTGGATGGCTTGTTCCAAATGTCCAAAAATGGTGCTGGGGACTAAGCCACGTTGCTGAGCAATCTGTTCGACCGAATCCCCTAACCGAAAACAGCGCAAGGTTTCTTGAACGGTATTACCCAGTTGTTTCTTTCTCGACGATCCCGGTGGTGGTGACGAAGGTATTGGTGCCTCTTTTGAAAAATCTTGGCGAGCGTGAGTTTCTACATATTCGGCAATCGCGGACAGAAAGACCTCCCCAAACTCCTGCAACTTCCGGTTCCCCACGCCACTGATTTGTAGGAACTCCCGTTCCGTGGTCGGGTACTCTCGTGCCATTTGTCGGAGTGCGACGTCGGAGAATATGACATAGGCTGGGACGTCACGCTCATCGGCCAATGTTTTTCGAAGTTGGCGCAGGTGACTGAACAAGCCTTCGTCATGAGCTAGGTCACCAGTAGATGATGTTTTCCGCTCTGGTGCGCTCATGGGCTTCGTCAGCATGATCGGCGGACGCTCACGAAGGAAGCCTCGACCTTGGGCCGTCAGCTCTAAAATGGTGAAGGGTTCTGTCGTTTGTTGGAGATATTCTAGCCGAATGAGCTCTCGACAAATGGCTGCCCATTCGGGGCGGCTGTGAATATTTTTTCCGCTTCCATAGGCGGCGAGCCGTTCATGCCCCCATCGCCGGACTTTTTCGGTATTCGCCCCGGTAAGTACTTCAATGACATGATTCTGTCCTACGCCAAAACCACTTTTCCCTCGTATCTGCGCGACGCAAGAGAGCACCGTACATGCGTCTTCCGTGCCGTCAAATGTATCTCTGGGTGAAAGGCAGTTATCACATCCTCCACAATTTTCTTGTGTCGGGTCTTCTCCAAAATATGAGAGCAGCTCGGCACGTCGGCAGGTGGCACATTCGGCGTACTGCACCATCTGTTGCAGTTGGGTGCGAGCAATTTGCTGCTCCTGCAGGCTTGGCTTTTCATTGATGAAATACTGTTGCTTGACTGCATCCCCAGCACTGAAGAGCAGCATGCATTCGCTCGGCAAGCCATCACGCCCAGCGCGGCCGGTTTCTTGGTAATAGCTTTCAAGGTTTTTGGGTAAATCATAATGAATGACAAAGCGTACGTTGGGTTTATTGATGCCCATGCCGAAGGCAATCGTGGCGCAGATGACCTGTATTTCGTCTCGCAGGAACAATTCTTGATGGCGGGTTCGTTCCTTTGACGTCAGGCCTGCATGATAGGGTTGGGCCTTGATGCCTTGCGCTTGCAATCGTTCCGCCAGACTTTCCGTGGCTTTCCGGCTTTGGCAGTAGACAATTCCGCTTTCTTGGGATTGGGAGTTGATCAAGGTCAGGATTTGCTCAGCGGCATTGCTCTTGGATTGCACGCGGTAGGTGAGATTTGGTCGATTGAAACTGGCCACATAAAACGCCGAGTCTCGCAATCGTAGTTGGGTGAGAATGTCGTCTCGTACTCGCTCGGTGGCCGTCGCGGTGAGGGCCATCACGGGGAGGGAGGGGAATCGGTCTCGCAGTTCTACGAGCCTTCGATATTCGGGCCGGAAGTCATGCCCCCATTCACTAATGCAATGGGCTTCGTCAATGGCGAGCAGATTGACCTGCCAATGCTCAAGATCATTCAGGGACCCAGGCAACATGAGCCGTTCTGGCGCGATATAGAGTAACCGGTAGTCTCCCTGGTGCAAGCCGCGTAACCGAGATCGTGCTTCTTCAGGGTTCAACGAAGAATTTAGGCAAGTCGCGGCAATGCCATTGGCTTGGAGTGCATCGACTTGGTCTTTCATGAGCGCAATAAGCGGAGAGACTACGACGGTGAGGCCCGGTCTGGCTAAGGCCGGCAATTGAAAACACAGTGACTTCCCACCGCCCGTCGGCAAGAGAGCGACCACATCTCGCCCTGCAAGAGCATCGCGAATGATCTCTTCTTGCAAAGGCCGAAAGGATGTGAATCCAAAATGCTCTTTTAGCAGTGGGAGCAGCGGAACAGGTTTTGATGGGCTTTGGTGTAATGGATCCATGGTGAAGGTGTGTTGTGTTTTTGCGCCGCGTTACATTTGGAAAATCTGGACTCGAAACGATTTCTATGGTGGGACCCCACTAATCCCGTTCATGAAAGAATACGATATGGATCTTGGCCTTGGCAAAAGAGGGTAAATGCGCCCGTGACAAAAAACCACCCCGTCGTATTAGACTCGAAATCCAAAATGTATCTGATTTTTGACTCCCAAAGACGCTATCGACGATTTCAATTCGAAAAATTTGCCGGTTTTTGATTCGCCATTTACCTAGGAAAATAACCCAACTTCATCTTTGTAAGTTGTTCTAAGTTCATGGGATTTCGTCAATGTTGGTCTGTGTTGATGTTCGTACACCCCCTCTTTCGAGGTATTGTCGCTCATGGATCAAACAAGATATTTTCATCACTGCCTGAAGAACCAAGCATCACTAGGCAGGTTGAGTCAATTTTTATTTTTGGCATGAGGCGAGGAGCGCAGGTCCAGAACGTATTCGGGAATACGAAAGGACTCGAACATCATGCCACCCTCCTAAGCGGACAATAGGGAGAGTGTCCTGGGTAGGTGAACATATGAATACATACCCACGGAGCCTCACTCATGCTGCACCGAATTCTACCTAGACATCTATTCGTTTCTCTCTCACTCCTTTTTGTGTTGTTGTTTGCCTCTGGAGGTCAATCGTTCGGAATGTCTTTAGATAAGACTGGAAAGTTGTGGGCTCCATATCTTGAATGGAGTCTCAACAATTCATCCTTTTCGGGAAATCCCTATGACCTTGTGGCAACTGTGACATTCAAGCATCAAGGGACCGGAGCAAGCCATACAACGGAAATGTTTTATGAATGAGGCAACACCTGGAAATTTCGGTTTGCGGGGACAAAAACTGGGAAATGGACTTTTGCCACTTCTAGCAATGATTCCCATCTACACGGTCATTCCGGAACTGTGACCATTAATCCTAATCCTGGAGTTCTGGGATTTGTGACGAATGTCAACGAGCAATGGCTTCGACAAGTTTCTGATGATGGAACGGTTGAGGTGTTTGTTCCTCAATTTGTGATGGTCAATGGGCCTCAGGGATACCATCAAAACCAATCAGTGGTGAACCAGGATATTAATACGTTTCTTAATCAACATGGGTTCACGGGTGTGCATTCAATGGTCCTGTGTCGTTGGTTTGATTTGAATGAGCCCAAATGTACCAACATTTCCGGCAATCCCTCACCGGATCCTCGGACCTTTGAAGCGCTGGAACTATTGATTACCAAAGTGCATGCCGCTGGTGGAGTGGTGCATCTTTGGGCATGGGGAGATCAAGGTCGTGGGCAAACTCCCAAAGTGTGGGGAATCAATGGAAGCGAAGATAAACGACTTCAGCGCTATATCGCTGCCAGGCTAGGGCCTGGACTATGGGCTATGGGTTCGACCTCCATGAATGGGTAAGTGGGAGTCAATTACAAGTATGGCATAACTATATGACCCAACATTTGGGTTGGCCGCATCTCCTTGGCGGGCGTGCCTCAAAAAATCAACTCAACCAGTTATATGAAGGTTTCGATTACTCTGGGTATGAACAACATAAACCTGATTATGACAAGTATGTGGAAACGATTGAGAAGCGACCACAAAAGCCGTCTTTTTCCGAAGACCGGTTTCGAATTCGCGATGAAGGGCGAGGTAAAGATTACACTTTTGAAGAGGTGCGTCGTGGACTCTGGCATTCTGCCATGGCCGGTGGAGTCGCCAACATTTGGGGAAATTTGTTGGGATCAGGTGCTGGGGCCAATGATGGGGTTGCGACCTCCGCGCCATTCCCCAATCCAGAATGGATAAAAACCAACGCTCGATTTTTTGAAGATCGTTTGGAGGTTGGGATTATTCGATGCAACCATTTGACCAATGGAGTATGTTTGAAATCTTCCAATGGTCAGAGCTATCTCTTTTACAAAGAAAACACGTCTTCCATTTCCCTGAATCTGTCTGGATTATCTGCGGGCAAACCTGCCATTGCCGTTGATACTCGCAAAGCCTATCAAGAAATTAATCTTGGCCTTCTTAATCCCAGTAACCAGACTTGGAATGCTCCCAGAAACTCAGATTGGGCAATTGCCGTCGGCGATTTTACAAGCGCCCCCACTGCCGTTGATGATAGCTACACGACTCTAGAGGATGTTCCATTGGTCATTGGAAATCCTGGAGTCCTAGGCAATGATGTTGGAGGGACACTCAGTGTGGATCTGGATGCTGGACCTCGAGGTGGGAATGTCGTGTTGGAACTCAAGGGTGGATTTACCTATACCCCAGATTCAGGATTTTTGGGATCAGATAGCTTTACGTATCATGTCAATGATGGCGGGGAGAATTCGAATACCGCAACGGTGACCATTGTGGTATCAAACAGTAATTTGAAGCCGTTGGTCACTGATGATGGATATGGTGAAAACCAAAATAACGTGATTATTGTTGCGGCACCGGGAGTCCTTGAAAATGATACCGATCCGAATACGGATCTTCTGACATCAGTTCTCGATGCGAATCCCAGCCATGGGACTGTCAATCTTCTCCCCGATGGGGGGTTCACCTACCTGCCTCAAGAAGGGTTCAGTGGTAAAGATACATTTACCTATCACGCACATGATGGAGAGTTGGACTCAGATACGGCGACCGTGACGCTCACCATCAATGGTCCACCGGTCGCCGTCAATGATAGTGTGATCACGGGGATGGATGGGCCGGTGACCATTGCGGTACTGGGCAATGATACTGATGATGGCCCTCTGGATCCGGGGACGGCCACTTTGGAGCGTGCGCCTACGAATGGAACGGCGAGTGTTGATTCAGGAACTGGGGACATTACCTATATCCCATCTTCCGGCTTTATTGGGACCGATACCCTGACCTACACGGTGGCAGACATGAAAGGGCTAGTTTCCAATGAAGCCACTGTGTTCGTGAATGTGGTTGATGGTTTGCCGTTGAGCATTACGAATGTGAGTGCGGCGAGTGGGAAGACCTATCAAGTGATCCCGGGAGGACTTCACCAGGGGGTCAGGGTGTATATCGATCGGACGTATACCTACACGACGATCCCAGGAGAGTTGCAAGATGCGACCTATATGCAAACGGCCAATGCAGACAAGAATTCCACGGGGAACAACTTTTTACATTTTTCGGTGAATCAGTCCGTGACGGTGTTGGTTGGGCATGATCGACGGATCACAGATATCCCTGCATGGCTCATTGCATGGACTCCAACTGGTGAGTCGCTGGTGACTACCGATACCACATTTTTGTTGTATTCCAAGACCTTCCCTTCGGGGCCGATTGCCTTGGGCGGTAACCATGAAAGTCAGATAGGAAAAAGTATGTATAGTGTTGTGGTGCTTGGTGGGGTTGGCTCTAATCAATCGCCCGTGGCCAATAAGGATAGTGCGACGACCGTAGTGAATACTCCTGTCACGATTGCGGTGCTTGCGAATGATACCGATGATGGCGGGCTGAATCTCGGGAGCGTGGCAGTGCAGAGTACTCCGAGTCATGGATCGACGAGTGTCTATCCCGGAACTGGTGTCATCACCTATACGCCCAATCCAGATTCTCTCGAAGGAGATATCTTCACGTATGCGGTACAGGATACGACTGGCTTAGACTCCAATGTGGCGACCGTGACGGTTACTGTCACAGATGGGAACCTCGCACCCGTGGCAGAAGACGAGAGTTACAGTGGAAACCAAGATTCGGTCGTGAGCGTTGGAACCCCAGGAGTGTTAATAAATGACCAGGACGGGAACGGCGATCTCATGACGGCGGTATTGGATACGAATGCAGCGAATGGGGTGGTGAGTCTTCAGCCAGATGGAAGTTTTACCTACACTCCGAATAGCGGATTTAGTGGAGCTGACGGATTTATGTATCATGCCCATGATAGCGCGTTAGACTCCAATGTGGCCACGGTCACTCTCGTGATCAATGGGGCCCCCCTGGCCAATGATGATAGTGCGACGACCGTAGTGAATACTCCTGTCACGATTGCGGTGCTTGCGAATGATACCGATGATGGCGGGCTGAATCTCGGGAGTGTCGCGGTGCAAAGTGGGCCGAGCCAGGGGACGACGAGTGTGGAGCCAGGGACGGGCACCATCACTTATACGCCGAACCCGGGCTTCATGGGAAGCGATATGTTTACGTATTCGGTGCAGGATACATCCGGCTTGGATTCTATGGCAACGGTGAGGGTCACTGTCAGGGACGTTGCCGCCCGCGTGAAGGCTGGATTGGTTGTGTACTATCCATTGACCGAAGGTGCTGGCAATACCGTCGGAGATCAGTCAAATGTTGGAACGCCGATGGGTTTGACATTGAGTGGAGATGTCAGTTGGGCGACGGATGGCAATGGGTTAGTGTTTAGTAATGGCCAAGTTCAGAGCAGTGGAGCTGCGACCAAACTTATTGATGCTTTGCAATCGACGAATCAGAGTACGATAGAAGTATGGATCACTCCGGCGAATCTGATACAAACTGGGCCAGCTAGAATCCTTTCAATCGGAGGTGACACCACAAAACAAAATTTGATAGTGGGTCAGCAGAGCAATGATCTAGCCATTCGGTTGCTGCACACCGGGAAAGACCACAAAGCCAAGCCGCGACTCGAGACCGATAGCGATGTACTTACTACTGGGTTGCTCCATATTGTTCATGTGTATGATGGCACGACAGAGGTCCTCTATGTGAATGGGGTGGAGCAACCAGAGACTGTCGTAAAAAGTGGTGGCTACAGCAATTGGGACGTGACGGATCCCTTCACCTTAGGCAATGAAGGGAATGGGAATCGGCCGTGGGCTGGGACGCTACGGATGATGGCTGCGTATGATCGGCCGTTAAGTCCGTCCGAAGTGCAGCAGAACTTTGAGGTCGGGGCCCTAGGTCAATAAAAAGTTCATCGTTCGTTGAGCCTTTACCCCAGGAGAAGAAGCCTGCCTTTTTACCTATTGATCAAAGGAGTTTTGAAAGGTCCGCCTTTTGGTGGAGGACTATTCCTAAAGATTTGTGGCTCTCCATTCAACTGTTTGTGTAAAGTGTGCTGCCTGAAATACACGAGAAACTCTTGCCCTTCCGACTCTATCCAAAAATTCTGATTCCAGTACTGTCATTTTCCAAGCAACGACATTAAAGTGGATCTATGATTAGATAGCCATGAGGGCTGCGCAATATTTGATTGCCAGTGATTCCAGATTCTCTCATCTGGTCAATGATCGCTTGGAAGGAGTAAATGATCTGTGCCGTTATTAGTCTTTGTCGCGTTGAATCACCCAGGCCAATGTTTTTTGTCATGCCTGTGCGTGGAATTCTCAAAGAAAATTTTCATTTCCCTCTCACTAATCTTTAATGGATTCGTACTCATTCGTTATTTTTTGGCCATCTTCTGCTTATGTTTTCTCTTGTGTCGTGATTGGGGGGGGATTTTCTTGATTCGCAAGAAGAGCAAGATCTTCTGATAACCGACCGAAGAAAGACATAAGAAGGAAAATTGCCTATGCATATTACGGAACATGTTCATGATGGTGTCTGGATTCTGAAGGTTTCAGGAAGTTTGAATTTCTATTCGAGGAAAACGTTTCAGGCGGTGATGCGAAATGCTGAGAACGGTTCCACGAACCATGTCATCATCGATCTTACGCTGGTAGAAAGTTTAGATAGCATGGGTATTGGGCTCATTGCACTATCTCAAGCTCGACTGGCCTTGCAGGGTATAGTGTTAAGTCTTGTTGGACCTCACCCTCAGGTGAAGGAGGTCTTAGACATGGCGAATATTCCTAAACTTATCCCGGTGTATCAGACGGAAGAGGAAGCCATCGGCTTGCCTGTTTCGGCCTAATTTTCCTGCTTTTTTCAATTCCGCTCTCTTCCCCCTATCGTTTTGAGTCCCATCTCGTTTTTCTCAAACTCTAGATCCCTTGTATCGTATTCGTTTTGGTGTGTATCTCAATCGATACGTTTTTGATGATACCTTCCGGTGCCCTTCAATTTTTATCCTTCCAAACTTATTCATTATCAGGTAGTTAACGAGAACTTGTGGTGAGTGTGGTTCAGGAATGTTCTGGCCTCGTTTTTGCGTTGAAGGTCGTATTCACCAGCAACGTATGATTCACCATGTCTTCACTATTCATTCACTCATCAAAGGGAGGGTACGTTATGCCTGTGTCATTGTCAGTCAAATCCTACACACCGAAACTTCGTGATCAAATGCAACCAGGGGATATCATTGCTTTTGGTGGTAAAACCCAATTCAGTCAAGTCATTAAATGGTTTACGGGTTCCCCGGTGAGTCACGTGGCCATTTTGTTAAAAACCCAACGGCCTGAGGCGAAGGGCGATGGGTATTACAATCAAATTATTGAATCGACGGTCAAGGACGATAGAAGTGGGGTGATTGTGTCAAAACTTTCCCGTGCCGTGAAACAATATGAAGGGGAAATTTGGTGGCTGCCTTTGAATCCGGCTATACGAAAAAACCTCGACCTCGATAGGTATTTTGATTGGCTAGAAAAACAAGAAGGGAAGAAATATGATATGGGGCAACTCATTCCTTGCGCTCTGGATTTTCTCGGTCCCTTGACCAAAACACAAGAAGATTATGAGAAGTTGTTTTGCTCAGAGTTGGTGGTTGGCGCATTAAAGGCTGGTGGTGCAATTCCTAAAAAAATAAATGCGTCAGAAGTTACCCCCGATGATTTGATGAGCTGGAAAATCTATGCTGATTCCTATGTGCAACTCAAAGGTAAGCGAACCGAAATTTCGGCGTTAAATACCCAACCAGTGAAGAATACATAATGGTGAAGTCCTGCCAATGAATGTCTGGCGGTATTCTGGAAGCGATAGTCTTTGCCGGTGCATGGGCAAATGTGGTGGGTTCTCACTGAGTGAGTTTGGTGAGAGCCCATTGCCTTTCCTTCTTTGTTTCTCCCCTGCCCACAAGGGTATAGTTGTGCTATGATGGCGAATCTGTGAGGTGACGAATTTTATGCCACGAACCATTCATCAGTCTGAGCAACGAGTCCGCCAATTGCGTTCACAATTAGCCCAACAAGGGCTCTCGGGATTTATTATCCCGCATGCGGATGAGTATCAAAATGAGTATCTTCCTCCTTGCGCTGAGCGATTGGCGTGGGTTTCTGGATTTATGGGATCGGCAGGGACGGCGGTGGTGTTGCAACATCAAGCCGCGATTTTCGTCGATGGTCGTTATGTGTTGCAGGTACGGCATCAAGTTGATCTTCAGATCTTCGAACCGCAACATAGCGCGGAAACATCCGTGGATGAGTGGTTGTCTACCATACTGAAACCTGGCGACAAGCTGGGCTATGATCCTCGACTCCATACACCTAAGGAAATTAAAAAACTTCACCAAGTCTGTGCCCACAATAAGGCTGCACTGGTTCCTAGTCAGCCTAATCCAGTTGATGTGATTTGGACTGATCGGCCTCAGATTCCTCAAGCTCTGGTGGTTCCTCATGTGGCGGAATATGTTGGGAAATCTTCTGAGGAAAAGCGTCATGCTCTCGCTCAAAAACTTCAATCTGATGGGATTCATGTCGTGGTGTTGACGGCGCCTGATTCGATTGCCTGGCTGTTGAATATTCGTGGGGGGGATGTTGCTCATACCCCGCTACCTCTTTGTTTTGCCTGCTTAAGAAGTGATGGGTCGGCTTCTCTTTTTATTGATCCTAAAAAAGTCACGGTTGAATTACAGGATCATCTTGGTCCTGAAGTGGTGGTGGCCTCTGTGGAAGGATTTGAGTCTGCCCTGGAACAAATGGGTCGAGACCAGTGTCGTGTATTGTGTGATCCACAACGAACGGCGAGTTTGGTGTTTGATCAGCTAGAAAAGGCGGGAGCCGAGGTTGTTGAGGGAGAAGATCCATGTGTCCTCCCTAAAGCCTGTAAAAATTCTGTGGAAATCGCTGGCTCCCAAGAGGCACACAAACGCGATGGTGCGGCGGTATGCGATTTTCTTGCGTGGGTGGCGAAAGAAGCTCCCCTGGGAACACTCACTGAGGTTTCGGCACAAGACTATCTCGATTCGTGTCGTCAACAGCAGGTTTTATGGAAAGATCTCAGTTTTCCTACAATCTCAGCCGGTGGGCCTCACGGGGCCATTGTGCATTATCGGGCGACAGAAGAAATGAATCAGTCCCTCGGTCCTGACATGTTATACCTCGTTGATTCAGGTGGACAATATTTGGATGGGACGACCGATATCACGCGTACAGTGGCGATAGGCACGTCCACTTCGGAACAACGGGATCGCTACACTCGAGTATTACAAGGCCATATTGCGTTAGCGACAGCTACTTTTCCGAAAGGGACGACTGGAACGCAGCTTGATACTCTGGCACGTCACCCCTTGTGGGAGGTGGGGTTGGACTATGACCATGGGACAGGACATGGCGTGGGAAGTTACCTTGGTGTTCATGAGGGACCGCAACGGATATCGAAAGCCCCAAGTTCGGTGGCCTTAGTCCCAGGCATGATCATCTCCAATGAGCCGGGATATTATAAGGCCGGAGAATATGGAATTCGCTTGGAAAACTTGGTGCTGGTGGTTCCTGATAAAAGCCCTCATGCATCGGACCGTGAGTGGTTCGGATTCGAAACGCTGACCGTGGTACCTTTTGATCAAAGTTTGATTGATCTTTCGCTTCTTACTCTCAAAGAAATCAATTGGGTGAATGCGTATCATGTACGTGTTCGAGAAACTCTCGCCCCCTTAATCAAGCCTGCGACTAAATCCTGGTTGCAAGACGCAACGGCACCTCTACATTAAGCTCGCCAATTCCATCAAACAGCCTCCTTGCAGTCCCCCCCTGCACATGTGACACAATCAGCTTTTTTGTGAAGGCTTGAACTTGAAATTAAATTGTAGGAGGGATGTGTTGTCATGAATGTGGAAGAGCAGGAAACTCAAATTGCCGGAAAGATTCGTGCACAGTTGGGAGATACCACGAATGTCGAAGATGTTGTGGTCAAGGGTGATCTCTTGCAATTACATGTTACCAAAGATTTTTATGAACGGCTTGCCGTTGATCGTGAGCGGGGAAGAAAAATTATGTTGGCATTGATGCAACAAATGAAGACGCTCTCCGGGTTAGAGGAAGTTATGGTCTGTGTTTATTGTGAAAAGGATAAAATGATCGAAGCCAAAACCAAGCGGTGGGGCGGTGATAACGTGATCTATTGCTATGATCTGTAAACTTCTTCATAGCCAGCGACAAGTTGTTTCATCAATCTCTCAACTAATTGGTTTTTTGATTCAGATTCCTCAGCCTTCTTGACCCTCATGCCCTATGATATTTTTCTTGCCTGAGAAATATCACCCTCTCTGCTTTAATCCCTCCTTGTGTCAGTTTGCCTTCCCCCCTTTCATGTTTTCAAAACTTCGGCCTGGAGGAAAGGCGGAAAAGTTGAAAATTGCGGGGACCATACCTGCTTGAATGGCGTACGCAAAATTACATATTTAAATTTATTGAAATTGTTTTATTTTCATAGGCTTTACTCGATTATCCTATCGATTGATTACGCTCCCCCCCTCTTTTGAGGTATTGAACCCTTCTTCTTCGTTCATTTATTTTCATACTCCATTGTCCTCAATCGTTATGGAGTAGAAAATTATGCACTGCAGACTGTGGGATTTTGCCAAAAATGTTCGTTCCCTTTTTGGATTGGTCGTTGTTATTTTCATGTTTCAAGGTGCAGCGCTCCCTGCGCTAGCCATTGACCTGACAAGTTCAGGCACCCAATGGGCTCCCTATCTCGAATGGAGCTTAGATAACCCCACCTTTGCAGATAATCCTTATGATCTCATAGCCTCGGCTACGTTTGTCCACCAAGGAACTGGCATCACCCATACCACCGAAATGTTTTATGACAGCGGGACCACTTGGAAGTTCCGTTTTACCGGAACGAAATTGGGTATATGGACCGTGTCTACCTCAAGTAGTGATTCTGATTTAGATGGCCATACGGGCACCGTGACCATCACGTCGAATGCTAATCCCAATATTCGTGGATTTGTGACCCACGTGGGAAACCAATGGACTCACCAACTATCAGAAAATGGAGCCAGTGGTGTCTTTGTCCCTCAACTCGTCATGGCCAATGGGCCGCAGGGTTATTTCCAAAATCCTACGGCGGTTGATGATGATATTGCGACCTTCCTCGTCCAGCATGGGTTCACCGGATTTCACACCAATGTGAAATGCCGGTGGTTTAATCTCAACGAAAAGGTGTGTGCCAATATTGTTGGGGATCCATCCCCTGACCCTCAAACATTTGAAGCGTTAGAGTTGTTGATAACCAAAGTCCATCAGGCTGGTGGCATGGTTCATATTTGGGCCTGGGGTGATGAGGCCCGAGGAGAAACGCCGACGGTTTGGGGGTTGAATGGTCTTGTTGATCAACGAATACAGCGCTATCTCGCCGCACGGTTGGGGCCTTTGCAGGGGTGGACCATGGGGTATGGATTCGATAATTTTGAATGGACTACTGAATTGGATTTAATGACGTGGCATGACTTTATGCACCAGCATTTGGGGTGGCCTCATCTCTTAGGGGCTCGAGCGAGCAAGAATATTTTAGATCAATTGTATGAGGGGCTTGATTACTCAGGATATGAACAACATAAGCCAGACTATGACAAATATGTTGAAACGATCGAGGCACGGCCCACTAAGCCTTCGTTCTCCGAGGATCGGTTTCGTATGAGAGAGCCCTCTCAAGGCAAAGATTATACCATGGTAGACATTCGACGTGGATTGTGGCATTCCACCATGGCTGGAGGGGTGGCCAATATCTGGGGAAACCTTTTGGGTGAAGGAGCGCCAGCCAATGATGGCGAAGCAACATCGGCACCATTTCCGAATCCCGAATGGATCGAAACCAATTCTCGTTTTTTTGCCAATCGGTTAGAACTTGGCATGGTGCGGTGCAACACCCTCACGGATGGGGTCTGTCTTCAATCGGCTGATGGACAACGCAAACTTTTTTATAAAGAAGGTGCTTCCTCAATTTCTCTGAATTTATCAGGGCTATCAATCGGGCAACCCGCAGTGGCCGTTGATACTCTCGCTCCCTATGTAGAAATTGACCTGGGTTTGCTGAATCCGAGTAATCAAACATGGAATGCTCCCTACCCATCCGATTGGAGTATTGCCGTAGGCAGTTTCGCGGGTGTGCCCATTGCGATCGATGACAGCTATAGCGCGAATCAAGGCGTTGCCTTAATTATTCCAGCACCAGGGGTTGTTGGAAATGATTTTGATCCGAATGGCGAGACGTTGATGGCAGTCATAAACTCAAATCCCAATAACGGGACAGTGATATTAAACGCTGATGGGAGTTTTACCTATAGTCCAAATGGCGGCTTTAGCGGTACGGATAATTTAACATACCATGCACATGATGGGGACCTGGAATCAAATGTTGCGACGGTGACGTTGAGTGTCAATGGGGCTCCGGTCGCCAATGATGACGCTGGGACCACGGTAGAAAACGTTGGCGTGGACCTTGCGGTTCTCACGAACGATACAGACGAAGGGGCGCTGAATCCCGCGAGTGTGACCGTGACGAGTGGACCGACCTCTGGATCAACCAGTGTGGATAGTGGAAGCGGTGAAATTACGTATGTCCCGAATGCCGGCTTTTTTGGAACAGATAGCTTTGGATATACGGTGATGGATGCGCAGGGTTTAGAGTCGAATGAGGCCACGGTCACGGTGACGGTAACTATGAATGAAGCCCCGGTTGCAAACGATGACTCAGTGACGACGGAAGAAAACGTGGGGGTGGTGATTGCTGTACTTGCAAACGATACGGATGACGGTGGCCTGAATGCGTCTAGTGTCGTTGTACAAAATGGTCCAAGCCATGGAATGGCTACGGCGGACCCAGGAACCGGAGATATTACCTATACGCCAAACTTGGGATTTAGCGGATCAGATTCGTTCACCTATATGGTGGAAGATACTCAAGGAGCGTTATCCAACGTGGCGATTGTGACGGTGAATGTAGGCTCATTACGAGTACAATCGGGGTTAGTGGTCTACTATCCGTTGAGCGAAGGCAGTGGAACAACCGTCCAAGACCAATCAGGAACTGGAACGCCAATGAACCTGGCTCTGAGCGGGACGGTGAGTTGGGCGACAGATGGGAATGGCTTGGTGTTTACCGATGGACAGGCGCAGACCAGTGGCGCGGCCACCAAAGTCATTCAGGCATTACAAACCACGAATACGAGTACCATGGAAGTTTGGGTGCAATCGACGAATATCACACAAAGTGGGCCAGCGAGAGTGGTCTCTATTGGCGGAGATGCGAGTTCGCAAAATTATGTGTTGGGGCAAAATGGTGATGACCTACAGGTACGTTATCTGCACACAGGGAAAGATAGTCAAGCGAAACCACGCTTAGAGACCACGAATAATGTTGTCACTACCGGCCTCTTACACATTGTACATACCTATGATGGAAGTACTGAACGGGTATACGTCAATGGAGTAGAAAATCCGATTACCGTATCGATCAGTGGCGTGTTGACCAATTGGGATGCCACAGACCCGATCACTCTTGGCAATGAAGGCAGTGGGGATCGGCCTTGGGCTGGGACCATGCGGATGATGGCGATGTATGATCGAGCCTTGACTCAGTCTGAGGTTCAACAAAACTTCGATGCTGGAGCATTTGGACCTGGGAGCGGCCCCACCAATTTCGCCCCGCTCGCTCAAGCTGATAACTATAGCACTCCCGTGGATACGGTATTGTCCATCAATGCTCCAGGTGTTTTAGGAAATGACAGCGATTCGAATGGCGATCCCTTAACGGCTACCCTCGACACCAATGCTAGTAATGGCACTGTGTCATTAAATGCCAACGGGAGCTTTACGTATACCCCCAACGGGGGCTTCATTGGGGCAGATAGCTTTACCTACCATGCCTATGATGGCGAATTGAATTCAAATGTTGTCACCGTGAATGTCAGTGTGGATTCCGGTTTTTCTCTCGCCATTCCTCAAACGCTTAATCCTGCTGATGGGGTTGTTGGTGTGGCCATCAGTCCCACCTTGGAAATTTCCTGCAACGATTCTGACGTCGCGGCCGCCCAATACATGATGGCCACCGATAGCGGGTTTGCCAATGTAGTCTATGACAGCTTGGAAACGGTGAATGATCTTTGTAGTCACATTGCACTCGCGCAATTAGATCCTCTGACCCAGTATCATTGGCGCGCGCGAGTTCTGGACGATCAAGGCGATTGGTCGAATTGGTCTTCCGGATCGAGTTTTACCACGAATAATGTGACAGCCCTCTTTTTCAATGTGTTCCAGGATGACGTGGCAAACTATAGTGGTACGGCGGATGTGGATATTCGGGGAAGTGGCACCAATCCTACAAATGTGATCAGGAATTGGGATCAAGGGGGGCAAGATGTGTTGCGTACCGGTCGACGAATTCCTGGAAGTAGCACGGATGAAATTTATCGGACTCTCGTGCAGTTTGACATCTCTGCGTTGACCAATGCCAATTCGGTGGTGAATGCCTATATTGAATTTACTGGATGGCAACATGGACCGGCAGCTGACAATATTGAATTTCTTGCCCCCAATTCTATGTATGAAGTAGTCCGTCGATGGGGAGAAGGGAATGGGATCACAGATAGCGCACCGACCAACGGAGAGAGTAGTTGGTTGTCGTCATTTCATCCTGAACTTTGGAGTACTCCTGGTGCTGCCAATGCCAGTGATACCAATTCCAATGCTGATCGGAAAGCCTCGCCTTTGGTCAAACTCGTAGCGACCAACCAAGTCGGATATAAAACACTATGGTCTAGTAAAGCATTTGTCGATGCCGTCAAAAACTGGATCGCCAATCCCAATGAGAATCATGGCGTGTTGTTAAAAGCCGATGATGAAGGTATTAAGAAAATGCTCTTCCTGGGATCGAAGGAACATAGTGATTCGAGTTTTCATCCTCGCTTGGTGATTGTGTCATCGGAACAAGCCTTCCCTAGCCAAAATCAAGCTCCTGTTGCAATCCGAGATATGGTCTATACCGGTATAGGCACCCAAATCAATATTCCAGTTTTGGAGAATGACCAAGATCAAGATGGCAATCCCTCGCCGTTATCCATTGTGAACGTGAATACACCTCAACATGGCACAGCAAATATTGTGGGGAATGAAGTGCGTTATCAACCCAATCAAGGCTATGAGGGAATTGACCAATTTCTGTATTCCATCTCTGATGGGTCAGACACGGCCACGGCTTTTATCACCGTGGAAGTGGGCAATCTTAACGCGAATAGTGCGCCCGTGGCCAATAGTGATACTTACAATGGCACACAAGATACGGTGTTAAATCAGCCCGCTCCCGGCGTGCTGACCAATGACAGTGATCCTAATGGTGATCCCATCACTGCCGTCCTCGATACCAATGCTTCGAACGGGACGGTGGTTTTCAATGCGGACGGCAGTTTCACGTATACGCCAACCGCTGGTTTCAGCGGCACTGATAGTTTCACCTACCACACGCATGATGGTGTGCTAGATTCTTCGATCGTCACGGTGACGCTGATCCTCAATGGCGCACCAGTGTCCGCTGATGATACTGCCACGACTGTTCAAAACGTGGCCGTGAGTATCGCTGTCTTGGCCAACGACACCGATGATCACGGGCTGAATGCAGCGAGTGTTGTCGTCCAAAGTGGGCCAAGCAATGGGACGGCGAACGTGGACATTGGCACGGGAACGATCATCTATACGCCGACTACAGGATTTCTTGGCACGGATAGCTTGACCTATTCCGTACAAGACCTCGCTGGTCTGGTCTCAAATGTGGCCACCGTGACGGTCACGGTCAATAACGCGTTACAGCGAGTCGAGGCCGGGTTAGTGGTGTACTATCCGTTATCGACCGGCAGTGGCACGACGGTACACGATCAATCGAATGTTGGAACGGCCATGGATCTGACACTTAGTGGGAATGTGACTTGGGCCACTGAGGGCCCTGGGTTGGTGTTCACTGGAGGGCAAGCTCAGTCCGGCGGGGCGGCGACTAAGGTGATCGATGCGATGCAGGCAACCAACCAGAGTACGATGGAAGTATGGGTTGAGCCGGCCAATATCAGTCAAAGTGGTCCGACGCGGGTGGTGTCGATTGGTGGGGATGCCAGTTTCCAAAATTATGTGTTGGGGCAACAAGGCGATGATGTGCAAGTGCGATATTTGCATTCTGGCAAAGACAGCCAAGCGAAACCGCGGCTCGAAACAAATGATAACAGTGTGACGATCGGACTGTTGCACCTCGTGCATACCTATGATGGGACAACGGAGCGGCTGTATGTGAACGGTGTAGAGAATCTTACGACAATACTGTCCTCTGGAGTCTTGAGCAATTGGGACGCAACCGACCCATTGACGCTAGGGAACGAAGGGTCTGGAGATCGGCCTTGGGCGGGAACCATGCGGATGATGGCGATGTATGATCGAGCCTTGACTCCCACTGAGGTCCAACAAAATTTTGCTGCCGGGTCAACTGCTACCAGTGGTGGTTCAACGAACCAAGCGCCTGTAGCAACAAATGATAATTATAATGGAACGCCAGATACGGTGTTGAATGTAAACGCCCCAGGAGTGTTGGGCAATGACACCGATGGAAATAACGATCCGTTAACGGCGGTGTTAGATGCCAATCCTAGTAATGGAACGGTGAGTTTA
>JAQBUF010000106.1 GCA_027623995.1 Nitrospirota bacterium
GTGTTCTTCGGAAGACATGGGTTGTCCCGCCGCTCGTCGTTGTGCTTCCAGGCGTTTTAATTTTGTGACCTTCTCTCCAGGATACCCCTTCGGAATCCCTCCGTGACCGACAAGCACTACTCCTCGTGCTGCTTTAGACATGATCATCACTCCTTGGTCTATTGGTTGTGGGTTTTTCCATTTTTTCCATCATACAAAATTTCTTATCTGCCTGCCGAGGGTGTCTTGGAAAACGTAATGGGATTACACATGATTCCGCAACATGAGTTCCTTGGGGTGAGGTGAGAGGTATACCTGATCCGCTAAATATGGGATTTCGAACACTCGCACATAATGTCTGATGAGCGTAATGGGGACGCTCAGAGGCACAAACGCTTGATGATAGTCGTGAAGCACCGCATGTAATTCGGCGCGAGCCAGTGGACTCAATTTGCTCTTAAGGTGCCCGGCCAGATGTTGGAGCACGTTCATATGCTTGCGAATCGTGGTCTTGACGGCCAGGGCTTCCATAAAAAGTTGTCCATACGAGTCAACCAATTGTCGGGGTGTGAACTGTTTGGCATTGGCCACTAATTGGCCGAGCTGTTGGTAATGCCGTCGGCTATGGGCCAGCAAAAGATATTTTTGAGTTGCGTGAAATGCAACCAGTGCTCCACGAGTGAGTCGGGCGTGACTTACTTTAGCTTGCCATCGGTGATAGCCAAATACGCGTTCGATAAAATTTTCACGAAGTCCTGGGTCTTGGAGTCGGCCTTCTTCTTCAATAGGAATAAGTGGGAATGTGCGTTGAAAGGCCTCGGCGAAGATCCCTTTGCCCTTTCCGAGAAGCTTCCCTTCTTGGTTATACACGCGAACTCGTTGGGTTCCGCAGCTAGGAGAATCTTTTTTGAATACATATCCGCAAAGGTTCAAAGATCGTAAATCGCGCAAGCGGCGTTTGGTGTAACGGGTCATCTGCGCAGTATGATCTTGATGAGCGCGAATCGTGATTAAGCGAGGTTGATCCAGGTCATCAACTAAACGCATTGGTTCTCTTGGAGTGCCAAATCCAGCTTCAACTTCTGGACACACAGGAATCCATTCGACGTGCTGTCCAAGAATATCGACCAGAAATTGATTGCGTTTATGCCCCCCATCAAATCGTACCTGTTCACCAAGCAAGCATTGGCTAATTCCTAGGCGAAGGGGCGGAGGCTGTAAATCATCAAAAGTTGTTGAAGAAGATCTGCTCATGGGCTGTATTGATAGATCGGCTCGTTTAGGTATGTTTTTCCTCGTTGAGCATTTCCTCGCTCACACGCATGATCTTCACTTCCTTGATATTGGAAAAGGTTTTCACGGTTAGTGTGACAGAGGTTCCGATCTCCCCACGAATTATGGCGACGACTTCTCGATAGGTCTTGCCTTTGACCGACTGACCGTCTACCGACAAAATTTCTTGCCCATGCATGAGTCCCGCTCGGGTTGCAGGGCCTGCGGGATGTGTGGCTCGAATAAACAGACCCGCCGGGTCTCCAATGCGTTCTGCCGTAAGATGCAGGGCCACGCCAATAATGCCTGGCGGTGGTGCCATGGGTGCCGACTCTTCACCATGGGGATTTCCTGGTTGAGGGTATCCTTCCTGTCCGTGACTCTTGATGGGGGCGAGCCACAGGAATCCTATGAAAAGGCCAAGCATAATCCAACTCTCATAAGTTTGCGGGCGTGGAATTGCTGATGAAGTGGATGGTGTGGTCATCGTGTTCTCCTAACCATTGAAGGTGATGGGCGATGAAGGGCAAAGTGTTTTTTTGAGCTATGGCCCAGATGCATTGAAGCCTTCGCGGCTAACTCCGATTCGATCAATATCGACAAAAACTTCTTGAAAGATACCGACGATCTCATGAAATTTTTCGAGCATGGTCCATTCCGCAAAGCCAGTGTCTCTCAAGAGTTGAGGCAATGCCGTGCGTTCCGTGCGTTGGCCTTCTGGGCTTCCGTCGCCAAGCAAATAATGATCCAGAATCACGCGGTCGCTGCTGGATTCCAAGTTTGATGCGAATTGCCATGGATCGCGCAGCGGCAACAAGGGGCTCACGGTAGCGACAGTGTGGAGCCCGGCGTCTCGTAAAGTTTTTAATGCTTGAATGCGAGACTCCGGAGAATACGCATGCGGTGGAAAGGGTTGAGGTAATGTGGGCTGGTCGGTCTCAACGGTGATATTGATATTGACCCGGCATCGGGTATGAAGTTCTTGAAGCAAAAAAAGGTCCTCAATAACCAACGGCGTGTGCGTCTGGATCACCAACGAGTCCGGTGGCCGAATACTCATTTCTTCCAAAAGTTGTCGTGTGCGGCGTGTAGTTCGTTCCTGCGGCGGGTAGGGCTCCGTGACACTCGACATGAAAATGTGAATGGGTTTGGCTTCGCCAGACCTAGGATGTTTCAATCGATCGTATTGCGAACGGTAGGCATCGATCACACCGTCTTTGACATCAAGAAAACTTCCCCACCGGCGCCCCTGCAAGTGAAACGAATTCCACTGCGCGTAGCAGTACAACCCACAGAGCGTATTCCCCAGCGCACACCCACGGTACAGGTTAATCGTGTGGGTGAAGCCTGAGCCAAGAAATCCACCAGTGGGATTGAGAATCGTTCTACATGGAATATCTTGGACCTTCATAATGGGTGAGAGCTTGGTAGGCTTTGTTGAATGGACGCCTCAATTCATTATTGTAAAACAGCCGCCAGCAGATTGCTTACAGTTTCCCCACCATTTATTTTCACGTAGTTGAGTATGACTGGCACGAATTGCTGGACCATGTCAGGTGAAAGCCCGAGTTGGGAAAACGAGCTGGCGAGGCTGGCCAATCCTTCAAGGCTGCTCCCGCCACCGCCAAACATCGATGTCGCTCCACCAAGCATTCCACCCATGGTGCTCTCTTTCTTCGGGGCTGCATCCAAAAGCCCATTCATCTCAGGTACGGAGCTGGAAACCTGGGAGAATTCTTGAGGGCTGAGTTTTTCTTTGGCGAAATTGAAGATGGAGCCGGCTCCGCCTTGTGCTTGTGGTTCTGTGACCCCAAGTTGTTGGGTGAGAAGACTGATAAGGCTGGTGTCTTGGGCGAAAAGAGGCGTATTGCTGAAAAAGAACATGAAGGACGCCAATAATATTGTGGAAAAACTGAACTGAAGTCTCGACATCGCGTGCCTCCGTTTTTTAATG
>JAQBUF010000061.1 GCA_027623995.1 Nitrospirota bacterium
TGGGCATCGTCCATTTCTTGGCAATCCGTTGCATCCCAAGATAGAGCACTTTCAGAATCGATTCATCCGTCGAAAAAAGGGGACGCTTCCATTTTTAGGGATACGTTTCATGACTTTCTATCCGCCTTGGGCGTGGCCGAGCTGGAATGAGGAATTCTGAAAAAGGGCGAGGACTGTTTGAGCCCTTCGACTATGCGCAGGACAGGTTGCGCGAGTTCCGCAGCCCACGAATTCCTCATTCCAGCGCAGGGAACCCGCAGGGCCACGCACGGGCGTACATGGTGTTGGGTCATTTTGCCGAAACAAAAGGCTTGTCCTGAACGCAGTCGAAGGGACGTTGTCGCACGGGGCCGAAACCCCATAAAAAAAGGTGGGCCATGCCCACCCTACGAAACTTTCACGAAATGCAAGTTACGAGTTTCGGAAAACTGATCAAACTGGAGGTATGGCTCTTAGGCCCACAAATCGGCTAACAAGATATGCAAGTCGGGCCAGTCAGGATGGATTAACACCGAAGGGCTGTTCGCTTGGACGATCAATTCAAATGTTGTTCCAGTGGAGCGGTAACACTCTAAGGCCTGGGTCTCCGGATCAACAATCCAGTAATGGACCACACCCAACGTGGCATAGCGGTTGGCTTTCGCAGTGCGATCGTACTCTCGCGTCGAAGGGGATAAGACTTCGACCAACAGGAGAGGAGGGCCTTCAATGCCACGTTTTGAAATTTGTTCAGCATTGGTCACCAACACCAGATCGGGTTGGACCACATCTTGGGTGGTCAGAATCACATCAATGGGAGCATCAAATACTTCCCCTTGGCCTGTCTCTTCAAAATACGCTTCCAACATTCGTTGCAGGCGTTTCGACACCCGTTGGTGAAGTGGACTTGGCGCAGGCGTCACGTATAAGTCTCCTTCCAACAATTCGTACCGTTTCCCGTCCGACGGAATATGCAGGTAATCCGAATAATCAAGTTTGGTTTTGAGACCAGGGCTAGTCATAGTTTCTTATCCTTTTCGCCTAGTATACGCCTGTTCATCTATTGTTGAAAAGACCGGAATGTTCTCCGAGCTTCTACCGTAAACCGGCTTACAGGGAAATGTTGGGCAGTGCCATCCTAGCACCCAGAAATTCGATTGCTCACTACGCTGAGTGAAGCGAAGAATCTCTCTTGGGACACCCATCGGATTCAACCAGCCATGCCGTTGACCATCCTCCAGACGGACAAGCAGATCCTTCGCCACGGGCTCAGGATGACCACCGCAAGAGTGAGACTAACAAGCAACTTTTTCACCTGCGTGGTGCGCGGCGAAGCCGGAGCCCCGAATCCTACCTCTCGGCGAGGGCTGTTTGAGCGGAGAGGTGGCTTTGCACCTCTGAGCGAGTTCCCTTCGCCATCTTATTCGGGGCGGAGGCGGAGGGACCCCCTTGGGGCCGCGCA
Organism: Nitrospirota bacterium; assembly: GCA_027623995.1. Classification (GTDB taxonomy): domain Bacteria; phylum Nitrospirota; class Nitrospiria; order Nitrospirales; family UBA8639; genus Nitronereus. The sequence continues at coordinate 1,442 of JAQBUF010000061.1, forward strand.
CAGGCAAAAATGGTTTTGGTTCCTTTTGCCGAAACACAAGGGACTCGTCGTGGGGGGGGGCGACACCTCACATAAATTCAACGTTTCCCCCTCCCCTTCCATTAGAAGATTCTAATGCGAACTTAATCTATCTCTCATGTCTCAGTGCTACAACAGTATCAATACATTGATGATCCTTTCGAAAGTTTTCACAGGAGGAGAGACATGAAAGACACTTCGCTACGCGCCACCATTCATTCACAACCAGGAACAGAGAATCCGCGATGGCCTTCATCCCGCTGGATGACAGGGATCACACTTGCCGGGCTCTTAGGTGGCTCTTTAATCCTCGGATCGATTCATTCGCCAACACCTTCTATTGCCGAAGTTCCAACATCTACCACCAAATCTTCGCCAATGTTTGATCAACGACAGGGCTTTGCCAACATTGTGAAAGCCGTTCGTCCCGCAGTGGTGAATATTACCTCGACGAAGATCATGACAAATTTTGAATCACCCAACTTTGGCAATGAAGGACCGAGAGGATTTGGTCCAGGCTTCGGAAGGCCCGATTTTCCTGGAATGCCGCAGCGGCCCGGCCAACATCAGGAGCCAAACAGAGGAGGCATGGGATCTGGCGTCATCGTTTCTTCTGACGGCTATGTCGTGACCAATCATCATGTGGTGGAGGGCGCCGACAAAGTGACGGTCACTCTCATCGATAAACGGGAGTTCATTGGCACGATCATCGGGGTGGATCCTCAGACCGATTTGGCCGTCATCAAAATTTCTGGAACGAATTTACCTTCAATCCCATGGGGCGATTCATCAAAACTTGAGGTGGGAGAATATGTTCTGGCCATTGGCAATCCCTTTGGATTGAATTCCACCGTCACGCAAGGAATCGTCAGTGCACTTGGCCGAGGCGGAATGGGCATTACCCAATATGAAGATTTCATTCAAACCGATGCCGCAATCAACCCAGGAAACTCCGGTGGGGCCTTGGTGAACATGCAGGGAGAATTAGTGGGAATTAATACGGCCATTCTCTCCCGCAGTGGCGGTTACCAAGGTGTGGGGTTTGCCATTCCTACCAGCATGGGGAAACACGTGTTTGACAGCGTCGTCAAAACTGGAACCGTTCGTCGCGGATTCTTAGGGGTTGGTATTCAGGAAGTATCCAAAGATCTTGCCGCTTCGCTGAATTTGCCAAATGCCTCAGGGGCCTTAGTGACCAACGTACACGAAGGGGGTCCAGCCGATCATGCCGGAGTGAAGCGCGGCGATACCATTGTGGGCTACGAGGACCAGCTGATTGACGACCCACGCGGGCTCCAACGCGCAGTGACGAGGACGACGGTTGGGAGTCACGTCAACATACGAGTGATTCGCGATGGAAAGCCCCTGACACTCAACACCACATTGGCTGAACATCCAGGCACCAAAAAAATTGCCAAAGTGGAAACGCCATCGGCGACTTCACAACTGGCAGGGTTAACCGTTGAAGAAATTACGCCACAAATGGCACGTCGCCTCAACCTGACAAGGGAAATGAGTGGTGTGGTGGTCACGGCAGTTCAACCAGGCAGCTATGCAGACAGTGCTGGGCTACAGGAAGGTGACGTGATTAGTGAGGTGAATAGACAACCCGTTCGCAACCTTGGTGATTACAAAGTCGTCATTTCGGATTTATCAGATTCCAGACCGGCCCTGTTGTTGGTACATCGCCAAGGAGTCCCAATTTTCATGACCGTAAAGGTGTAAGCGAAATTCAACAGGCAGGTCACAAATTTTAACTGCCCCCCCTAGTCCTGCTTGAGAACAGAAGAAAGTTTGTTCATGTATTCACATTTGGATTACTCAACGCGGAAAGGACAACGATCATGACAACCATGCAAATCGTAAGAGAAGCAGACCTTACTGGGGCACAAGCAACAAAAACATTTCCCTCCCAATCCAAAGCCACTCGCTACCTACAGGAAATGGCTCCCACCCTTGACACCATGATTGAGGATCAAGGGAAAGAATCCAAAGGCGAGGCCACCACCGCCGCATTAGAGACGGTATACTTTCGAACATTTCAAAAACGTCCCCTGTTGGCACGCGATGAGGAGTTGCAACTGGCCATAGAAATTCATGAAAGCTCTCAATCCATCAGAGCTGGGTTAACTCAGGCCATTCAGCTGATGAAACATTTGGCAAACAAACCACATTTCCAGCAATCTGTTCAGCAATTAACGGAGACTCGAGATTTGAGTGGATTCTCAGCGCCTTCTTTGGATGAGGCTCATGACATTTTGTCAGGACTCATGACCGCCCTATCCGGGTCAGGCCCCAGGGCTGCTTCGTTAAAAACTCGCCTTCGCACGATTCAGCAACAGATTGCGACTGCGCGGATCCAATTAGAACAGGCCAAAGACGCGTTGGTTCAACGAAATCTTCGATTGGTGGTGGATTTGGCCAAACGTTTCACGGGTCGAGGCCTCAGTTTGATGGACCTGATTCAGGAAGGCAATATTGGATTGATGCGTGCGGCGGAGCGATTTCAATATGAAAAAGGGTTTAAGTTTAGCACCTATGCCACCTGGTGGGTTCGTCAGGGAATCCTTCGCGCCATTGCTGATCAATCACGGACTATTCGCGTGCCAGTCCATACGACCGAAGCCTGGCAACGAATGACGAAAACCTCTCATCGGTTAGCGCAACAATTAGGCCGCGATCCTAAGGTTGAAGAAATCGGCGAAGCCTTAGGGGTGGCCCCTGACCGTGTCCAAGAAACCATCCAGGCCTTTCTAGAGCCTGTGTCATTTGATAATCCCACATCGGATGAGGATATGTTTTTGGGAGATTTTTTGCCTGACGAAAATTTCGTGCATCCCGATGAGACGATTCAGGAAGAGCAAACAAAAACCCACCTCAATCGAGTATTGTGTACCCTCACACCTCGTGAAGAACAGGTCATCCGCATGCGGTTTGGATTAGGACATAACCAATCACTGACATTAGAAGAAGTGGGTAAGACCATGAATGTGACGCGTGAACGCATCAGACAGATTGAGGTCATTGCGCTCAAGAAATTACGAGAGCCTGAAGTGAAGGCCCAATTAGCCGAGGTATTTTAGGCTCGTATGATGAAGACCTTAAGTCTCCACTAGATCCAGCAGAAAGGTATAGATGAAAGCTAACTCTTTAAAACGACGAAACCGCCCGGATACGCCACCATGTCCCGCATCCATGTTGGTCTTGAGTAAGAGACGGTTCTTATCGGTCTTCATGGTTCGAAGTTTGGCCACCCATTTGGCTGGCTCCCAATATTGGACTTGCGAATCATGAAGACCCGTCGTCACCAGAAGGTGCGGATAGGCTTTGGCTTCAACATTATCATAGGGTGAGTATGACAGAATGTATTCGTAGGCTTTTTTATCATTCGGATCGCCCCACTCGTCGTACTCCCCGGTCGTCAAAGGAATGTTTGGATCAAGCATCGTGGTAATGACATCCACGAAAGGGACTTGCGCAACCGCGCCCTTAAACAGATCAGGCCGCAGATTCACGACTGCCCCCATCAATAATCCACCGGCACTCCCCCCCATCGCGAATAATTTTTCAGGATTGGTGTAGCCTTGTTCAATCAGATGCTCCGCACAGGCAATAAAATCCGTAAACGTGTTTCGTTTTTGTAGGAGCTTGCCATCTTCATACCATTGTCGCCCCAGTTCTTCTCCCCCCCGAATGTGTGCGATCGCAAAGACAAAGCCGCGATCAAGTAAACTCAGGCGTGCCGAACTAAACGTCGCATCCATACAGGCCCCATATGACCCATACCCATACAGCAACAACGGATTGTTTCCATCTTTGGTACAACCCTTTTGATATACTAATGAAATGGGAACTTGCGCACCGTCCTTCGCTGCGGCCCACACACGTTCTGTCCTGTATTTCTCGTGATCAAATCCCCCAAGCACTTCCTCCTGCTTCAGCAAAACTTTTTCGTGGGTTTCCATGTTGTATTCAAACACCGAATTCGGGGTAGTCATTGACGTATACCCAAATCGAAGTAACGGAGTATTAAAATCTGGATTTTCCCCGACCCCTGCTAAATACGTCGGTTCACCAAAATCTAAATAATGGTCACCCTCTCCAATCCAAGGCATAACCCGGATATTGACCAATCCCTGCTTCCGTTCTTCCACCACTAAGTAATCTCGGAACAATTCAAACGACTCCAGTAGAACATCATCGCGGTGCGCGATGACTTCCTCCCAATGAGGCTGGTCGGTCTGATCAATTGGCGTTTTCATGACCCGAAAGTTTTTGGCCTGCCAATTGGTGCGGATATAAAAAGCATCCTGATAATGCTCCACATCATATTCATGATCACGGGCGCGAGGAAGAAACACCTTCAACGCCTCCGCCGGTTGATCCGCTTCGACGTAGCGATATTCACTGCTCACAGTCTGATGTGCCCCAATCATGACATATCGCTTAGACTTGGTCTTAAATACCGCCACTGAAAACGTTTCATCTTTTTCATCATAAACGAGAACATCTGCCGAAGGGTCCTCACCCAGGAGATGACGGCAAATTTGATGTGACCGAAGTGTGGTCGGATCTTGTGTGCTATAGAACAGGGTTCGATTATCATTGGCCCAAGCCATATTGCCTGTGACTCCGGTAATCGTATCGCCCAACAGTTCTCCAGTGTCAAGATTCTTGAATTCTATCGTATAAATACGGCGGCCTTGTGTATCCGTCGCATAGGCGAGAAGGTTTTGCTCGAAACTAATGGTCATGCCCCCGATGGAAAAATACTCATGCCCTTCAGCAAGCACATTCGCATCTAGAATAATGTGTTCATCAGCCTCAAGTGAATCTCTTTTTCGACAAAAGATGGGATATTCCTTTCCCTCCTCAAACCGTGAATAGTAATAGTAGTCATCGAGTTTATAGGGAACGGAGAGGTCAGTTTGCTTCATTCGCCCCTTAATCTCTTCAAATAATTCTTCTTCCAATGGCTTCCGACTAGCCATGACCCCTTCCGTATACTCATTCTCTGCCGTGAGGTAGGAAATGACCTCAGAGTTTTCTCGGTCATTCAACCAATAGTAGGGATCGGTTCGCACGTGACCATGTTTTTCTAATGTCTCGGGTTTGACTTGAGCAATAGGGGGGGTAAGAGATGTAGGGACTTCCTGTGTATCAGACATTGGCACTAAATTCTCCTTATCGGTTTATGACTTGAGGCAAAGATTCTTTAGTCATCAGTGCGGCGGGGTTTTTGCCGGTTATGTTTGAGGCTCCCTCGTTGTTTTTTATGATCTAATCGACGTAAGACCGTGCTATATGGAACCTTGGTTTTCTTTCGTGGCTTGGAAGGTGTTAAAGCGCCGCCCAAAAGCATCGCAAAACGTTCCAGAAGAACTACTCGATTCATCGCCTGACTTCGAGTTCCCTGAGCATGCAAATACAAGATCCCATCTTTCGTAATTCGCGTGTTAAGACGCGCGGCAATCTTGGCCTTTTGGCTCTCAGTCAAACATTTGGAAGACCACACTGAAAAATGAAGTGTGACCCGCGTATTCACTTTGTTCACATTCTGTCCACCAGGCCCACTACTCCGCGAGGCCGTAATTTCGACCTCCTCATCGGGAATCTCAAGCTGGTCAGAAATGGTAATCATTGGATTTTATCACCCTCCTATTCCTATCGGAAGGGCTTCGTGGCAGATTAACGATCAGGGCATTATTTGACAAGACGATCTCAAATGAAAAAAGGTGGGAACAGAACAGGCGTTAAAAATGAAGAAAAAAGCAGGCAAAAACGGATCATGCAGAATTCATGGTTCTACCCTTATCTCCATACAATTCTGGATACATGAAACTTCATGCCCCTTTCTTTCTTGTGTAGCTGCACGATCTTATCGTGCCCTCTTCCAACACAACAACGGCCCTTGATGCCAGAAAGAGACAGCATGAGATGCTGTAGCAACACAAAAGACTTGACGACGCGCTTCGATCGAAAGGAGAGGCGCAATATCCAACGAGGGGAGCCTCACGCCACTAAATTATTTTCACCTGATTGTATTGTGCTGCCAGACCCCAAAATTCTGCATGATCCGCAAAAACTACCAGGTTAGATAGGGTGTGAAGAGTTTTAGAAAGCTGGGGCGAGGGACTGATCCATAATGAACCAATCACCACGCCCCGCCAAAGATAAGATTGATACCCTTCATTCCTCCACTCTTACTTGGCTTCAATGGGTATCAATCTTGGTTTATCCTCTTCTTGTTTCGGCACCGTGATGATGACCACCCCTTTATCATAAGTCGCTGTTGCTTCATTTGGATTCACATATTTCGGCAGATTGAAGCTCCTGGCAAAATTGCCATACTGGGCTTCCCGAATATGATACCCATCTGAATTGTCTTGATGCTCAACTTTTCGTTCGCCTTTCAATTCTAACGTATGATCAGCGACTGAAATATTCACATCCTTCAGTTCAACACCAGGCAACTGCGTTTCCAAATAAAGGGCTTCCGTGTCTTCATACACGTTCACAGCCGGGGCCCAATTCACCGATTGAGTATGACGATCATCCCATAACGGCCGGCGATATGGTTGTGTGCCCCACCAACTTAAAGTCTGTTCTAATTCTCTTAATGGATCCCATTTCACTAGCATACGACACCTCCTAAAATCACATTGAATGTTTTTGTTTTTTATTTTTTTTGTAGAAGCGCCTCTGTGTATTGAGATAAGTCGTGGCCAAAAAAAGTCAAGCCCTGCCCTTACATACAATCCTTGAATCATAGATATACGAATCTAGAAATGGCTATAAACGATGGGAGGAAAGAAGTTTGAAAATTGAATTAAAAAAAATGGGAGGGTTAGGATTCTTGAGATTCTCTTGGCGGCTCTTGCAAAATCACATCGAAATCTTTGTGGGTAATGAAGTACCCATTGGCATTCAACCGAAACTCATACCGCCCAGGCCCTGGAAAAACCAGAGAAGGAATATTGACGCCAAAATCATGAATTTCCAGTCGGTTTCGAATCGTAAAAGGGGACAAGGTCGCCTTGCCAACAATTTTATCCTGATCTAAATACACCAACTGTAATTCAAACTCATAATCCCCTTCCGCATCCGTCAGGCAAAAATACACACCCATTTGATGATGCTGGCATGGAAACCGTGGAGCCCACAGGTGGGTAAAGGTTCCGATAAGACTTTTTTTCCCAGTCTGACTATCAACAATCACGCTGTCACACACCAAAAACGCCTGAACGGACGGTTTGACTATTTCTTCATTCATCATTGATCATCCCTAGATTATTGGTCTTGAACAGATTGAACAGGTCTTCATTTCCAAACTCCACGTCGCTATCGAAGAATTACTCGAATCACGGAGACGAAAAGTACATATAACGTCATGGCCAGGGCAAAGGACATCGCAAACCCCAATCGAGGGACGCCAAACATCATCGTAAATACATAGGCAAACCATGGGGGTGAAAGCCAAATCAGATTTTTCGCAAAAGACACGGTTGGGCCCGTACCAGCATTGAGATAAATGAGAAGAAAAGTCATCCCACTGATGATCGGCAACGTACTCGCCAACGCCGCCACAAACCCTTTCCCATGGGAACCGAGATAGGTTGAGACAGACACTAACGTCCCTCCCAACATAAAGTACATCACATATTTGGGGAATTCACTCATCGTAAGATAGTCCCAATCCGTTTTTCACGAACTCCCTGGCCGTTGGTTTACGTCAAGACAACTTTGATACAGGAGTACAATATCACGACTTCGACGGCATGCGCCACGACCACGGCCAATAGATTTCTCATTCGAACAAAGATCACTCCCCAGACCAAGCCATCCCAAACAGCAATCCAATGCAAATCCTGAAACGTGGTCACCAGAAACGGATCAAATGCAAATACCAGAGCCGAACCCACGATGGCAAGAGATGATGCCCAGTGAAGACATTGCGGTGAAGCCTTTCTAAAACATGGTCGTAGCAACGCTTCCAACCGTCCAAGAAGGAATCCACGGAAGTTGAGTTCTACCCCAATCGCAATGCCCAGGATTCCCCAAGGAACCATAATCCCAGTCGGCATAGTGGCATGAGGGGTCTCTTTTAAGAACAAGATATCCACTCCATATTTTGGTACAGCCCAAAGGATGATCAACGTATTGAATGCCCCCAGAAACAGTCCCGTGAACATGCCCCATTTGAAACTCGGCAATAATCCATGGGGTATTATCCCAAGTTGAGTGAACGGGGCTGGGTTACGATTGCACCAAAGCCCAAGCGCGACATATGCAGACAATTGCGGAAGGAATTGAATGAGGCGAAGATGTTGAAGAGATGAAGGCAGGAAATAAAATAACCCGGTCAACAGTATCGGGACTAAGGCCAGCCAGGAAGCTCCCTCTTCGACGTTGCTCTTTGACGACTGTGGGTTAGCGGAAAAAGGGTTCAGAGGTGTTGACCTTATATGGTCTATCAGCAAAAAAACAGCTCATTGATAACGAAGCGCTTCGGCAGGATCCAGTTTCGAGGCTTTCACCGCAGGGTACAAACCAAAAAATACCCCGACAAAGACCGCAAACGAAAACGCAATCACAATAGCCGAAGGTTGCACGACCGCACCCCAATCCCCACCCCCAGGCATGGACTGTGCCACGAATCCCCCAAACCCATAGGCCGCACCAATCCCGCCAAGAATACCAAGCCCCCCCCCAATCGCACTGATGGTCACTGATTCGACAAGGAACTGAAGCAAAATATCGCGACGCCGAGCTCCGATAGCTTTGCGTAAGCCAATTTCGCGTGTTCGCTCCGTCACCGTCACCAGCATAATATTCATAATGCCAATGCCTCCAACCAGCAACGCCACAACCGCCACACCACCGAGAACGATACGAAAGGTCCAGAGGGTTTGATCGACCGCATTGAGAAATTCTCCCTGGTTACGAACACGAACATCATCCACGCCATCATGCAGTTGAACCAACAAGGAATGAACTTGTTGAGTCACCTCCTCCATTTGGCCACGCTGGGGAACATGGATGATCATGCGTCGAACTCGGTCGTCACCTGTAAATCGTCTCATCGTGGTGGTGATCGGGATAAAAATCATTTCATCGTAATTCGTTTGTCGAATGAGACCCTTGGGTTCCATCACACCCACCACGGTAAATCGATGGTCACCAATTTTGACTTCCTTATCGAGAGGCGACACACTGCCAAACAATTTTTCCGCTACCTCCATCCCGAGTACCACCACGCGGGCCCAATCCGTCAGATCCGCTTGAACCAAAAACCGGCCATGCTCGGCATGAAAGTTTCTCACCTCCTGAAATTCAGGCCATGTACCAGTCACCTCGCCGCTGAATTCTCGATCGCCAGCCTTGAGTTGTAGGTCTAACTGGATCATGGGGATCGTCACGATGTCAGGAAACTGCTGACGTAGCGCCAGCGCATCGCCATAACGCAAACCCAATGATCGTCCAGGGAATTTACGTTTCTCTTCGGGGGTTAACGATTTCTTCCACACAAACAACAGATTCGTTCCCAATCGTTCAATCGACTGTACGAGCCAAATCTGTCCACCTTCGACAATCGCAATCATGGCAATGACTGCAGCCACGCCGATGATCACCCCAAGCATGGTCAAACCCGTCCGAAGAATGTTCGACTTCAAATTCTTCAGAGCATCGAGCACAATGGATTGCACAATCATGTGTGCTCCGTCACCTCAATTGTCGTGGAAGATCGTTTCGGGTCATCATCGCTCACCACCTGACCATCTCTTAGAGTAATCCGTCGTTCCGCCGCTTGAGCGACCTCTTGATCATGGGTAATCAACAGAATCGTTTGTCCCTCATGGTGAAGCTCGTCAAACATCGCCATGACTTCTTGTCCGGTGCGGCTATCCAAATTTCCCGTCGGTTCATCCGCCAAAAGAATCGCAGGTTCGTTCACTAACGCCCGAGCAATCGCCACGCGCTGCTGCTGCCCACCTGATAATTGCGTGGGAAAGTGCAGCATTCGATCTTCCAATCCCACCCGTTTCAGCAATGCCGAAGCGCGGGTTCGTTGCGCACCGAGTGAAAAACCTGCGTATTGCAACGGCAACTGCACATTCTCCAACGCCGTCTTGCGAGGCAGGAGATGAAAGGTTTGAAACACAAACCCGATTTTTTGATTCCGAATCGTGGTCAACTCGCTATCACTCATGAACCCGACATTCTGTCCATCAAGCCAATACTCACCTTCCGTGGGCCGCCCCAAGCACCCCAAGATATCCAACAGCGTCGTCTTCCCACTCCCCGACTGCCCGATAATCGCCACAAACTCGCCTTTCTCGATCGTGATCTCAATCTTCGATAACGCATGAATGCTCACTTCCCCCGCATGATAGACCTTCGAGATATCATGCAGCGCGATCATGGGCTTCTTATTCGACATCATTCCAGCATTTTTGGAGAAAGGTGTAAAATTCAACGGAGAGGTCAATGCATTGCTGAAGGATCAAAAAACCCAAAGAGGCTAACGCTGTCGTCCCTTCTTAAATGAAGGCACGACCAAGCGATCACCTGCTTCCAACCCTTGCGTGACGACTGCTTGGGTTGGAGTCCGAAACGCCACGCGAACTTTTCGGCGCACTTGCTCCTCACCTTCCTGCACATACACCACATCATCGCCTTGTTCTGATTGCAAGGTTTCAAGCGGAACCGCAATCACATCCGCCAAATCTTCCGTCAAAATATCCACATTCGCCGTCATCATCGGGCGCAAGCTCAGTTCCTTGTTATCGATTTGGATCGTCACCTCATAGGTCACAATACTCTCGGTCTTTTCGCCTTGAGGAGCTATGGCCGTCACCACGCCCTCAAACTCCTCGCCAGGAATGGCATCAAGACGAACCATCACCGGTTGCCCTGTCCGAACACGATGAATATTCACCTCATTAATTTTGGCTTGCGCCACCATTTTGCGAAGATCAGCCAATTTCATCAGCACGCTGCCCCCACCCACCGTGGCCGTACCAGAAGTAATAATCTCACCAGGCTGCACGCTAATATCAATGATCGTCCCATCTGAAGGCGACGCGACGCGAAACTCTTCCAGACCTGTTTGCGTTGGATCTTGAGAGATGTACCGTTGAAACAATTCTTGGTTCCCGCCCAAGGCCAACAACAATTCCTTCTCCGCCAATTCTCGCCGCACCATGGCCTGTTGGGCTTCCTGCTCGGCAGTCTCAAGATCTTGACGTGCGACAAATCCCTTGGCATGGAGACCTTCCCTACGCACGAAGTTCCGACGTGCTTGAGCCACGTTTATACCCTCTTGCTCCAACTTGGCCCGCAGTTGCGCCACCTGCCGCGCCTGACTCGGCTCCTGACGAATCACCATCAGCGGTTGCTCCCGAACCACGGACTCCCCTTCACGAATAAAAATTTTCAACACCTCTCCAGAAAACTGCGACTTAATATCCAACGTGCGAATTGGCGCTAACGTCCCCGTCTCCGACACCCGCGTCTTCAACGTACTCCGCTCCACCACAATAACCCGTGGCGCTTCCTTCTCCTGCTGGTTCTGTTGTGCCCAGGGCATTGGGAAAAACCAATACACCCCACCCCCAATGGCCACAATCGCCAAAACAAAAATAATCCATCCGCGCTTCATGCTTGGGATTCTATCAGAACTTTCTAGGTTTGGGTGGAGTTGGTGAGAGAGGGGAGAAAATAAGCTCGCAAGAAAATCTCGTCAAGAAAATTTTTCAGGCCATTTCCTCGATGAATGAAACACTGTCAAGATTTGAATTTCATCATCCATAACCCGATAAGGCACAATGTACGGGAGTCCTGAAAGAACCAACTCATATGTCCCCGCCACACGTCCTACTCGTCCAAGGTGCGGATGAGAGGCGAGCCGTTGAATAGATTGCCGAATCTTCTGAGCCACTTCCCAAGCAGCGCGAGGATTATCTTCGGCAATATAATCCTGTATACTTTCCACCGCTCTTGCCGCAGGGTCCGTCCAGCGAATCTTCACGAATTCGAATCTTTATACTTGTTGAACAGTTTGTCCATCTTGGCATCGCTGACAAATCGGCCATCATTGGCCGCCTTGATCCCTTCTTGAATCTGCTCCATCTGCCAAGCCTGAACATCAAGATAATAATCTAACGCCTCATTCATCAGATAATTACGCGACCGTTTTCTCTGCAATGCTAACTTATCTAATTTCTTGACTTTCTTACTCTCCGACCTCACCGTAAATGCTTCCGTACCCATCTTGTGCCTCCTTCTAATTCACAATGGTTCACCTGTATTCAGCCATATGGTACAGGCTTTACACTCCGACCTTCAATGAGGTGTTTCAACCTAGAAACGGCAGTTGGATCACAAAAGTCCGCACAACCTCTTGACGCACCTGGCAAAATCCAAAAATGGCTCATCACCACCAAGGTGACCACGCCTTTTTGTATTTCACCATGCACGTCAAGAGCTTGCGCGTCTTTTTTGCGCCCAAATGCCGTTTCTAGGTTCAATGGGACATTTTTGTTAACGGTATGATTAACAAATCCCCCCTAACCCTATTTTCCAAAGGGGACCTGAAGTGTGACTCCATCGCGGATCACAATGGAATAACAAGGTTTACTCTAGCGAAATGTCGTACTTGTCGAGGGTGGCGACGGTCATGCGGTGGAGATTAGCGAGGGATTGGTTGTAGTCGAGGATGGCGCGGAGGGCGTTGACGCGGGCGATGGCTTCGTCTCGTTGGAAGTCGAGGACTTGGCGCGTGGTACTGAGGCCAAGATTGAGCCGTTCTTGTTCGGCGGCCCGTTGCCGCTCGGCGAGTTTGCGGGCGATTCGCGTGGTGGCCATGCGTTTAAAATCTGTTCTTACGCGGCGGACGGCTTCTTTGGAATCCACAATGACTTGCCGTCGGACATTTTGCAGCGTGGACTTGGCTTGCGTAGCTTCGAGTTGGCGACGCCGATACTGACTTTGGGCTGACCGGTTGCCGAGTGGATAGCTCAAGACCATCCCCGCGCCCACGTTGTAAAAATCCGTGCTCGCGGTTCGCTCTAACGTATCGCTGGCGTCTTTGCCGAGGCCGCGCAGCCCCACGCTTCCTTGAAATTCTAAACGCGGTAGGAGTTTGTTTTTTGCCAGTGAGGTGTTGAGATGACTGGATTCAATATTGGTTTGCGCTTGGAGCACTTCGGGCCGATGTTGGAGTGCTGCATCGACCGCGCTATTCAAGGTGGAAGCATTTTGCTCTTGAACCGGACGATCCAGGGGTACTAGGACAAGAGTTTTTCGCAGATCTTCTTCGGTTGGACTGATCAACTGTCGAAGTTGATCTTCTTGGTCACGCACGGATTTTTGCGCGACAATAATTTGCTCGACTCGATTCGCCACCCCAGATTTCGCCTGCAACACTTCAACCTCAGCCATGACTCCGGCTTCAACCTTGGCACGATTACTGGCCAACAGTTCTTTGGCCGCCGTCAGGGCTTCTCGGAACACCGCTTCGTTTTCCCTGGCAAAGACCAGCTCCCAATACGCCTGCTCCACTTGCGCAATGACATCGAGAACTTGGCTCACAAAGGTGTACTGTTCGACTTGCACAGAATTCTTCGCAATGTGAATCGCTGCCTGATTGACATTCACCCCAAAGTCGCGGAGAAGCGGCTGGGTAAAATTCACCAAAAAGTTTGCGGTGTACCCGGGATTAAATAAAAACGAAGAATTTCCAGCGACAGAATTTCGATTGGTATCCAAGGTCATGTCATAGGTGCCACCGGAGTAGAGTTTTTGCGCAATACCAATACTCGCCTGCGTATCATTTTGATCAAAGTTATCGGGTTCCCCTCCTTGGGTCACTCCGCTAAAACCAAACACAGGCCGGTTCAATGGTACGACCGATCGATCATACCGAGCCGACATTTCTACGGTGGGGTCAAACTTGGCTTGTTCAAAGAGAATATCCGTGACTCGGACATCACGGGACTGTTTGCTCACGGTGATATCAAGATTATGTTGTAGTGCTTGGAGGACCACTTCTTTCAGCGCAATGGTGACGACGGAATCATCGTCTAAGAGACTTTCGACATTGAAGGAGGGAAGGATTTCTGAATTGGGGGATGCTGCAAAGGTAGGACTCAAACTGATGACGAGCACCAGGAGTATTAAACCCGTGCGAACATAGTTCGATCTTTGGCTTTTCATTTTAGATGGCTCTCAACCTATTTTCCAATCCATCAGACAACGGCAGGCTATCAAAGGTCATGCTCTTACGCAATGAAAACTTAGAAAATCTCAAAACGGCAGAATAAATTTTGGGAATTAAAGGTCCTTCTCCCAAGAAGGAAATTTCATGATTAAAAAATCGCCCCTGCCCCCTTTTCCAAAGTGGGGACAGCAAGGGCAATTCAATCACGGAGACCCAGAAATTATGATAGGTAAAGTTTACAGAGGGAAAGACTCACCAGAAGAGCGTTGAAACTGGAACCTAACAGTCGAAGTCCATAGGGGCCTACGACAGCCCCTGCCCGCTGGTTCCGCCGCCGAAACCGCCGAAGCCACCGCCGAAGCCACCTTGGCCAGTGCTCCAATACTCTCCCCGTCGCCATCGCTGAAACGGATGGCGTCGTTCGGGACGAGTAAAACGCCAGAGCGCAAAGATCATCGCACTGGCTGCAGCAACATTCATCCAAAATCCTGCATTGGATTTTTTCTTTTTCACCGGCTCTTTTGAAACACCTCCCGATGCCGCAGCTAACCCAACCGCAGTTTGGTAAATCGCTTCTCCGTAGTTTGACGATTGAAACATGGGAATGAGGTGTTGCTCCGATAATTTATCGAGCTGAGGTTTTCCAATAACTGGAATTAACGTTTTTCCCAGCACCACGACCGCTTGCCGTTCTTTAAGAGACGTGAGTAACAAAATCCCTTGCTCTTTTTGCGCGGTACCAATTCGCCATTCCTCATACAACTTTTCGGAATAGTCGCGTGCATGGGAAAATGGAGTCACCGTAGGAATCGTCACCACGATCATTTCCACACCAGTGCGCGTTTCTAATTCCTTGCAGACCCCGCGAATATGGGACTTCCATTCCTCATCGAGGATTTCTGCAAAATCACTCACGTACCCATGAGGAGTTGGGAAGGTATGCTTTTTTTTGATTCCATATCCATAAGGCGAGTCTGCCCACCCCAAAGCTGGCATCAGAAGACATATCACCATAAACGTTAAAGAGAGAGACTTCATAAGACCGCCTCTTTAAAACGGCCTTCTTGCTGAAGAGCGTCAACTTTTTCAACAAGCACACTCAATGCCCCAAGATATCGATCCAGCAGATTGGGAAAATCGTGTTTGCCTGGAGTACTTTGCCCTCGTTTTAACAACCAGACTTCGTGGAAGGCTCCAGGGTCCAGATCCAAGACAGTGGGCATACGATCTAAGATGGCATCAGGCGATCCCTGCGGCGATTGTCCTAACAATCGATACAACCCGCGCAAACAAGGGATTAAGGTGGTCAGGGAAATTGGTAACAGGGCATGAATGCCTTCAGGGTTCCCTTGGGACTCCACAAATTGTTGACGAACCCTGAGCAGGTTGCCTCGAATTTCTCGTTCGCATTCTTTGCGCAGATTCTGACCGTGGCTTTGAAGCCCAGGGAAAGGATCGATTCCGGCCAACAAAAGGTATTGTTCGCGTATTTCCAAAAACTCCAGAGGAAAGGTCTCAATATATTGACCGAGTTCCTTAACCATAAACATTAATGGCGTGACGATGCGTTCCTTGGACCACCGACGATTGAGCGTGGTGCAGCGCTTCATGATGTCGAGCGTGAGATGCTCAAAGACCATCAAGATGTTGATATTCGATCGTCCTTCCAGATAATCGCCGCGCGCTAAACTGCCATATAAGATGATCGCGGACACATCGTCCTTGAGTATTTTTTTCACATCACGAAGATAGGCCTGAAGTGTGGCCTGAGTTTCTTGAGGCATGTTTGCCCATGTGGTTGGAAATTCAGACATAACGTGTTCAAACCTTTATACGACTTTGTAGGAAATTAGCGAGAAACCATATGAGATGGGAGTTGATTGGCGCGAGGGTCCGGAAGAAATCCTACGGCTTGCAATCGATCAATCATGCCAAAGGGTGGGGTCTTTCGCAATCCAGCAGTCGCGGTCAGGACTTGGTATTGAAGGCGACGATTATGATCAATCGTGGAAAAAACTCGATTGCGAAGCCAAGCCAAGAGCGGATTAGCCGTGTTCCAAAACAAGACTTCTTCATCCGCCAAACGTTGGAGCATTTCGACCTGTGGACGTCGTTGCCGTTCAAAGGCTTTGAGCGCATCAGCTGAATAATTGTCCTGCGAAAAACATTTCGCCAGTACTTCGGACAGAGCCACCGCATCTACCATGGCTTGCATCCGGCCTTGAGACGCATGTGGGTTCATCCCATGAGCCGCATCCCCAATCAGAACTGCTCCCTCTGCCACCCACGTTTTAGCCCGCGCACGACCGGTCCCCATATAGGCGGTTTGGTCCCAAGATTCTAACCCGTGAATGGTGTGCTCAAGATCCGGGTAGATTGCCCGCCACTTCCGTTGCAGGGCTTCGACTCCTTGCGCCTTGATCTGCTTCAAAGAATCCGAGGCAATCATATAAAAGAGATACACTTGGTGTTTGGCTGCAGGAAACACCCCGAGAATTTCTTTTTCTCCAAGAAAGTATTGGGACTCTTCAAGTTGTTCAGGACAGGGTAAAATCGACACCAAATAGCTTTCTTTGTATCGATGGAGTTGCGTAGCGATTCCAAGTTTTTCACGAACTCGTGAAAATGGACCATCGGCCCCAACGACAACTTTGGCCGAGATTCGCACAGACTTTCCTTGGGTCTGCGCTTCAACACCGGTGATGGTATCACCATTCTTGAGCAAAGAGGTAAAGGAGGTGTCATACCACAACCCTTGGGGATTTTGTGCTTCTAACTCCGCCAACACGGTGTGATGAACCGTATTGGGAAGAGTGACCAGCGCACGGTTATACGGCTGAGGTAAGAGATCATAATCGATAGTGCAGAGGCGCTTCCCCCCAATTTGGCGAAAATGAAAATGTCGAACAGGATTGACGGCTTCTTTGGGAAGTTTATCGAGAAGATTCAACTGATCAAGGATTTGTTGCCCATTGGGTTGCAAAATCTCTCCGCGTAACCCAGTAGGCGGTCCAGGGTTTTGCTCAAGGACCAATGTTTTCAATCCTTTTTTTGCCAGCAATAACCCAAGGATGGCACCACCGCCCCCAGCCCCAACTATGACCACATCTGTTTGAATATCCATACGTCGATTCTTTAGTAAATTTTACTATGAAGGCCAAGTCTTCTGGCGCGACAAAATCCGCAAGGAGTAAGGAGTTCGGCGAAGAACTTAGTCATTTTCGAAAATATCTTGAAAATGTTCCCCGGATTCTTCCCAAGCTGACGGATTGGTTTTTTGTAGCCAACCTTTGAGGAAGGCTTTTTGGTCGACCGTCAACATTTGCCTGATTTGATGAGTTCGCCCCTGCAATGGTTGGAGAAATCCAACATTCTTTACGGGATCCAGAGTCGCGGTTCGAACATACATATTCGTATATGCCGTCGGTAAGTCATCTTCGCCATCGCCTTGTAACCACACAGATAGATACTTTTCCATATTTAATCCAGAACTATCTAAGGCTGGATCAGTTTCATGGAAGAGATCATTTTCTGTCTGAGGCAGCGGGGTCGCTTCGAGGGCATGAAATAGGAAATTATGGTTCCACATGGTTCGGACTTTTTCATTCGTAGGTCGTTAATAAGTTTGAATAAAGTGTCAAAAGCATACTGTCAAGGACATCACGCCAAAGTCAACTCTAGAGAAGGAGAAATTCTCAAAATCTCACCTACTCCTTGAACATTAAGATTTCACCAATCCGTCCGCTTCTCCAAGCATGGATTTACTCATGCAGGTAGATTTTGGTACTGTTTGTCGATCAACATTGCTCATAGCCTCAAACCGAATATTTTGTCCACAACGTGAAGAATTAACCATACCATTTGTTATGTGGTTCATCCCAAGGAAGAAGGAGTCAAACTTTATGAAACGATTCATGCTACTCGGAATCATGATGGTTGTAATAACCCTAAGCGGATGTGCAGGGCACGGAGAAGTCATTAAGCTCCGCTTGAATGACTCGATGACATCCACGATGGAAAATGCCGGGGGGAACCTGTCGGTGGCCATATCGGGCTTTGAAGATCAACGTCCAGATTCCGACCATCTTGGCACTCATATCTGTTTATTTGGAGGCAAAACGACTTTTGATCTGTTAGATGGAAATCTTGGTGCCGGAGTTTCAAATGCCTTTTCTAACTTTATGGGAAAATCAGGCTTTCAAGCCAATGCAGGGTCTCCTGGCCCACAAGATATTCGAATTACTGGAAAGGTGACAAAGTTTTCAGCCAACGCCACTGGGCAATTTCTCTCGACAGGATTACAGGTTGAGACGGTGATGGAATTTGTCATTGCCAATGCATCAGATGGTAGTACGGTTCGAATGACGATCGGCGCGGGTGGATCGGATGATGTGATCTTTTTTGGTCCAGAAGACCTTGAGACCCTAGTCAACGAGGTCCTTCAAGAAGGGTTCGAAGAACTCATTGAAAAAACAGAGGTCAAAGGAAAAACCTTACGTAGAAAACTATAGTCATGTGTCAACCGCCTGTTTGAATCAGATTTCCTCCCCCTAACCTTTGCACGATTCGTCAATGAGACCGTGGGGTTTTCTCTCCGAGGGTCTAACGTTCGATGTGATCTCCTTC
>JAQBUF010000062.1 GCA_027623995.1 Nitrospirota bacterium
TGTGAAGCCAGAGCCTCTTGCATGATGTATCTCTATCATCGCCCCCGTATCATCCCTTAGGGTGCTCCGTGGTTGACTTTTTTCTTGTGTAGCTGCACGATCTCATCGTGCCCTCTTCTCCCGCAGCAATGGCTAATGACGCCAGGAAGAGGCAGCATAAGATGCTGCAGCTACAGAAAAGATTTGACAGCGAGTTCAAAAGGTAGGGTATGACGAGTGTCCTGAGAAGGAGATTCGTTATCTTTCAATTCGTCGTGAGACCTTGGACAAGCCCAAGACCAACGAATTTGATCTTTGAAAGTGGGGACACGAAAAAGGACGGAAGGGCACTTACATCAATCGGCGGGAGGATAACTTCTTCTTTACCTCTGGCGCTTTATTCGGCACACAGATATCACATTGGCATATCTTTCGAAGATTTCCAAAGGAATACAATCCTGTATCGTGGCCATCACTCCAGATGAACCGCAAAGCGTAATTGCCAACCTGTTCAATGTCTTTAACCATCATGAGCATCGGGATGTCTTCGTCTTTCAGTTTCAGTTCCCCCGTCCATTCATCGGTGCAAGCCGCACACGGGCAATGAAGACGTAAATATCGAATGGGATAGACACCTTTGTGCCCATCACTCCACTCGACACCGAAGACGCCCTTCTCGATCCAATTCATATCTTTGGGTTGGATGGTCTCATCACTCATTGTATTTACGCTTTCTCCACAACAGAATTTTTATTTGCCATGCCATACACGGGTAACGATTCTGCAGCCAAGAAATCTATGGCTGGCAACCGTTTGCCCACGACGGCTCTGGCGTAGGTGTCAATAATATCTTCTAACTCACGCCGCATGTGACCTTCAGCTTTGAGGCGCAGGGCTACGGAAAACTTCATGCGACGCGTTTGCTGCACAAAGGCGACACTGCCAGGGGACATTTCTAAACAATAATCCCAACTGGCTTGATTGCATCCCTGACACAAGAGACCTCCAGCCGATGGGGAAAACCGTGGAAGCCACGCACCAAAATCCTTACCGCATGAAGCACAATGATCAAACTGCGGACGAAATCCGGTATATGTGAGCACATGAATTTGAAAAATAAGCGTGGTCAAGGACTGATCTTCTGACTCAACCAATGCTTGAAGCCCTTCTCGAAGTATGAAGAAGAGTTTGTGACTCGGGTCACGATCGGCGGTGATGGCTTCAACCAGAGAGACCATTCGAGAGGCCGCCGATATTCGCCCGAGATCCTCACGCAACCCGGAAAAGTTATCCACAATATTTATCGCCGTGATTGAGGCTAAATTATCACTGCGCTTGTCGAATAACGTGAGATTCACCGAGGTAAATGGTTCGAGCGCTCCGCCAAAGCGATTTTTCATCTTCCGCGCTTCGCGCGCAATTCCTCGCACCTTTCCAACCTTGTAAGAAAAGAAGGTCACGATGCGATCGGACTCTCCCCATCGTATGCTCTTGAGTACTATGGCTTCGGTGGTGATATGGGCCATAAGAGTTCTAGTAGGATGTTCGAGCAGACCACCAACGGGGTGCGTTACGAACGTGAAGCGTGAAGCGTGATCCGTGAAGCGAAAGAGTCACGATAAGGGCTACCGTTTCCTCCAGACGCATCACGCATGACGTATCACTCATTACGAATCCATCCTTGCTGGCGGACAGTTTGAGCATCTGATCATCGGATATGTTCGAGCATTATGGTGGCTAACCCCAGATAAATCGTGACCCCGGTGATGTCCATGGCCGTCGTAATAAACGGGCCTGCTGCCACGGCGGGATCGATCTTAAACTTTTTTAACAATAGAGGCGTTACCGTGGCCATGCTTGCGGAGATAAGAAATGTCAGAAGAATCGAGATCCCCACCACGAGGCCTAAGAATCCACTCCCTTGCCACACCCAGCCCGTAATCAATAGTAAGGTTCCGCAAATGAGACCCAACAATAATCCAATCCTCAATTCACGAAAGACGACTTTCCAAATATCGCTCAACTCGACACGACCGGTTGCCAAACCACGGATAATAAGAGTGGATGATTGCAATCCTAAGTTTCCACTCATGGCGGCAATCACCGGAATAAACGTGATAATCGCGACTACTTCTTGAATGGTATAACGGAACCACCACAGGATGACCCCTGAGGCAAGACTTCCAACCAAATTGGTGAACAACCAAGGCAGACGATGCCCGACTGCTTGCAGGCTCGTCGTATGCATCTCGGCATCTTCCTCGGCCGTGCCCGCCATCTTTAACATATCTCGGGTGTCTTCTTCTCGAATGACGTCAACGATATCATCGACGGTAATAATACCCACCAGCCGGCCACCATCGGCCAACACAGGAATGGCCAACAGATTATAGTTGGCGACTTGTCGGGCGACTTCTTCTTGATCCGTATCCACGGTCACACTCAACACGTCTCGCATGAGCATACTTTTCAAGGGTGCAGTGGGAGCCACCACGAGAAGTTCTCGCAATGACACCACCCCGGTGAGTCTTCCTTCTGAATCAGTCGCGTAAATATAAAAGACGGTCTCCGCCTTGGTGGCTTGCTGCAACCGTTGAATGGCTTGCTGCGCAGTGGTTTCCTCGGGAAGGGCAAGAAACTCTGTGGTCATGATGCTCCCAGCCGTACCTTTGGGATAGGCCATTAAATTGACCACTTCTTGCGATTCTTCGGACTTCATCAAGGTCAAAATGTCTTGCGCGCGCTCCTCAGGCAGCACGCCTAAGATATAGGCCACGTCATCGGCAGGAACAGAGCGAAGCATCCAGGCAGTTTCAGCGGCGTTCTGATCCTCTAAGACCTGGGGAATCATTTCTTTACTCAGCTCACTGACGACTTGCCCTTGCTCGGCAATGCCCTTCACTAACTCAAAAATCGTTCGCCGTTCCTGCGGTGTGTCCAGATGCACGATGACCCGAGCGATATCGGCGGGATGCAGTCGGTTTATCAAATTTGTCAGATTCGCAATTGCCCCTCGTTTGAGCAGCCGACGCACGGAGAGCAAAGCCACATCAAATTTTCGATGATGGCCGTTCTCCATGTGCGAAGCCTCAGACGTGGCTCCATCGCCAACGGTGTGTTCTGCGATTTTGACTGGATCAGTCATGATTGTTCTTAATATCCCAAATCGACAAGCAAGCTTTCATTATCACGCCAGGCTTCCTCGACCTTCACATGAATGTCAAGAAACACCTTCACGCCCATTTCTTTTTCAAGGTCAAGTCGTGCTGCCGTGCCAATTTCTTTGAGTCGCGCCCCACCCTTACCAATAACAATCGCCTTTTGGCCAGACCGTTCCACCAAAATAGACGCCGCAATCGAAAACAGCTTGCCTTGTTCCAAAAACTCATCAATGTTGACCGCCACGGCATACGGCAATTCCGCCTGAGTTTGTTCCAAGACTTTTTCCCGAATGGTTTCTGCGGCTAATCGTCGCAACGATTGATCCGTCACGAAGTCATCCGCATAGGCGCCACCGTCTTGATCAGAAAATCGTGCGAACACGAGTTCCCGTAATCGATCCACGTTTATCCCAGTTTTCGCAGACAAAGGAATAATCTCCGCCCAGTCTCCTAACGACTGATAAGCATCAATCACCGGCAGCACCTTGGGTTTACTGATGACATCGACTTTATTGACCAACAAGAAAATTGGCATATTTTGGGGCCGATCAGGCATGGAAAATATTTGTTGAATCACAATTCGATCTCCGGTTCCAGGCATCCTCCGCCCATCAACCATGACCGCCAGAAGATCCGCCTCATGCACCGTATCTAATGCCGCACGCACCATGCGTTTATTCAGCCGATGCCATGCCCGATGCAAGCCCGGCGTGTCCAAGAGCGCTAACTGCCCTTCAGGAAAATGCGCCACGCCAAGAATACGTGATCGCGTCGTTTGTGGTTTATTCGAGACGATCGCAATCTTTTGTTTGACGAGGGTATTCACGAGTGTAGACTTGCCGACATTTGGGCAGCCCACAATAGCCATGGTTCCAAATTTCATAAGCGGTAGATAAACAGAATCAGAGGTGGAAGAGATAAATAATAAGGAAGGAATGAGCGGGTCAATTTCACATCATCTACCCATCAACGACTCCCTCCTATGACGATTTGGCCTTCGGCAACACTCAGCGCATACACGTTCATAGGCCTGTTATTGTGCCTCCACCAATTGA
The DNA here is from genome assembly GCA_027623995.1 of Nitrospirota bacterium. Classification (GTDB taxonomy): domain Bacteria; phylum Nitrospirota; class Nitrospiria; order Nitrospirales; family UBA8639; genus Nitronereus. The sequence continues at coordinate 4,196 of JAQBUF010000062.1, forward strand.
TACACGACCTCCCCTTTCTTGACGTACCCTAAACGTTCCCTCGCTAACTTCTCAAGCGTAAAGGGATCATGCTTCACCAGATGAATTTCCTTTTCCAACGCGGCGTTGGTTTGCTCAAGCTGGGTAATCTCTTGATTCATCCGCGCTAACTCATCGGCCATGCGCATATATTGGGTAATCTCCGCACCTTCCAACAGCCACATTACTAACACGGCCATACCTACCACGAACGCCAAAGGTTTCTGCCAGGCTCGCGGGATCATCGACTTCTGCGAAGTGTCAATCGCGCGTTTTTGATTGGCTCGAATCAACGACCTTCACCTCGTATGTGGATCACCTCTCGCCCTCGATATTGCGCGGCCTTCCCCAATTCTTCTTCAATCCGCAAGAGTTGATTATATTTAGCGAGACGATCAGTACGTGACAATGACCCAGTTTTAATTTGTCCGGCATTCAGCGCCACAGCTAAATCCGCAATCGTCGTATCTTCGGTCTCTCCCGATCGATGGGAAATGATGACACCATATCCCGCACGCTTGGCCATTTCCACGGTTTCCAGAGTCTCCGTCAGCGTACCAATTTGATTGACCTTGATCAGGATTGCTGTTGCAGATTTTTCACGAATACCCTTCGAGAGGTATTCGACATTGGTCACGAACAAATCATCACCGACCAATTGCACGCGATCACCTAACCGGGCTGTGAGTTCCTTCCAGCCCTTCCAGTCGTCTTCATTCAGGCCATCCTCAATCGAGACGATGGGATACCGCCCCACCAACTGCTCGTAAAAATCGGTCATCTGGGTTGACGTTTTGGCGACGCCGCCTTCCGCCTGCAACACATAGCCTTTTTTGCCATAAAACTCACTCGCCGCAGCATCCAAGGCCAACACCACATCACGACCAGGTCGATAGCCTGCCTTGCGAATCGCATCGGTAATCACGGCTAAGGCTTCTTCATTAGACTTCAACGCTGGTGCAAACCCGCCTTCATCACCAACCGCCGTGCTCAAGCCTTTGGACTTTAACAAAGCTTTCAAATGATGAAAGATCTCTGTGCCCATGCGAAGGGCTTCACTAAAGCATGACGCACCCACTGGCATAATCATAAATTCTTGAATATCCAAGCCATTGTCGGCATGGGACCCACCGTTAATAATATTCATCATAGGCACTGGGAGTTCACGCGCATTCGCGCCCCCGATGTATCGGTATAAGGGCTGTTTCGTTTCAGCCGCTGCCGCACGAGCCACCGCTAGCGACACCCCCAGTAATGCATTGGCTCCAAGACGCGATTTTCCTTTCGTGCCGTCCAAGGCAATCATGGCAGCATCAACCGCAGCTTGATCGAGAGCATTCATGCCTTTCAACTTCGGCGTCAACGTTTTTGAAATACTCAGCAAAGCCTTACTGACGCCCTTACCCATCCATTTCTTTGGATCTTTATCTCGTAATTCTAAGGCTTCGCGTGTTCCTGTGGATGCCCCAGACGGCACTGCCGCTCGCCCCCACGCACCGCTGGATAATTGCACATCGACTTCAACTGTCGGCGTCCCACGTGAATCGAGAATAGCACGGCCTTTTATGTCTTGAATTGCACTCATTCATGATTTCCTTTTCAGGCGAATGTAAACAATGAGATTTTCCCTCAAATGAGCAAGGGACCCAGATCCCATCATACTAATTTCCACGCTTTTGACAAGCGAAATTAGTCAGGAATAGTTTGAAGGGAGAGGTAAAAAACGATAAGAATTTAAGACGAGAGGGCCCGTTTGAGAAGTTCGCTGACTTTTTGAGGGTTGGCCTTTCCCTTCGAGGCTTTCATGACTTGGCCAACAATAAATCCAAGTACGGTTTCTTTTCCACCGCGATATTGATCCACTTGGGCTGCATTATTTTTTAGCACTTCTTGGATCATATGTTCTAACGCCCCTTCATCAGAGACTTGTTGCAGGCCTTTTTCATCAACTAATTGAGCAGCCGACTTTTCTCCAGTATACATTTCGGGAAATATTTCTTTCGCGGCTTTTAGACTAATCGTGCCGTTGTGAACCAATTTGAGTAACTCCACTAATCGTTCGGAAGAGACAGGGGAAGACTCGACCGGGGTTCCGGCTTGGTTCAGCTCCCGCAGCAATTCCCCCATCATGAAATTACTCACGGTTTTGGGTTCTGCAAACTGTTTGACGCAAGCTTCAAAATAATCTGCCAATTCGCGCGAACTGGTGAGCACCCCTGCATCGTACTCTGGCAAACCATGTTCAGTGATGAACCGTTGCTGACGCGCTTGTGGCAATTCTTGGAGCGTACCGCGCAGTTCATCAATCCATTCGTCATTAATCGACAAGGGCAGCAGGTCTGGGTCGGGGAAATAGCGATAGTCATGTGCAGCTTCCTTACTACGCATGACCGCCGTTTGCCCAAGCTCAATATTCCATAAGCGTGTCTCTTGGTGAATCGTCCCACCTTCAGTCAACACTTTTGTCTGACGTTTGACTTCATATTCCACGGAATCTTTAACGTTCTTAAACGAATTAATATTTTTCAGTTCGACTTTGGTCCCAAGGGTCTCTGAGCCCACAGGTCGAAGAGAAATATTGGGCTCGCACCGCAGATTTCCCTCTTCCATATTCCCATCGCAGACATCAAGATACACCAACAGATCGCGGAGCGATTTCAAATAGGCCACGACTTCATCAGCCGATCGCATATCCGGTTCGGTCACGATCTCTAGCAACGGCGTCCCGGTTCGATTCAAGTCGACATAACTATGCCCGCCTTCATTCGCGTGAATATTTTTGCCTGCATCTTCTTCCAAATGCGCGCGACAAATCCTTACGCGTTTGGATGACCCATTCACATTGAGATCAATCCAACCTTCTTCGCAAATAGGTTCTTCGTATTGGGAGATTTGATACCCTTTGGGAAGGTCTGGATAGAAGTAGTGTTTCCGCGCGAAAATATTCGTGGACCGAATCGAACAGTTCAAGGCAAGGCCCGTTCGAATCGCCATTTCCACGGCACGCTTATTAATGACCGGGAGAGAGCCTGGTAATCCTAGGCAGACGGGACAGGTTTGAGAGTTGGGCGCACGACCGAATTCCGTCGCACACCCACAAAACATCTTGGATTGGGTTCGCAATTGCGCATGGACTTCGAGGCCGATAACAGTTTCAAAGGTCACGGTTTCGAATTAGTCTCATCACGGTATGAATCACGAACAGGCCGCATCGCTTCTTTTCCAGCGTCCACGGCATCTTTCACCACTGAACTGGCTTCGGACATAAATTCTCGACTTTTCCCGACGACATCATCCCAGGTATGAGTGGCTTTCTCTGAAATATCCTTGAAGTCGTCTCCTGCACGCCGAGCCGCTCGCAAGAGAGCATCACGTGACTCTCGTCCAGTTTGCGGAGCCATTAAAAATGCCGTGACTGCCCCTAACAGAATGCCACTTAAAAATGCCAACGCCACACTTCCAGCTGATGCACCATGATTATCGCTCATTGTACGGTCCTCCTTCTTTATGCACTCGATCTTTAATTGTCGTCGCTGCGGCCTTTACTCCTGAAAACACTCGAACGAGATTCATCATCAACGCGCTACTTTTGCCTTTCACAGTCCCATGCATCTGATTGACGGTTTCTCCTACATCCCCAATCGCATTCATGAGTACTGATGCACGATCAACCCCTGCCTTCGCCTGAGTCGTCATGGCATGAACATTTTCACTTGTTCCTTTGAGCTCTTTGAGCAATCCCGGCAACTCACTATTCACTTGGGCCAAGAGCCGCTCGGACTGAGCCACCGTCCGCCGCAATTGATTCACGGTTGGCACGAGATACCCCACCAACACCAAAAAGGCTACTGCAATCACCACTGCGGCAAAGTCAATCATGCATCACCATTTCGTTAGCGGATCGCTGGACGTTTCTTCCGCCAATTAGTTACCAGTTCATACGCTCGTGCTGCACGCAACACGATTTCCTCTTGGAAGGGACGGCCCATAATCTGCAATCCTATCGGCAACCCATTCTGGCTGAACCCACAAGGAATAGATATCGCCGGGATTCCCGCCAAACTTGCTGAGATAGTATACAGGTCTGACAAATACATTTGTAAAGGATCTTCGATTTTTTCGCCCATTTGAAAGGCCGGAGTCGGCGTGACCGGGGTTACTAATAAATCGACCTCTTCAAACACTTGGTCAAAATCCTGTTTGATCAAGGATCGTACAGCCTGGGCCTTGGCATAATAGGCATCATAGTACCCGCTACTCAGAGCATAGGTGCCCAGCATGATCCGCAGTTTCACCTCAGGACCAAACCCTTCCTGGCGTGTGGTCCGATACATTTCTAATAAATCCTGATTTCCTTTAGAACGATGTCCAAATTTCACACCATCATAGCGGGCCAAATTGGAACTGGCCTCGGCGGTTGCCACAATGTAATAGGTGGCCACCGCGACGCCGGTATTGGGAAGCGAGACTTCCTTGATTTCGCCTCCTAATTGATCAAATTCCTCAATCGCCTGGCGCACGGCGCCTTCCACTTCTGAGTCCAACCCCTCGGCGAAAAATTCTTTCGGGATGCCGATCTTCAGCTTTTTGACGTCTTTCTTTTTGAATGCACGGGTAAAATCAGTGACGGGCACATCGGCGGAAGTAGAATCCATCGGATCTTGACCAGCAAGGACGTTCAGCATGATCCCTGCATCAAAAACGTCTTTGGTAATCGGTCCAATTTGATCGAGGGAGGAGGCAAAGGCAATGAGTCCATAGCGGGATACGCGACCGTATGTGGGTTTGAGACCTACGACGCCGCAGAAAGCCGCAGGCTGTCGGATCGATCCACCAGTGTCTGTGCCAAGAGCCGCGACGCATTCATCAGCGGCCACAGCGGCGGCAGATCCACCACTGGACCCACCCGGCACATAATTGAGTTTCCACGGGTTTCGACTGGGGCCAAAGGCTGAATGTTCGGTTGAAGAACCCATGCCAAACTCATCCAAATTGGTTTTCCCAATCGGGAAAAATCGCTGTTCTCGAAACTTGCCGATCACTGTCGCATCATACGGCGGTGTAAATTCGCCAAGAATTCGAGAGCCACAGGTGGTGGGCATATCTGCGGTACAGATATTATCTTTGATTGCAATAGGCATCGCCATCAACGGGAGAGTTTTCCGCCAAGATTTTAGTTCTTCATCGATAGCTTTGGCCTCAACAAAAATTGCTTCTTTGTCATTCACCGTCAAAAACGCGTTGACTTTAGGTTCGACGACGCTCACCCGCAGAAAGTACGCCCGTGCGATTTCATAGGCACTGGCGTCTCCGCGGGTAAAGGAATCTTGTAATTCTTTCAGGGTTAATTTGAACAGTGACATGACAGGGCTAACAACAACAGACCGAAAGAGACAACACCACACAGACAGGCGTACATAAGGAACGGCTAAGGCGTGTTGGTCATCCGGTTCCGAGCATCCACTTGAATGACCTTGGGTTTATGATTCTTCGCTTCTTCGTCATTACAATATTCATAACAAAAGATGATGACCTGATCACCGGTCACGCCTTTTCGTGCCGTCGGGCCATTTAAGACCACCTGTCCAGACCCGCGTGTTCCATTGATGGCATACGTGGTAAAACGTTCGCCATTATTCAGGTTCGAGACCATCACTAATTCATAAGGCAGAATTCCTGCCGCATCTAATAAATCCTCATCGACCGTTAAACTGCCTTCATATTCCAAACAGGCATCGGTCACCTTTGCACGATGTATTTTAGATCGCAACATCTGACGTAACATGCGAATATTCCTTTTTGATCAACGATCGCTAATAATTTTTGGCACCTGAAACATGCCATCTTTGGCTGCCGGAGCATTGCCCACGGCTTGTTCTTGAGTGACGGATTCACGAACTTCATCTTCTCTCAAGACATTGGCCTGGCTCACGACGGAGGCCATTGGACTCACACCTTCGGTATCCACCTGATTGAGCTCTTCCATATAGGTCAAAATGCTGCTGAGGTGATGACTGAGTTGTTCTTTCTCAGTTTCACTGACTTGGAGCCTGGCTAAATCAGCCACATATTCAACGTCTTGTTGACTGAGTTTCATTCGTTCAGTGTCTATCCTTCTCAAACCGACCTAGCCAACAGGGAAACCAACAGCCCTGGCTTCACAATTCACCATTTGACCATGAATTCCCCTTAAAGAGCAACGATTTAGGAAACAATATTTGTATCATGAAGACTCGGAGAAAAGCTACTGTCCTTCTCACTCCAAGATTTTGGTATCGTCATATTTGAAGACTCTGGCTCTATGATGAGCGGAATCAGAGTTAGGCTAACCATCCCTCATCAGCAAAAGAGGTATAGCGCCCATCACCAATAATGACATGATCGAGGACCTGGATTCCGAGAATATTACCGGCTTCTTGTAGACGCGTGGTGAGAGTTCGATCCTCGGTACTCGGCGTGGGATCACCGCTAGGGTGATTGTGGAGAAAGATGACAGCCGCAGCAGACTCACGTACAGCTTCATTATAGACCTCACGGGGATGCACTAAACTCGTCGTGAGGCTGCCCTCGGATACAGTCAGGTCTCGAATCACGGCATGCTTGGCATCGAGCAATATCACTTTAAACACTTCATGCCGCAAGTCTCGCAGCAAGGGATAATAGTGTTGGAACACCGATTGGCTACTCCCGATCTTCGTACCAGTCGTGAGCGGAGTAGAAAGCACGCGCTTCCCTAGCTCAATAGCCGCCTTTATTTGTGCAGCTTTGGCGGGACCAATGCCGGACACCACACAGAGTTCCTCAAGCGAGCGATTGGCTAACCCTTGGAGCCCATCAAGATGGTGCAGGAGATCCATCGCCACTTGCACGGCGGAAGAGTCTTGTCGACCTACACGAAGGAGAATTGCCAGCAATTGCGCATCTGATAAACTTTCCGGCCCTTCTTCCAATAACCGTTCACGAGGTCGTTCAGATTTCGGCCAATGCGCGATGCCTTTTGATTTTTGTTGTGGCATAGGACTCCTCAACAATTCACCTTCCATGAAGGCTCAAGAGCAATAAACTTGTAAATTTCAACGACAGCAAAAATATCAGAGACAAAAGGCCATGGACAAATTTATTTTTTTACGTGTCCTATTAATGCCAAAACACTTTAGGTATTTGCACGTACAAACAAAGGGAATCCCCATGATCCCAGACTCTCTTGCCGCTATTCAAAATGGTATGCTAAGGTTTTTTCCTTTAGGAGAAAACCTGAATGAGTATGCGCATTGTGGCTGGATCTCAAAAGGGACGGAGCCTAAAGCAGCTTCTTGATCTTAGCCTCCGCCCCACTTCGGGACGGGTCAAAGAAGCACTGTTCTCAATGATTGCCGATCGCCTTCCAGACGCCAGAGTCTTAGACTTGTATGCTGGAACTGGAGCCCTTGGGCTAGAAGCCCTCAGCCGAGGAGCGAGGGAAGTCATCTTTGTCGAAAATCAGAATTCCTCACTCCACATATTGCGGGAAAATATTTCCCGATGTGGATCAACCCACGATAGCACCATCATTGCCCAGGACGTCTTGACCTTTTTAAGCACCGAGACCCTGCGACGTGAACCAACTCCCTTTAACCTGATCTTTGCCGATCCTCCCTATGAAACGGCTGATTTTTTACCATTGCTGACTCAACTCGAAACTAGTCGGAGAGTGGATCCCGACGGATTAATCATTATTGAACACTTTAAAAAAGTCTCCCTTCCTCAGGAAGCTGGCGATCTTCGACAAGTGAGGCAATCACGATATGGCGATACCATGTTGACCTTTTATCGCATGATGGAAACGTCGAAAGATATCCCATGCGCGTAGGTGTCTATCCTGGAACCTTTGATCCTATTACGCGCGGCCATACGGATATTGTGGCTCGCAGTCTGCACTTATTCGATCACCTCATTGTGGCTGTCGCCCCTAACCCTCGGAAAGAACCATTACTGTCCATGGCCGATCGAGTGGAGTTAGCGAAAATTGCGACGAAAGAATTTAGCCATGTGGAAGTGGAAGCCTTTGACGGTCTGTTGGTTGAGTATGTCCGAAAACGCGGCGCTCATGCCATTATCCGTGGATTACGAGCCCTTTCCGACTTCGAGCATGAATTCCAAATGGCGCTGTTGAATAGAAAAATAGACGCACAACTGGAAACCGTGTTTCTCATGCCCAGCGAAGAATACTCCTACCTGACCTCCAGTATCGTGAAAGAACTCGCGATGTTTGGTGGTCCGTTGGAAGAATTTGTTATCCCTGAAGTCGCAGAAAAACTGCGAGAATGCTATCGCAGGCCCCAATCATGAAGCTCTCCACCCGCTCCTCTCGTGTCGTGCCTTCGCCGACCTTAAGCATCACGGCCAAGGCCAAAGCCATGGCGGCTCAAGGCATCGATGTCATTGACTTTTCCGCCGGTGAACCTTCTCAAGACACTCCAGACTTTATTAAGGATGCTGGCAAGGCTGCAATTCAATCAGGGTTTACGAAATACACGCCAGTGGCAGGAACGGATGAACTGAGGCTGGCTATCGTCGAGAAGTTTCAACGAGATCAAGGCGTGACGTACGACAAATCACAAATACTCGTGTCATGCGGGGCGAAACATTCCCTCTATAATTTATTCCAGGCACTGATCGACCCTGGGGATGAAGTGATTATACCTGCGCCCTACTGGGTCTCGTATCCGGATCAAGTCCTGTTAGCCGACGGCACCCCCGTTATTCTTCACACTCTGGAATCCAAGAACTATGCAATTGACCCAAGCGCACTAGAAGCCTGTATCACCTCCAAGACCAAAGCACTCATCTTGAACAGTCCGAGCAATCCGAGTGGGTCCATTTATTCGCGAGACACGCTCAAACGCGTGGCGGCCATTGCCAAGAAGCACAAAGTGCTGGTGATTTCGGATGAAATCTACGAGAAGCTCGTCTTTGGCGATCCACCATTCCTCAGCATCGTCACGGTGGATCCAGAAGTTGTTGATCAGACGGTGGTTGTCAATGGCATGTCCAAAGCGTTTGCCATGACTGGATGGCGGATCGGGTATGCGGCTGGTCCAAAGGATCTCATTGCAGCTATGTCCAAAATTCAAGGCCAAAGCACGTCGAACCCGACATCGATCGCGCAAAAAGCCTCAATAGCAGCGCTGCAAGGCGGATCAGCATTTTTTGAGGAAATGGTGAATGATCTTCGTCCCAAACGAGACCTGATGGTCAAACAGCTGAATGCCATTCCTGGCGTCACCTGCACGACCCCTCCTGGGGCCTTTTATGCGTACCCTAATGTCTCTGGCGTATTAGGACGTCGCCACGCCAAAGGCACTATTTCGACAGCAGCTGACTTGGCTACGTATTTATTGGAAGAGGCTCATTTAGCTTGCGTGCCCGGCGAACCCTTTGGCAGTCCTTCCCACCTTCGACTATCATACACACCAACCATGGATACCATTCAAAGAGGAATGGAGCGATTTCGCTCTGCCATTCAAGTTCTTTCCTAATTCACGGACTTGCCTTGACTAAGCAAATTTTGGTGTTATTGCAATATACTGTTGAGAGTAATTGTGTTTCGTGTAGAGGAGAATACCCGTGCCAATTTATGAATATCAGTGCGAATCATGCGATCATACATTTGAAATACAACAAAAATTTTCAGACCCGCTTGTCGACGCATGTCAAAAATGTGGAAAAAGTGTCCGAAAGCTCATCTCTGCCCCGGCCATTGTGTTTAAAGGGACAGGATGGTACGTGACGGATTATTCCAATAAAATGAAGGATCCAAATCTCTCGAAACCCAGCGCTTCGGCTGGCGGGAAACAAGACAGTGGGGCAGGGTCACAAAGTTCATCAGCGAGCGACAGTAGCGGGGACTCTGGGTCTTCAAGCTCAAAAAGTGAGTCAAGCTCGACGTCTTCATCCTCTTCCGAGTCATCGTCATCGTCGTCATCTTCTGCTAGTTCGTCGACACCTTCATCTGGATATACCTCAACTGGATCAACCCCGGCATCGACGCCGGCATCGTCATCCAAACCGTCTTCTTAACACAAGGACCTCTGAGTGAACTTATTTGCTCGGAGGACATGCGCCGAATGGTTCAGTGAGTAGGTGACGCCAAACGAGTCGTGCAAACACCTCATACCCTGCTGAATTGAAATGAAGGCCATCACTTGAAAGCCGAGAGGCTAACAATTGATAAGGCCCTTCCGAAGTTTCACCAAATAAATCCAAGCATTTCATATTTAATGCCTGGCATACCTCAACGATTTTCTGATTCAACACCAATCGCCGATCAATGTGAGCTTGCACCCATCCAGGTAAGGGTCTGTCGGAGCGACTCTTCTCTTTCGGTGTCAAGCCCCACTCATCATAACCGAGATAAATAGACGGCACGGTCACGCCCACCGGTTGAATACCCGCATCAAGGGCAACGCGATACATGTGCTCCAAGTTTTGACAAATCTGTTGAAGATCCTCGCCGCAGCCCAAATCATTCGTTCCACCTAAAATCACCGTAATCTCAGGCGCATGCGCGACAACATCCCGAGAAAAGCGATTCACCATTTCCAGGGTCACTTCACCGCAGATTCCCGTGACAAGAATTTCCGCCTGAGTCCCGGCCCACTGCTGGATAAAGCCACCAGGGGGCATGTCGATATTCACCCCGCCTGCACCAATTTGATAACCAGCGGTCAAACTATCTCCCAAACACACCAAAAACGGAGCCTTTGATTTCATGGCTGGGAAAACCTTTCGTGAAGTTGTCTCGTCTCAGCCCATCATCACCGAAACTCACTTTGAGTTTCAGATTCTGTATAATAGTACAGGAGCGATGGTCAGTCAGATTCTTGGGGCCAACCCTTGACAGCCATACATGCCAGTGAATAATCTCGAAGGTCGATACTGTACTCTGCTACGTGCCTCAGCTCTGAGACCATCCTTTACCAATCAAGATACCCATCGTTAACGCACAGATTTAAGAAGGAGACCTTTGCCATGCCAGGAGTAAGTCATTTGATGTCCCAAAAAGTGAACAGACAAACCGGCGTGCTGATCTTGAGCATGTTCGTTCTCAGCCTTTTCTGCAGTCTCCCGCAGGCATTGGCCGCAAAAGATTTTATGGTTGGGATTGTCGATCCACAATCTGTTATTGAAAAATCCAAAGCTGGCCAACGCGCACTGGCCACATTGAAGGAACATGCCACTGTCCGTCAAAAACTTTTAGCGTCGGACGAGGAAGAACTGAAGGCACTTCAAGAAGAAGTCCAAAATGCCAAGGACCTGAGCGACAAAGATAAACAAGCCAAGCAAGGACTCTTTCAACGCAAGGTGCAGGAGTATCAGAAGCGTGGCCAAGATTTCCAGCAGGAACTCGCTCAAAAACAACGTGATATGGTCTCGGAATATATGGGCAAGATTGAAAAAGCCACCGAAGCCGTGGCTGAACGCCATGGATTCTCCATGGTCATTGATCAAGGCAGCAATACCACCCTGAAAATTGTCCTCTATGCTCGGAAGGGCCTCGATATCACGAATGATGTCGTGAAAGAATTTGATAAGAAGTTTCCCTGATTTCTATGCGGCCATTCTGGCAATAGCCTAGTCATCTCTCACCTAGCCCCATCGGATAGTTATTTCGATTCTTGGCCTGGCTCAACGGGAAATCCCGCCTGACGCCAGGCCTTAATCCCTCCAACCATCGAAGCCACTCGCGTATAGCCCATCTCAATAAGATTCGCGGCAGCCAAGATCGACCGATACCCTCCACCACAGTACAACACAATATCAGCATCCTTATCGGGAATCAGGCTTTCGATATCACGCTCCAAAATTCCCCGACCAAGATGCACCGCACCTCGCGCAAAATCCTTGAAAAATTCATGATCTTCCCGCACATCAATGAAATACAGTTGTTCTCCACGATCTAGCCGAGCCTTCACATCGCTGACGCGGCATTCCGAAACCTGTGAGCGAAGCTGTTCAACCAATCGTTCGAACCCTGGATTATGACCCATCACACATCCTCCTGAGTTTCCTCGCCATCACCAACACTACCTGACTTATTTATTTTTCGACCCTTGCTCATTGAGACCAGAGACATGAGCAGCAAACCGACTAGCCCCACATATGAAGCCACATCTCGAAACCAGGAGGAATGGATATGGAGATCTTCAACTTCAATAGTATCAGCTGTTTGAAAACGCCCCTTGATAGACACTAACGCGGATTGAGGGAGCGGGCTGGTCACGGCAATGAGATATTCATTCGACATCGTAGCAATCACGCCCCCTGATTCTTTTTTGATATATGACACTCGATCGAATTCCACCGTGCGACCAATGCGTGCTTCTGCATGACGTAACGTCTTGATAAAATGATTATCCGCTTCCTCGGCTTGACTCATCGTTGCAAGAGGAAACACCAAATAGACGGCCAAACACAAACCAGCCACAAGGCTGTTTCGCACCGAAGGAACAGCTGGAATAAGCGGATGGGCTACAGCCAACCGCCAAGCCACACCCACATAAATCACACCCAAAGCCGTGAGTCCATAGGTCACCACACTTTCAGGCCAATACCATCCTAGGTTCCACAATTCCCATGAGAACGGAGCAAACAGATGTACACCATTCGCCCATTTGAGTTGAGTAGAATCGAGGAGAAGGTGGGCTAAAGCATTGATCGCTAACACCCAAAAAATCTTTTTGGGGTGGGCAGAGAGAAAAGCCAAGGCACCGGATACCATCAAACATCCCAATAACGAAGCCTGGCAAACGGCATAGAGACGCAGATCGTACAAATCAACAGGAAGAGCAAGGAGACGAATTATTCGTTGAAAAATCCATGGGATGTCCGGAATCACACACCCAATCAGGATCCATTTCGGATCACACCAGGCCAAAAACCGATGCCCCAAAAACCCTTGCACACCAAAATGCGCTAACGTGTTTGGCATTGTAACACTCAAAAAAATGAGATGAAGAAATATGACTTCAGGTCATGCTCACAGTAAAATAGCAGGGCTTCAAAACATGAGAAGAGCCACTACCCATAGCATAACCGAAGTTAGGTTTGAGTCAATTCAAGAAGAAAACATGGAAAAATATAGTTAGACGGGTCAGACCTACGCGAGTGAAGCACGAAAATACATTCCTCTCCGTGCTCCACCCAGGTCACTTCAAAAATACTGGGAAATTTATTGACCTGTCGACCCCGCATTAAAGTTTTGTTGGATCTCCGCAGGGGTTAACGTCCGGTCATACACCGCCATCAACCGCATAGTCCCGGCCCAGGGGCGATCCCCACTGCCTTCGTTTCCTAAGGTCAACGGATCATTCGGATCCCAATTACTCAACACTCCACTCAGTACAAGGGTCGTCGGATTCTCCACCCCATTCACATACACCCGCTCCGTCGTCCCATCGTAGGTATGCACAATATGGATCAACTCCGTCGCCACGCTGTTATCATTGGTCTGCAAGCGAGGTTTGGCATTACGATCTTTCCCCGTATTCAAATATCGTACCTGTACTTCATCGCCCTGTTGCCCCAACACATAATTTTGGAAACTCGGGTCCCCGCCAATCGACACCATTCGAGCCGGCCCACTTTGACTGATATTCGCCGGCTGCACCCACACTTCCATAGTACTCTGGTTGGTAGTCTGCAGCGCATCGATCACCTTGGTGGCCGCGCCACTACTTTGTGCCTTTCCACCGGCAAAGACCAACCCGTTGCCATCAGACGCCCAATTCACAGTCCCCCCAAGGGTCAGATCTAAGGGGGCTCCGATCCCCGATTGATCTTGCACGACCGTGCCACTACCTTCCGTAAGAGGATAATACACGACCAAGCCAGCCTCCACCCGCGAGGACGCCTCATTGACCGTCACCGTCACGACTGCCACGTTGGACGTGATTCCTTGTAGGTCTACCACCGTATACGTAAAGCTATCGACCCCCACATATCCCGCAGCCGGGGTATAGGTGATGGCGCCCGTGCTACTGTTCACACTCGTGGTCCCATTCGTGGGCCCACTCACCACGGTCACACTGGCGGCATTGAGCCCCCCATCATCCGTATCGTTCGTCAGCACGCCGATATTTACGGCCACCCCTGCCACGGTCGTCGCACTATCATTATTCGCCACGGGTGCGCCATTGATGTTCAAGATCACCGTCACACTGTTGGAGTCCAAGGCTCCATCGTGTGCATGATACGTAAAGCTATCCGTCCCACTGAAGCCCCCAGTCGGCGTATAGGTGAAACTGCCATCCGCATTCAAGACTACCGTGCCATTGCTCGCATTCGTGTCGAGTACGGCGGTCAGCGGATCACTGTTCGGGTCACTGTCGTTGGTTAGCACGCCAGGGGCGGCCATGCTCAGCTGGGTGTCCTGGGTTCCACTATAACTCTCTGCCGTGGCCACTGGGGCTTGGTTTTCGGGCACCCCGCGTCGAATGATGATGGTATACATACTCGCGCCGCTCGTCGTCTCATGATTCCCCCCCAACGTCACGGTACCAGCCGGGGACTCTTGCTCATACACGTCATATGTCGCATTCGGCCCACTAATGGATTCAATCGTCTGGCCCGTCAACGTCCACCCTGCTAACCAGCTGGGTTTCGGCGTAATCCGTTGATCATGACCCACTAGCACTGTCACGGGTTGGTTCACGTCAAAACTCACAAAGGTGGTCCCTTGTGAATGCTTGTCAAAATTGGAAGTCATGATATAGGTCAGGCCGGCTAAGTCCGGAGCCAGATTCGTGAAGATTACGCTTTGATCAAAATAGATCTTTGCCCCATCTTGTAAGCCCTCGTCTACCACCTGATAGGTTTTACCACTCTCGACGGTCAGATTGGTGATACTTAACGGGAGCCCGGCTACCACAGTCACGGTCACCGTGGCGAGATTGGATCCTTGCCCCTGAATGTCTTGCACCGTGTAGGTGAAGACGTCGGGGCCAACATAGTCCAGGGTTGGACTATAGGTAATTTCGCCTGTCCCAGGATCCACACTCGTACTGCCATGGCTCGGCCCACTCTGCACCACGACACTGGCGGCATTGAGCCCGGTATCATCCGTATCAGTCGTTAACACAGGAATCACCACTGGGGCATTCACCAATGTCGTGGCACTATCATCCCCCGCCACTGGCGCCTCATTGCCGCCTTGGACCGTCACCGTCACCATCGCGGTATTGGAGACCAATCCTTGGAGGTCCTGCACCGTATACGTGAAGCTATCGGCCCCCACATACCCCAGGGTCGGCGTATACGTAATCGCCCCCGTGCTACCGTCCACACTGCTCGTCCCATTCGTGGGCCCACTCTGAACCGTTACACTGGCGGCATTGAGCCCGGTATCATCCGTATCGTTCGTGAGGACGGCAATCGCCACACCCACGTCTGCCACCGTCGTGGCACTGTCCGCATTGGCCACGGGCACCCCATTGAGGGTCAGCGTGACGGTCACGACATTGGAATCCAACGCCCCATCATGGGCGTGATAGGTAAAACTATCCGTCCCACTGAAGCCCCCCGTCGGCGTATACGTAAAGCTGCCATCCGCATTCAAGACTACCGTGCCATTGCTCGCATTCGTGTCGAGTACGGCGGTCAGCGGATCGCTATTCGGATCGCTGTCATTGGTCAGCACGCCAGGGGCGGGAAGAATCAGCGGTGTGTCTTGCGTCCCGCTGTAACTCTCTCCCGTTGCTACCGGCGCTTGGTTGCTGGAGCCACCAGTCTCGACCACCGTCACAGTTTGTCCTGACGTCACGCCCAGTTGATCCACGATCGCACCTCCGGGGAAAACCACCCGGATATCCACCAACGTGGCCAGGCCCATCCCAAAATGCAGCGTCGGATCATTCTGCCCCAAGTAGCCTTCTTGCCCGCGGGCTTCCCGCCACGTGATGCGGCCCGCGGCTTGG
>JAQBUF010000063.1 GCA_027623995.1 Nitrospirota bacterium
GCATAAGATGCTGCAGCTACAAAAAAAACTTGATGACGCAAGCCGCTCAAAAGGAGATGCGAGATATCTCACGAGGGGCTGCCACACGATTATGTGCACATGATTGTATTGTGCTGTCAGAACCCTACATTCTGTATGATCCCGGTTCCTCTTGGGAGCACACGGCCTTGAAAAGTGGACGAAAAAGGGGACGCTTCCCTTTTTGAAAATTGCGACTGTCGTGTGCGTTGGGCGCGGCTGGGCCGGCACCCCGAATCGACTTCTCGGCGAAGACTGTCTGAGCGGAGCGAGTTTCTGAGCCATCTTGATTCGGGGTGGTGGACCAGGGACCCCGGAGAACTTGCTTCTGAGCAAGGTCGGAGGGGACGCGCACAGGCGGAAATGGTTTTGGGCACTTTTGCCAAAACAAAAAGCCTGCCCTGAGCCTGTCGAAGGGGACCTCGTCGGCGGCGGCGAAACCCTGCTATTTAATTCCTTGCAGGAAAACCTAGGGAAGTGATGGGTAAGAAAATATTTTCCAACTACGCCTCAAACTCACTTCTAGGGAGTCCGCACTGGCGGATGATGGATTGTAGGGTGCCGATTCGAAGTTCGTTGTGGTCGGGGACAGGAACGGTTGTTGTAGATTCCGCCGTTTTTTGTTGCATCACAATATGGCTACCTCGTTTGCGAACTTCTACGAATCCGTGTTTCGATAAAATCTTGCATGCCTCCTGACCAGACAAGACTCGCAACTTACCCAAGCGTCACCTCTAGTTGAGTGACGTAGATTTCTCCGTGTAGTCGTTTTTTGACTTCTTCTTGCGACGCGCACTCGAAAAATAACTCCACGGCTTCGTGTAAATTGACTTTGGCTTGCTCAACCGTCGCCCCTTGGCTGGCGACATCCAACTCAGGGCAAAGCGAAACATATCCGTCGCCTTCCCGTTCAATGATGGCTGTCAATTGATATTTCATGGTTTCTCCTTCGCCTTTATTAAGGATGGTCCCTTCCATTCTATGAGTAACGCACATATTTTCCAATGGCTATTGTTGCTTGTATGGGGGAAAAGGGGAGATTCATTCGCACGTTTCAATTGTCATTCGCTTTTTGGCATTTCCCTGCGTTGGGCGCGACTGTTCGATCGCCCCGAATCCCACCTCTCGGCGAGAGCTGTCTGAGCGGAGCGAGTTCTCTCGCCATCTTGATTCGGGGTGATGGAACAGGGACCCCCTTGGGGTCGTGCATGGGCAAAAATGGTTTTGGTCCCTTTTGCCAAAACAAAAAGCCTGCCCTGAGCCTGTCGAAGAGGGACTCGTCGCGCGGGGGCGACACCCCGCATTAAATAAATTCTGGTTATTCTCCACTTCACTGGCTCCACCCGTAGGAGGGGGAATAGTTCTAACTCGTTTAGGTTTGGATTATTTTGATTTGGCCTGGCCTGATGTTGTCGAGGGCAGAAAGGCAGGAAGGAATTAAGAGTTTCAGGTCATTGTATCGATTTGACCCTGTCACCAATACGAGAATGGCTATATTGGACTCACTTAAATTTTGTTGGTACTGAAGATTCTGATCCACGGTCACGAATACATCAAAGTCTCTTTCAATGGCCTTGAGTAAGGCACCATTGTCCAACCCAGAAAGTTTGAGTTGTTGGACTGTTGATACCTCGTGGGGCAGATCGCCGGCTAGCCGCCGGGGAACACATTCATCAAGAATGATTTTCACGCAGGCAACTGGGCTTTGAGCAGGTGTTCTTTGGCGGTTTCCAATGTGGCAATGATTTGCTCATGGGAAACAGATGGAAAGTCGTCAAGAAAGGTATCGATTGAATCGCCAGCCTCTAAGTAATCAATCAAAGATTGAAAGGGGACCCGCGTTCCCGCAAACACAGGGGTCCCACCTAAAATATTTTGGGAAGTAGTAATAAGCTGTTCCATATTGCCTATCATATAGCTGAACGACTGTTTACCTCAACTAGAATGCAACATTCTGTATTTCTATCTGGCACTCTGGTCTTGGCGTTTCCCCTGCGTTGAGCGCGGCTGGGCCTCCGCCCAGAATCCGACCTTTCTGGCGAAGACTGTCTGAGCGGAGCGAGTTTCTGAGCCATCTTGATTCGGGATGGTGGACCAGGCACGCCGGAGAACCTGCTTCCGAGTAGGTTCGGAGGGGCCGCGCACAGGCAGAAATGGTTTTGGTCCCTTTTGCCGAAACAAAAAGCCTGCCCTGAGCCTGTCGAAGGGGGACTCGTCGCGCGGGGGCGACACCCCGCATTAAAAAATACTTTCCAATAATTTTAATAGATTGCTGAAGTTAGCAAGGGAGCAGGGATTAGTTATTCCCAGCTTCATCTGCCCCATCCACGGGGGGTGGATTCACTGGGTCCCAGGCTTGGATGCGGTCGAGGAGGGGTTGGATCTCGGGGTTTGGGGTTTGGGTGGGTTCGCTGGGTTCATGCTCCCAGGTCAGTTCGTTGTAGCCGTGATCCGTGAATGTTCCTTGAATCACCTCGACGAGGGCTTCGAGGGTCACTTCATCTCCTTGGCGGAGATCGAGCACGCGATCTTTGGGCTCTTCGGGTGGTGGGGCGTCTTGAAGTAGCGCCCAACAGCGGTCAAACACCAGGCGACGAACCTTTTCTGGTGCATTCATGGTGGGGATTTCTGCAGTACACAGCGCCGCGACCATCAGCACAAATTGGAGGTCCGGGAGACCAGGATCTTTGATATTTAGCGTGGACATGTTTGATTCAATTTTATGCAGTGCCCATGGTCCCTGGCAAGTGCCTTCTCTGGATTTATCCATCTTTTTGCCTTATCCTGACGAAACACGGGTTTTATGGTCTTTTCGAGAGAGTCACTGTCAATTCTTTCTACAATCTGACCGATCTTACTCAAGTAGATTCATCACATCTAATCATCTAAATATGCGTTCTGTCATTTATGCTTGATAGCGAAGCCCTTCTCCACCTGAAGAACCGAATTGGCCACGAGCATTTGGGCAAACGGCTCGAATTGCAAGTCAATCATTCCGCGTTTCGGTTTGCCCCCTCGGGATTTCATATTTATTGGGAAAACCTCGATGCGCTGGGACCTCTTCTTAAAGGAGCCCTACAACTCAGTGGGCTCTATCATCGAGCCACGCGCAACTCCATCGATTATAAAGTCGAAGTCGTCACAGCCCCACTACGCGGCCTTCCTCCCGCTTTTCATGGATTTCGAATTCTCCATTTATCCGACCTTCA
Source organism: Nitrospirota bacterium (assembly GCA_027623995.1). Taxonomy (GTDB): domain Bacteria; phylum Nitrospirota; class Nitrospiria; order Nitrospirales; family UBA8639; genus Nitronereus. The sequence goes on from JAQBUF010000063.1 coordinate 3,228, forward strand.
TATTGAAGGAATTTTTGATAAAGGAAAAAAACTCAAAGAAATATTGCGGTCGTTGACTTACGATCTCTGCGTAATCACCGGGGACTTTCGATTTATGACCTATGGCGATTACCAGGAAACGATCACGCTGATGACGGACTTGACCAATGCGATCCATTGCCCGTACGGGATTCTGGGCATTTTAGGAAATCATGATTTTATTGAGATGGTGCAGCCGTTAGAGAAAATTGGCATCCCCATGCTATTAAACGAATCCATCCCCCTCGAAAAAGACGGAGACACCCTGTGGATGATCGGAGTGGATGATCCTCATTGGTATGAGGTGGCTGATCTCCCAAGAGCCTTGGATGGAGTCCCTCAAGATGCCGTAAAAATTCTCCTCGCGCATTCCACGGAAATTATCCCCCAGGCCTGTGAGGCTGGGATTGATTATTACTTGTGTGGACACACACATGGTGGCCAGATTTGCTTGCCCGGGCAGATTCCCATTTTGAATAGCAGCAATTTTGCCCGGCATTACATCGCCGGTGGGTGGAACTACGAAAATCGTATGTTGGGCTACACTTCACGTGGCACGGGAAATTCTCTCCTCCCCATCAGGTTTAATTGCCCTCCAGAAATTACCATTCATCAGCTGGTCTAATTCTCACCGCCTTGAAGAAGTCGCTAGTCACTGGTTGCTAGTAAAAAGAGTAAACACCAAGTGCTTTTTTCTCACAAGCGACTAGCGACGGGTTCCTCCACCAGCGAGGAGCGACTCACTACAGCAGTACTCGCTCTTACGTTTGCCGGGCTCGGTCTCGTGCGCTTCTTTTCGCGATGCATTTTTTCACGGGCATGATACGGCAACACTCCAGCCAACACATCGGCCAACTCATCGCACGGCACATCTTCTAAGAGTTTGGTGGCCAGTTTGGCATCCGGCCCTGATCGTCCACCAACAAAGACATCCACGGCATCTATAACTTTCCCTCGCCGTTTGATCTTTTTCCCTAGCAATCCAACATCAGCCACTAAATGATTCCCGCACCCCGCCGGGCATCCGGACCAATGCATGGTAATCGGTTTGATCTCTGAGCCAACTTTAACTTCCAGCACGGCAGCCGTTTTCATCGCTTGGCTTTTTGTTTCTATGACCGCGAGGTTACAATAGTCACTTCCCACACAACTCACTAAGCCTTTACGAACAGGCGAGGGATTATACCCAAACTGTTGCAACAACGGATTTTCTAGAAAATCACCAAGAACTTTATCATGAATATTGGGAATTATGAGGGACTGATTGGCCCCAATTCGAAGGTCACTCGTCCCAAAACGCTCTGCCAATTCCGTGAGTCCCAAAAGATCCTCGGCTTGTATCCTCCCGACTGGAATGTGCAGACCTGCATAGTTCATTCCTGCTTGTTGTTGCCGAAAAACTCCGCCATGACTATTTTCAGATTTTTTTCGAGCATCTTCCCCGGCAGTCATTAATGTCCTTCCCAATTGCCTTTCCACCTCAACACGAAACCGAGCTTCGCCCCATTCTTCCAACAAGAATGATAACCGTGCAGTGGTTCGGGAATCCCGAAATCCATAATCGCGAAATGCTTTAATTACCGCACCCGAAACATCTACGGCTTCCCTGGGAAGGACAAACACATCTAATGGCGTGGCGATGCGATACCCGCCAGATCCCAGTTTTCCACCAACCAAGACATTAAACCCGTTCTTGATTTCACCACCGATCTCTTTGGTGGCCGGCACTAGGGCCAGGTCTTGAGTTTCTGCATGAAGGCAATTGTCTGGACACCCCGTGATCACGACGTTGAACTTCCTCGGGAGGTTCGTGTATTCACGATTGCCCACGATCTCTTGATTCAAGGCTTGAACCAGTCCTGTGGCGTCAAAGACTTCCGTTGGAGAGAGCCCAGCCACGGGACAGGTCATAATATTTCGGACATTGTCCAAACCGGTTTGCAACGACGTCAGTCCTACTTCATCCATTCGTGCGAACACTTCAGGCACATGTTGAATTTGAAGATGGCGAACCTGGAATTGTTGGCGCGTCGTTAAATCCAGTTGCCCATTACCAAAGGTCTTCGCGATTTCTGCCAAGGTGCGCAATTGCACTGACGTGGCGCGGCCTCCAGGGATACGGACCCGGACCATGAAAAACCCTGGGGTTGGGTTTCTCAGAAACAAGCCGTACCATTTGAGGCGTTGGATATCATCATCAGAAATTGATTCCCAACCTGTTTTGGCAAACATGGGAAGATCGTGAATAATGTCCAAGCTGTCTCGTTCGTGTTTCAGTACTTCCAATTTATTCATCGAGCGCCTCGCTCATGTTTCAGTACCGCCACAAACCCTGCTCTCATCTGTACAATCGGACTCCCGGCAGGTAAGACCTTGGGAAGATCCTCAATGGGTTCTTGAGTATCGGCGTCCATTGTTTCCGTTTCAGACTGAACAGCAATTGAATCCGCGACTCGGTACGGGCTACTCAACCAATAGGCACCACCGACTAACACGGCCCCGCCCACAATGTTGCCCAATCCGACAAAGACTTGGTTCCAGGCAAAGCCCATCCAGGAAATAGCCTCTCCATGTGGCAGAAACAGCGCCATACCCAATAATGATTGATTGGCAATACTGTGCTCAAACCCGCTGCCAATAAAAGCGAACAAACACCAGAAGATCAACATGATTTTCGCGGCCTCATTTTTCGTTCTCGCAGCCATCCACACAGCGAGACACACGAGCACGTTGCACAGTATGCCGCGGATAAACAATTCCCAAGCTGACGCCGACATTTTCATCGCCGCTACCTTCATGAGCAAATCCATTTGCGGAGCCTTGCTCATCACACCCGATTGCACAATCATCCAGGCCACGAGTAACGAACCGACCAGGTTTCCGATGAACGACCACAGAAAAATCCAGCCCACGTGCTTCCAGGTAATGGCCCGAGCCAGAGCCCCGATGGTGCATACCATATTGTTGCCAGTAAACAGTTCCGACCCCGCGAAAATCACCAGGGTGAGGGCCACGCCAAATGAGACGCCCATCACCAACTTCAACGCCGCCGACCCTTCAGCGGCAAAGGGTGCCCCAACACTGAAAATCAAACAAATGCCCAATCCTAAATAGATGCCCGCCAGGGCGGATAATAGAAAGTATCCACCAGGAGCGTTAAGAAAATATTCAACCTTCTTCCGTGACACCTCCGCCATTCGTTTGAGATCTTCTATATACATGGTGTTCGTCTCCTCTCTTTCAAAATTTTCAAAATTGGGGCTGTTCAAAAAGGTCCGTCCAGCAAGGCCGCAGGAAACGAGGAGGACGAGACGTACAAATTAAGTACGTTGAGTTCTCCGAATGACGAGAACGCCGCTAGCGGCCTTTTTCAACAGCCCCATAAAAAAAACGCCATCATTTCCCTGGGACTTTCGGTAGTCCACTTTTGAAACGATGGCGTCTTTGCCACTCAGCTCTTTTTCACCAAAAGGCTGAAATATTTATTTGTTCTCAGACCCATGCCAAGATCAAGACCACTCCTTTGTGGGACTCAATCGTCAGAGTCTGTTCAAATCCCTATGTGCCTCTATTCATATTTCGTCCATAAAAGGATTTACCTTAATGTGATGCAAAGACCCTGCCAGAATTCAAAATCGAAAAACCTAGAAGAATGTTTAGGATTCTTGGCAAACGTAGGTGCGATAACCAGACAATCTTGTTCAGTGCGCACCAAATTGTTCACAACACGACAAAATTGTCAGGAGATTTACGGGAAGCGTCGCTGGTTGCTAGTCCCTCGTTGTTGATGAAGAAAAAGCAGCTGGGTTGTTGCTCATTTTTTCTAGCGACGAGCGACTAGCAACTAGTGACTAACCTTGTTCTTCAACAAGCTGATACTTCTGCATTCGATAGGAAATCTGGCGTGTGGTCATACCTAATAACCTTGCAGCTTTAGCTTTGACCCACCCGGCCTTAGTGAGCGCTTCACGGAGACGATCTCGTTCGATCGCATCTAACCTGCCTGGAAGCGTTTGCTGAATTGAGGTTGACTTCGGCTTTGCACTCGCAGGCGACCGAGTCGCCTGCATATGTTCAAAATAAGAACCCAGCGATTCAGGAATGGAATCGATATCAATCATCGTGGAATCTGTTAGAGCCACCAGCCGTTCGATACAATTTTGCAGCTCACGAATATTACCAGGCCAGTGATAGGCGCTTAACAAATCGACAAAAGATGGGGTCAACTGGAGCGTGCGATGGTGCTCTTGATTACATTTTTCCAGAAAATGCTGAATGAGTGATGGCACATCTTCTCTTCGATCACGCAATGGTGGCAACACTAACGGAATAACGTTCAGCCGATAGTACAGGTCTTCCCGAAACTCGCCAGTTTGGATCATCGCTTCGAGGTTCCGATGCGTGGCAGCAATCACACGGACATCGGCTGGAATCGTGTCACTACCACCGACTCGCTCATATTCTTTTTCTTGAAGCACGCGAAGAAGCTTCACCTGTGTGGCAATAGGAATATCCCCAATTTCATCAAGAAACAACGTCCCCCCGGCCGCTTGCTCTAGGCGACCTTTTTTCAGTTGGTGCGCCCCGGTGAAAGCCCCTCGCTCGTGACCAAACAGGGTTGATTCAATCAAAGCCTCAGGGACAGCTGCACAATGCACCGCAACAAACGGTTTGTTGCCACGAAGACTGGAAACATGAATACTTCGTGCCACCAGTTCTTTACCGGTCCCACTTTCGCCACGAATCAAGACCGTAGCCGGCGTGCTTGAAATTCGTTGAATCGCCGAATGCAACGCTTCCATGACAGGACTCTTACCGATCAAAAGCGGCATGGGTTTTTTGACTTTCGACCCTTTGAACGATGTTGTAGAAATTGACGGCTCATGCCTCAATAACGCTAACGCCTGATCTATTCGCCGCTCCGGAGAACCCATACCCGTCAAAGCCTTCACGACTTGGTTAAGGAGGTCAGGTGGGGGTATGTCAGGATGTACAATCATATTTCTTTTATTTCCTGGGCCTGTTGAATATTTCATACCCATAAACCATGGATGCTTCCGATCAGGAAACCTGCACCAGTAGGAGGGAATGTTCAAAAAAGCATGCCCTGAGTCTCACCGAAGGGTCCGTCCAGCAAGGCCGCAGCCATTTTGACGCGCGGAACGTACTCTCAGTACGTGAGCACGGGAAAATGGCGACGATGTCTGTGCGAGCCGCTTCGGCAAAGCCAGAGAACGCCGCTGGCGGCTTTTTTCAACATTCCCTTTCCTAAAACACAAAAAGCGCCGTAGTTACCCAGAAGAAAATATTATCTCCTGGTGAAACCGGCGCCTTTGCCTATGTATCTTATCGACCAATTGGACTGGGAATCTTTAGCTTCCCAAAACTTTCGGCCATAAAAAAACGCCCTTTCCCAAATCCACTTGGGGAAGGACGCCCATTGTCCCGAACACTAATTAATCAAAACCTCCACGGTGACCGCTCTGTCACCTGATATAACTGGTAACAGACCCCCTGTTCCTTGTCAATTATTTTTTCAAGGAAAAGCGGAATGATGAAGGAGAATTTGTCATTAAGAAGAACAGAAATTTTCGTAGCAGAACATTAAAAATTATCGGTACAATGTACAAGGCAGAAGACAGACGCACATTGGAGAATACCTCTACCGTTGGGATTCATGGAGGGCTCGTGGTGACAATGCAGTTAAAGAAACTTTACTCTTCCTCGCACTTTTGGGGTGTACTCATCACCGCATGTGTCACGTTCACGACCATTCCAGTGGGAGCACTCGAAACTGAACCGCATCCGTTGGACACCTTTCTCACCAATATCCTGAACTTCAAAAAGCCTACAGGCATTCGTGGCACGCTGCGATATATCGACCTTGAAGGCACCATCATTTGGCTGAATTGGCATGAACGGTCGAACGATCGCCCATTCTTCCAAACCAAATGGCGGCCCGTCCCAGGGGACGCCACGCTCGCCGTTCATCCTACGGACCTCGATCAATTTAATGAGTTGCGGAAATTCTCAAAAGGCTCCCCCCTTGAAATGGTCATTCAACTCGACACTGACGGTAAGCGCCGTATCCACTCCTACCACGACCTTACCCAACCTCCAAAGATACCAATGTAATTGGGTTTGTTCCCCTGTAACGACTAGTAATATTTGGGGGAGGTTTTGAATGACTTGACTCCGGGTTAAAGGGAAAGCTTAAATATACTTCCAATCTCCTTATTCTAACCATCTTGAAGGAAACTCAGATGGATACTTCAGAGCAAACAAGCCTATTCAATTTAGAGACCAGCTCACCAAACACTGCTTCTGAAAAAGTCTACGAAGTAAAGAAAAAAAGTAAAAAGATTGCTTTTCAAGAAACAAGTTCTCTTAGCGCCTCTAATCCCATTGAAATGTACTCTGGGCCCAATGCAGCTTCACACGAGGGGTTAGTAAAACTTGTATCCCATATTTTCAATGAAAGTTTTGGATACAGGCCAGACGGAAAACCTTACAGACTTGGGCCAAAATCAGTTAGAGAAAGATTAAGGAGTACCGATTATCTATTTATTGCAGGGGATGAAACATTTGGCATTGGATACCTATTCGGAAAAGAAATTCCTTCTTCATATGGGCGAATCACTTGGATCGAATCAATGGCAGTACTTCCTCTTTATCGTCGACATGGAATTGCCACTGCCCTAGTTAAAAAGTTTTTTCAGGCAACCAAAGGCGCTTTTTTTTTGGATGCGCCACACCCAATCCCATTGCCGCTTATATTGTCCTTAATAATGTCCCTGGAAAAGCTCACCTAGGCCCAAAATCTGTTCCCCACTATATCTACCAAATGTTAAAAGATATTCAGCAGAATTGCTTTGATCTCCGTGGATGTTCTATTGACCAAGCTAATTTCAGAATCAAAACAGGGTTTAGCCCTTTATCGCGCTCTGATGAAAGGGAATGGAATCCCCGAGAGTCTCAAGAGGTTCCCGCATGGTGGGGGCAAATTGAACATCTTCCAAACGAATTCGAAGCGCTGCTTGTTATTAAGCGTTAGCCTCAAAATACTTCAGTAAACTAGCAAATCTTCCCTAGCAAATGCGGATATTTTCAAGAACTATCCATGGGACAAGATAATTCATACGACTTCCAGCATTACCCTGCAATGGAAGCTGCAATTAATTCCGAGGTGGTCAAGGCCATCTCCCACGTTTTCAGTAATAGTTTCGGAAATAATCCAGAAGGTAAGCCATACAGGTTAGGCCCAAAAACTACTAAAGCACGGCTTGAAAGTACAGGCCACGTTATTGTTGCTCAGACTCAAATGGCTGAAATTGTGGGATACTTATATGCCCGAGTAATAAACTATAGTAGTGGGATTGTCGGGTGGATTGATTCGGTAGCGGTAATGCCAAATCATCGACGAAAAAAGGTAGCGACTTATCTTGTAGATAACCTAATATCGAGAATTCCAGAAAGTAAATGGGTTGGCTGTGCCACCCCAAATCCCATTGCAGCCTTTGTGATTACAAAGGTAGTCAAAGGAACCGCTTATGTTGGTGAGTGCAACCCACCACAAGAAGTTATCGAAATGATTAATGAAATAAGAGCGAAGTGTCCTGACATTAGTGGAGTAGATTTCAATCATCGAAAGCTTTTAGTAAGAACGAATTTTTCTCCCGTATCCAGTGAAGATACGACCGAATGGAGCCCACCTCATCCAACAGAACCTCCTCTCTGGTGGGCCTCACTTAAAAACTTACCAAGCGATTATGAAGCACTTTTGATCATTGACCGGGATAACAATTTTCAGCCACTAATCTCCCCAACCTAAGACCATCACATCTCTCTTGCTGCTCTTGTGCAGATTTCGACAATCGACTAGTTTTTAGGGGTATAATTAGCAAGGGATTTATGCGTGGTCTTATTTTCATAATAGTCTTCTCCCTGTTTTCTGGATGTGCCTTAGGGCCGGATTATGAACGGCCGAACATTGAAGAACCTGCGGAATTTCGCGAACAACTCGCTTCGGAGACCAGTGAAGAATCATTAGCCAACCTCCAGTGGTGGGATCTTTTTCAAGACCCCCATCTCCAAACCCTTATCCGATCAGCCCTAATCGAAAACAAAGACGTGCGCTTGGCGGCCTCCCGCGTTCGAGAAGCTCGGTCCCAATACAGCGTGGCTCGGGCTGACCAATTACCCCAAATCGACGGAAACACGAGTTTGCAACGCAACCAAACGTCAGGGGCTGTGGCTCGGCAATTCGGAATCGGTGTAGGATCAGGAAGCAATCGGGAAGGACCAACGACCAGCCAATGGAAGGCAACATTAGACCTCTCGTTTGAAATTGATCTGTGGGGTAAATTTCGTCGAGCCACGGAAGCGGCGCAAGCTGAACTCCTTGGCAAGGAATGGGCTCAGCGAACGGTCGCCCTGACGCTCGTCAGCGATATTGCCCAGGCCTATTTTGACCTTCAGGAGTTAGACTTAGAACTCAACATTGCCAAACTCACCCTCAAAACCCGACAGGACTCGCTCGAAATCATTCGATTGCGAAAACTGATGGGGCAGAGTTCGACCTTAGACATTCGTCGAGCGGATCAAGAAGTTGCGCGAGCGCAGGCCGTGATCCCTGACCTGGAGCGACAAATTGGCCAAAAGGAAAATCAACTCAGTATTCTCGTTGGCCACAATCCCATGACTATTGTTCGCGGTTCGTCATTGAGTGACCAAACACTCCCGCCAGAAGTTCCTGCTGGACTGCCATCGGCGCTTCTCGAACGACGTCCCGACATTCTGGAAGCCGAGCACCAACTCGTTGCCGCCAATGCCAAAATTGGTGTGGCGAAGGCTGCCTTTTTCCCGCAGATTAGTCTGACAGGAAATTTTGGCGCACAAAGTTTAGAATTCTCCGATCTGTTTATTGGATCCTCTCGCATTTGGTCCCTTGGCCCGGCCATTACCGTGCCAATCTTTAATGCGGGTCGAAATCGCGCGAATCTAGAAGTGAGTAAAGCCCAACAAGAACAAGCCCTGATCACCTACGAACAAACTATTCAACAAGCCTTTCGAGAAGTGGAAGATGCGTTGATTCTTCATCAAAAAACTCGTGAGATTCGTTCGGCAGAAGAACGCCTGGTGGAAGTATCGCGAGAAGCTCGGCATCTTGCTCAACTGGAATATCTCAATGGCCAGGCCACATATTTGGATGTGTTAGTGGCCCAGCGTGAACTGTTCAATGCCGAGATTGCGCTCGTCCAAACGCAACGTGATCAACTGATCGCCGTCGTTCAAGTGTATAAAGCGATTGGTGGAGGATGGCCCCAAGAACCCACGGGCCAGGATATCGCCATGCAGGACTCCCCTCAATGAACAGTCCCACTCTCCGGCCAGAACAACAATCCAACGTGTTTCGAATCGTCCTCCCGATTCTTATTGTGATCCTTGCCGTGCTCGGTGCCCAGATTCTCATCGCGAGTCGCCCCAGTGTCCCCAAAGCCTCACGAGGGGATAAAACCACGTTCGTCGAAGTGCTCACCACACACCTGCAAGACGAACGCGCGGTGATTACGGCATTCGGCACTGTTCAAGCGCATCAACAAATCACCGTGCAACCTGAGGTGAGCGGCCTTGTCATGCAACAAAACCCTGCCCTCGTGAAAGGCGGAATTATTTCCGAAGGGGTCGCGCTTCTTCAAATCGATCCGCGTAATTATCAGTTTGCGGTGGATGAAGAAAAATCATCGTTGGCCAAAGCTGAATTTGATCTCAACGTCGAATATGGCAATCAGGCGGTGGCCGAACGCGAATGGAAACTCTTGAAACCCTCGACCGGAGAAATTAGTGAGCTCAGCAAACAACTTGCCCTTCGCCGCCCTCATCTCAAAGAAAAACACATCGCGCTGCAAGCTGCCAAAAGTCGTCTGGGCAAAGCGAGACTCGATCTTCAACGAACAATTCTTCGAACCCCTTTCAATGCTCTAGTGCTCTCAGAGTCGGTAGAGGTCGGGCAATTGGTCAATGCCCAAAGTTCCATAGCCACGCTGGTAGGCACCGATGAGTTTCGCGCTCAAGTAAGTGTGCCGATTCACCAGTTAGATTGGCTGACGATTCCTGGGCCAGGCACGTCCCGCGGATCACGCGTCCGCATTCTTCGAAACAGTGACAATGATGACACCGTAGTCCGAAACGGAAGAGTCATGGAACTGTTGGGCGATGTCACACAAAACGGCCGCATGGCCCAAGTGTTGATCTCCATTGATGATCCGCTTGATTTGAAACCAGCGAAATCGGTCCGCCGTCCCATGCTACTCGGCGAATACGTTCGTGTTGAGATTGAAGGTCCTTTACTTCATGACGTCGTCGTCCTCCCTCGCAAAACCATTCGTGAGGGAAGCCGGATCTGGGTAAAAAATCGTGACAATCAATTAGAAATTCGGCCGGTTGAAATTATCTTGTCCAGAAAAGACTCCGTTCTCATCAGCCAGGGCGTTGGGGAAGGCGATCAAATTATTACGAGCCAATTGCCTGCGGCCATACCAGGGCCGGTACTGCAATCGGCTGAGAAACCTTCGCTTCCCGAACCTGTCGTCTCTGACCCCGATCTACAACCTGCACCAGTCTCTCCAGAATCTCCAAGCGAGTAAATCTGTTCATGGCATCAACCGACCCAAATCATATCCCATCCGGTCCCATCGCTTGGATGGCCCAACATACGGTGGCGGCCAATCTCGTGATGGCCATGTTTATCCTGGGCGGGTTGCTCGTCAGCACGCAGATCAAGCAGGAAGTATTTCCTCAATTCGAAGTGGATGTCATCCGAGTGTCCGTGGCCTATCCTGGAGCAAGCCCAGAAGAAGTCGAACAAGGCATTGTCCTTTCCATCGAAGATGCAGTGCGTGGACTCGATGGGATAAAAAAAGTGACCTCGACCTCAAGCGAAGGCAGTGCCTTAATCCAAATTGAACTGCTGAATGGTGTCAATACGAATAGCGTCCTCCAGGATGTGAACAACGAGGTCGAGAGCATTCAGTCGTTTCCCGAGCTCGCGGAGGAACCCATCATCAGTCTGGTGGAAGTACGTCATCAGGTCTTGACGCTGATGGTCTATGGCCATCAAGAAGAACAGACGCTTCGTGACGTGGCAGAACGCGTTCGTGACGATTTATTGCAACGTTCGGGGATTACCCTGGTGGAATTGGGTGTTGCTCGTCCGCGAGAAATTTCCGTGGAAGTACCGCAACGCCATCTTCGCGCCTATGGCCTCACACTTGATCGCATAGCCCAAGAAATTCGAGAAGCTGCCATTGAGATGCCGGGCGGCGGAGTCAAAACGACGGGTGGGGAAGTGTTGCTTCGCACCCAGGAGCGACGCGATTTTGGTCGTGAATATGCCGAGATCCCCGTCGCTTCGACACCAGATGGCGCAATAATTCGACTGGAGGATATTGCGACGATTCACGACGGTTTCGAAGACACGGACGAGGAGGCCTTCTACAATGGGCAACGAGCCATTCAAGTCAAAGTCTTTCGCACCGGCAATGAATCGCCCCAATCCGTCTCCGATACCGTACATGAGTATATCAATGAATTTAAGGCCGAATTGCCAGAAGGCATCGGGCTGGCAGTGTGGAACGACCAATCAGAGATTTATCAAGACCGCATGCAGTTGCTCCTCAAGAATGCGGCCATTGGACTGATTTTGGTCTTGCTGCTGTTAGGTTTGTTTCTGGATCTCAAGCTTGCGTTTTGGGTCACAGTGGGATTGCCGACTTCGATTATCGGGTCCTTCTTATTTATCCCCATGACCGGCGCATCGATCAATATGATTTCGCTCTTCGCCTTTATCATCACGCTGGGGATCATTGTCGACGATGCAGTGGTGGCCGGAGAAATTGTGTATCAAAAACGTGAAGAAGGCTTGCCTTATCTCCAGGCAGCCATTGCCGGTGCGCGTGAAATTGCTGGGCCCATTACCTTTGCGGTGCTGACCAACATTGCCGCGTTTCTTCCGTTGTTTTTTGTGCCAGGCACTATGGGCAATTTCATGCGGCAGATTCCCGCAGTGGTGGTCGCCGTGTTTGCGGTCTCATTGGTTGAATCCTTATTTGTTCTGCCGGCACATCTTGCGGGAGCCAAAAACTCTTCGCCATTTTGGCATACTATGGATCGACCTCGAATTTGGTTTAGCCGACTCATGGAACGGTTTATCCAGGATCGCTATCAACCGTTTCTGCGTGGCGTTCTTGCCAATAAATACCTGTCGGTGGCTATCGGATTTGCCATCTTAATTTTGGCTATTGGCACAGTCGCCGGGGGGCATATCCCTTTTAGTTTCATCCCAGCCATTGACTCAGAAATCGTCATGGCCCAAGCCACATTACCCTATGGGGCACCGATCGAATCCTCACGCCAAGTCTTACAACGAATGCTGGACACCGCCAATGCGACGATCGAAAACCACGGAGGGAAATCGATCCTTCGCGGAATCTACGCCCAAATCGGTACAGCCTTGCCTCAATTGGGTCCAGGCGACGCACCCTCCGCAGTCGCAGGCAGCCATCTGGTAGGCATGATGGTGTTTCTGGTGCCCGCCGATAAACGAGATTTTAGCGGAGGCACATTCGCCAACGAATGGCGTGCGTCGATTGGGTCCATCGCGGGGTTAGAGTCATTGACCTTCAAAGCAGAGACTGGACCAACTGGCGGAGCACCTATTGATATTCAACTCTCCCATCGTTCCCGACCTATCTTGGAAGCCGCTGCCCAGGAATTGGCTGAGAGCTTGTCGCATTATGGCGGTGTCACGGATATCGATGATGGCGTGTCCAAGGGAAAACCGCAGATGAGTTTTCGCATCAAGCCAGAAGCGCAAAGCCTAGGCTTAAACGCCATGGATTTGGCTCGACAAGTACGAGGAGCGTTTTACGGAGTGGAAGCCCTGCGGCAACAACGTGGGCGCAATGAAGTCAAGGTGATGGTTCGACTACCTGAAGGAGAGCGGCGTCAATATTTCACGGTAGAACAATTGGTGCTTCAAACTGAACAAGGTGGAGAGATTACGCTGGCCGAAGCAGCGGACATTGAACCCGGACATGCCTACACCGAAATCAAGCGTCAAGATGGACGCCGTATCGTCGCCGTGACTGCAGACGTGGATGACCAAATTTCCAATGCCAATACCATCGTTGGAGAAATTACAGCCAATGAACTTGAAGCCTTGACCAAAAAATATCCTGGTCTCAATTATTCCCTTGAAGGCGAACAGGCCTCTCAGAAAGAGTCCCTCTCCGCATTGGCCGTAGGGTTTGCCTTGGCCATGATACTGATCTATGGGTTGCTTGCCATCCCCTTCAGAAGTTATGTGCAGCCTCTTATCGTCATGCTCAGCATTCCCTTTGGCATTATCGGTGCAGTCGCCGGGCATTTTCTTTTAGGCTATGGCCTCAGCATCATTAGTCTCTTTGGGATCATTGCGTTGGCCGGAGTCGTCGTCAATGATTCGCTCGTGCTTATTGTCGCCACCAACCAACTACGTGATGAAAAACATATCCCGCTCATCGAGGCCATCGTCCAAGGGGCCATGAAACGTTTTCGTCCTATTGTCCTCACATCTTTGACCACGTTTTTTGGCTTGGCACCCATGATCTTTGAGACCGCGCTTCAAGCCCGCTTCATTATTCCCATGGCGATCTCCCTAGGATTCGGGATTTTGTTCGGCACCGTGATTATTCTCACCATTGTGCCTTCGGTGTATCTCATCATTGAGGATTTCTTGGGCAAGCACCGAGGGGAAACAAACGTATCGCGTATCTCGTGAAGCGTATCTCGAGAAGAAACAAACGTATCGCCTCGTTGGTATTCTTATTTTTACGAGATACGAGATACGAACGACGAGATACGAGCAACTAGCGACGGGTGTTTAAGGCGCTTGGAATTCTCCACTCCCAAAAATAGCGAGGAGCGTGAGAAGTCTTCCACACTTTAGTGTTGGGGTGCCAAACGGATCTTCATGCTTTAGATCCTCCGTTGGGGTTTCGATTTTGAGGTTGGGAGATGGAGGTCTCTCCACTATATCAGGGGAGTTGGTCACTGGCTCAAGGTCCAGAGAGGATGCCTCATCAGGCACGTTTGAAGACACCCGAAAAATGCCTTGGGTACCATCTTCTCGTTCACAAGAGACCGTCCATCTTTGCGCCTTCAGGGTTGGCCTTGCCGTTGACGCCTTGCCTGCCGCGGCTTCAGAGTCTTGGAACTGAGAGACGATTTCTTGCCCAATCACACTCCCGCTTGGAATACCCACAAAGAGACAGAGAGTGAGCCCCAATATTCCTACTGACACTGGGTGATAGCCAAACATTGTGTTCACGATTATGACCTTTGAAGGTGGTTGAAGGGACCGATGAAATTTCTTCACCCATCGCATGCTTAATTTTTACACTTGTTCTTTTCATCGGAACTTACGCAACATGCCTTGCCATCCCCTGGGAAAATAGGGCCTACATGCGGGGATGAATACGAATAAAGATGAACATCGGTCTGACCAAACCGATGGCTGATGGTATGAGTCCACTTCCACACACCATACAACGGACCATTCAAGCCTATAGCACAGGGGCGAACGCGTATCTAAAAGCTTGGCATCGTCGTGCCTATCGCATCCCTCCCCACCTTGAGGTATGGGAAGACTATCTACCCATTCACTCACACGTTCTGGACTTAGGCTGTGGCCCTGGCCAGGATAGTCGCCATCTTCGACGACAGGGATTTCACGTGGTGGGGCTCGACCTCACCTACCCTTTCCTGCAGGCCGCAAGGAGGCGGAGCCCGAAGTTGGCGTTGGTCCACGCCGACATGACTCATCTACCGTTTGCATCGAATATGTTTGATGGGATCTGGGCAGCGGCTTCGTGTATGCACATTTCCAAAACGCAATTCAAAACCCTGTTAAGACACCTCCACATTCTCACACGACCTGGAGGAATCTTTGGTGCCACGCTGGTGCATGGCAAGGGAAGTGGATTTCCTCAAGACGAATGGATTCCAGGGCGTTATTTGTGCAAATGGCTGAAACCGGAACTACAGAAGATCATGCAACAGGCAGGATGGAAGATTCTTTCTTTGCGCACCGTGAGCCACCAAGAGCGCAAAGGCCGATGGCTGAATGTGATTGCAAAACGGGGAACATGAGGAAGAACGTAAAACGTGATCCGTGAGGCGTCATGCGTGGGGAAAATGAAGTCTTTACATCTTACGTTTCACGGATCACGCCTTACGCATCACGACCCCTTTAAGGAGACACTCCACTTTTCAGAGCAATCTCACAAATATGATCAAGCCGTTCAATATGTTCGTAGGCCGACCAGGGATTTGAGGCCATAGCGCACACCCCGTGATTGGCCAACCCTACAATATCGTATTCACCGGCAGGATTGGTTTCAGAAACACCCAAAGCCACAGCCGTGGCTTCTCCCAATTCCGCACTGACGGCAGGAAGAAATGGGACTGAGGCGCCGACCCGGGTATATCGGTGGATCTCTGGAAATTGCTCACACAGTTTGGGAAGATCAAACCCTCGATACATGGCCGCCACCACATGAGTGGAATGAACATGAACCACAGCGCGAGTTTGGGGATAATCTTTGGTAAGCAAATAATGCATGTGTAGTTCCCCGGAAGGAGTCGTGCCCTCGGGAATATGAATCTGCCCATCTTTTAATTTGATTTTGACCATATGTTCGGGATGAATGATGGTCTTCCGCCACCCCGATGGCGTGATATACAAATACACACTTCGCGCTCGCTTTAAACTACAGTTTCCATCTCGCGTCGTAATCCAGCCTCGTTCATAACAACGTCGCAAGACATCACCAATTGCTGTAATCATTCATTAACTCCTTCTATGAAAATAGGCGAAACTCTTTTTGATTCTTTTCGGTTGATTGGCTCAAAGACCTAATGGGAAGAAGGAATTCGATGTATTTTTTATGCAGGGTTTCGCCCCCGCCGACGAGGTCCTTTTGTTTCGGCAAAAGGAACCAAAACCATGTTTGCCCGTGCGCGGCCCCATGGGGGTCCCCTCCACCTCCGTATCGAATTAAATGGCTCAGGAACTCGCTCCGCTCAAACAGCCCTCGCCAGAAAGTCGAATTCGATACTCCAGCTCCGCCGCGCCCAACGCAGTGAAATGAAATTCCCTGGACCACAAATCCCGAGGCGTGTTATACGGACAGGGACTCAAAGATCCGCATCTTACGGATCCATTTAACCATTGTTTTCGAGATAACGATGAAATTATCAAATGAATCCAAGCTTTCGGTATTTCGAGAGAAAGGAAGGTTTGCCATCTATCGAAAGTTTTCAGTATTTGTAGATGGAACGAAAATTGGCAAACTTGGTTCTGGTGATAAAAAGAGTTTCACTTTGAATCCCGGAGAGCATTCAGTCTTTATTAAAATAGATTGGATGAAAAGCAATAGAGTTACTTTTCAAGTAAATGAGAGTGAAGAAGTTGGGCGAATTCAACCCATAAGTGCACCACTGGTTACTAATGGCTCTCGTGTTTGAATCCATTGCATGAACA
>JAQBUF010000107.1 GCA_027623995.1 Nitrospirota bacterium
ATAATTGGCTGATTTTACTCAGGCAATACTACCCAAAATCACTGTTCAAGAAACAGGTGTTTTGTGAACGGCGGGCCTTCACTCTCCCACTGCCTTCCAAGGGGTAAAGTACCAACCAGCTATTACAAGTAACCCGGCAACCAGCATTATTGCACCAAGCACAACTGCAATTTTTGCCAAAATAGCCCAGACACGTGGCCCTTGATATTTGCTCGACGCTCTCCAAACACCCATAACCACCGGTATCTCATATGCCGTGTAAACGACCATAAAAATGACTAACCCAGAAATTGACGTGATCACATTTGACAGAACATTGGCAATGACGCCAACTAGAACGCCATATAGCCAATAAGTCTTAGCAAGGCCAAAGTCGCCATTTGCTAGTTTCGAGAAAAATCCACTAGACACGGATGAGGAAGGCTCGTTCACATTTGATACTTCGGAATACGCGACATACCACTTGTCATCGATAATTTGCCCCTGATAGAAGCCATCACGGATCATGGCGATAGCCTTTTCACTTGTTATGCCCTTGTATTCTGAAAATTCTTCAACTGGGATATATTCCTTTTTCGAGTCATCTGTTTTTTGTGATGTTCTTGATGCCGGCTTTGGCTTTTCATTTTTGCCGACTTCCTCTCGGCTTACATACCATTCATCATTTTTTATCTGCCCAACGTAGAAACCATCCCGAATCATTTCTATTACTTTGTCTTTTGGGATGGATTTTATTTTCGAGAATTCATCTACGGGCATATATTTGAGGTCGAACTCGTCCACAGTTTTCTTTGTAAACTTCGGAGCCGCATTCTTCCGTTCGTTAGCAAGCTGCTCTACGCGCAGCTTAATGTATTTGTATTTGGCTTTTTCCTCGTCACCCTCTGATAAGGCCATAACCTTGGCCCAAAGGCTAGTGCTTTTGTTTTCACCTTCTACCTCGTTTGTTGCCTCAAGATATAGTTCTTCATCGTTCATTTTCGATATTCCATTCATGCCTAACCAGTTATTAGACAGTTACAACCGATCTCGTTTGTTCCTGTCTTTCAAGACGGTTTCGAACGCTACTCATAAGTTTCGACTCTGTCAATGCACACACAAATTCCTCAAAGAAATTACTGACATATCTGCTGAATGCCACTAGATTTTACCAGTTACTAATATGCGCTTTCCGATGTTAGTCATTTTCTCATCCTATGCAACTTATCCCAGATGATATTTTGGCCCAGTATGAGGCCGCCCTTAAGACGCGGGCGGTTCCCGTATCCCGCCACGCGGAGTATCGGAAATGGCTGCGCTACTATCTTGATTTCCGAAGCAAGTATCCGTTTCCGGATTCTAAATCGGGACAGGTACGCGCGTTCATCGACAAATTGCGAAAAAAGAATCAGTCTCACGAACAGCAACAGCAGGCAGCGCATGCCGTGTCTCTCTTCTTTGAGTCGCAACGACAGAAGAAACCTGTCTCCCCATCTCAGGCCGAGGCGAGCACGCCGACAGCTCCTTCTCTTTCGGACAGACAACGTTCGCAGCCTGTGCTGGAAACAAAGTCTGCCACGCCACAGCAGGCGGATATCCCCCCGCCGAGGGACGGTGATCACCAGGCACCAGATCCGCAATTGTCGTCACAGTCTCCTGTCCCTAGCGTAGCGGCTGGAAAACGGTATAACGAATGGCGTTGCCTAGAGAAATCCGGCTCTCCAGATTGGGACACGATCATCGACCGTCTGGCGGCAGAGATCACAACACGGCACTATTCCCGAAAAACGCTCAAAGCGTATGCGGAGTGGTGCCGCAAGTTTCAGGGATTCTTGCACAACAAGCCTCCTGGCGAATTGTCAGCGGTGGATGTCAAATCCTATATCACGCATCTGGCGGTGACATGCACGGTGTCGGCATCGACGCAGAACCAGGCGTTCAACGCCTTGCTGTTTGTGTACCGGCATATTCTGAAGAAAAACTTTGGCGATCACAAGGATATTCCACGCGCAAAGAAATCGACATATATCCCCGTGGTTCTTTCCCGCAAGGAAATTGATGCCGTCGTGAAACACCTGATGCCTCCCTATGATCTTGCGGCCAAACTGCTGTATGGCTGCGGACTTCGTCTCTTCGAATGCGTGACACTGCGGGTGAAGAATTTCAATTTCGACGCCGGAATCCTTACGGTTCATGGAAAGGGCAGTAAAGACCGAACCGTGCCTATTCCGCAGAAGACCTCTGCGGAATTGATGGCGCAGCTTGAGGCGGCAAAAACGCTCCATGACGAGGATCTCGCGGCGGGGTATGCGGGCGTGTTTTTAGAGGACCGACTCGAAAAGAAATATCCGAGGGCCGCAAAGGATTTCATCTGGCAGTGGTTTTTCCCGCAGCAGTCGTTGACGTTCGTGGAGGAAACGAAGGAGCGGAGGCGGTATCATCTTCATGACACACATGTCCAGCAAGCACTCTACGAGGCCGTCCGGCGGGCGAAACTCACGAAGCGCGTGACGTGTCACACGTTTCGCCACTCTTTTGCCACACATCTTTTGCAGGCCAATTACGATATTCGCACCATTCAGGAACTGTTGGGTCACAGCGATGTCAGGACGACCATGATCTATACGCATTGCGTGCCGAGCAGAACACTCAAAGAGATGAAGAGTCCGCTGGATTTTTGATTCTACTGTTATGACAGATCCGGAAAAGGGGACGCTTCCCTTTTTATGAGTATATGATGCAGGGTTTCGCCCCTGCAGACGACCTCCTTTTGTTTCGGCAAAAGGAGGCAAAACCATTGTTGCGCGTGCGCGGCCCCTCCGACCATGCTCAGAGGCACGCCCTCCGGGGTCCCTGGTCCACCACCCCGAATCAAGATGGCTCAGAAACTCGCTCCGAGGTGCAAAGCCACCTCTCCACTCAAACAGTCTTCGCCAAAGAGGTAGGATTCGGTGTGCCGGCCCAGCCGCGCCCAACGCAGGAAAAAAATCAAGCAACGTATGTGAGGAACGATCAAAGCTATTTGAGAGTTTTTATTCTATTGGCATCTCGCCTTCGGATGCGGCGAAGCCGGAACCCCGAATCGACTTTTTTGGCGAGGTTGTCTGAG
>JAQBUF010000005.1 GCA_027623995.1 Nitrospirota bacterium
GGCAGCAAATACAGTTGGTCGCGATCATATGGCAGAAAATTGTAGCCCATGGGTACCCTCCTCTGGTGAGGAAAGCAGTATATACGAATTAACACCTAAGTATCAAGAGGTTTGTGCAACAGGCTCTTAAGATGGATTAATTTAATATTCCAATTGAATATTTCATGTTCATTGGCCATAGAGGCTTCAGGGCACCAACCGACATCAGTGAGGGGGAATGTTCAAAAAAGTTCGTCCAGCAAGGCCCCAGCCGTTTTGACGCGCGGAGCGTACTCCCAGTACGTGAGCACGGCAAAAGGGCGACGATGCCTGTGCAAGCCGTTTCGGCAAAGCCAGGGAACGCCGCTGGCGGCTTTTTTTAACATTCCCATGAATGCTGGATTTATGGCATGCTTTGATTCTGAGGACCATGAAGCGTAAAAGGTTGTGCAAAAAAAAGGCGTAGTTGAATGCAACTCACAACTTAATTGGGACCCAAAAAAATCTCTGGTTTAAAGCAAAAAAATATCCAATTGTAATTAAAATGGATCGTGGTGGTTTTTTTAAATTTTAACAATTTTGTGTCTTTATAAAACTAGGAAAGTTTGGCATGGTTGCACATGAAACCAATGGCCGTGTATAAGATTTAGAGTGGGTTCGTCGTTAATTTTCCCATTTATTTAAAAAGGGAAAATTAAAATTTTGGTCTAAATCATTGCATGCCACCAACAAAATATATTTCGGAAGTAATCTTAGCTTTTTTATAAGGTGACCACTGTGAAAGTATCTCTACTTTTTCCTCCAAGTTGGCATCCTTCCCAACCATACTTAAGCCTTCCTTGTTTAACCGCTTTTCTGGATCAGGCTGGAATCACAGAAAAAACCCAACGCGATTTAAATATGGAGATGCTCGATACTATTCTTACCCGAACTTATGGTTTGAATGTGCATGAACGTTTAGTTGGAAAACTTAAACAACTTGAACATTCGCGCGAGGGAGAATTTGGGCCTGGGAGCGATGAGCATTATGGAAGAG
Organism: Nitrospirota bacterium; assembly: GCA_027623995.1. Classification (GTDB taxonomy): domain Bacteria; phylum Nitrospirota; class Nitrospiria; order Nitrospirales; family UBA8639; genus Nitronereus. The sequence continues at coordinate 1,016 of JAQBUF010000005.1, forward strand.
TTGTTGAAGCTTTAGATCGATTTCCTCATTTGATAGATGAGATTGAACCAGCCAAGGCCTCATTGAGGTGTGAAGAATTTTACGATATCGAACGGTATCGTGAGTGTTTGTTTTTGATTGATCGATGGCTGGAGGTGGTTTCGTCAATCTATTTCCCCACTCGATTGACTGTTGTTGATAACCAACTCAGCTATTCGATTTATTCCTCACGAGATATTTTAAAAGCAGTAAAAGATGAGGAACAAAATCCCTACATCGAGCTTTATCGTCAATATTTCCTGCAATCTATTTTAGATGAACAACCTGACCTGATTGGTATTTCGATTACTGCAACTTCCCAAATTATTCCAGGCTTAACTTTGAGCCGGCTCATTAAAGAAGCCAACCCAGATATTCATGTGACTATTGGAGGAAGCATCTTTACGCGACTGGTAGATAATTTACGAAGATGCGAACGCCTATTCCAGCTCACGGACGACTTTATTGTTTTTGAAGGAGAAACGGCCCTTCTTGAATTGGTCAATCAACTGGCAGGGCATAAGAATTTTGCCAAAGTGCCAAATTTGATTTATCGACAAGATGGCAAGGTCATAGTCAATCAGCCATTTTATTCAGAAAATTTATCTCAACATCCTGCACCGAATTATGATGGCTTTCCCCTGGATCGTTACTTAGCACCTAAAACCGTGTTGCCAGTACAGTTTTCACGAGGTTGCTATTACAAAGATTGTGCGTTTTGCGCGCTAACTCTTGATCATCAAAACTTCCGGCAAAAAGATCCAGTCAAGGTTGTCGATGAATTACAGTACTTGTCAGAAAAGTACGATACGCCATTTTTCTTTTTTACCGACGAATGCCTAGCCTTGTCCCCTGCGCGTCGGCTTTGCAAAGAAATCATTAATCGTAAATTTGATATCCAGTGGACGGCTGAGTTTCGATTTGAAAAGAATCTTTCACGCGATTTGTTGACTCAGTTACGTGATGCAGGTTGCCATAAAATTGTGTTTGGGCTGGAAACATATAATAAACGCATGATGGACTTTATGCAGAAGGGCATTACCCAGGAGAGCGTTCAACGGATTTGTACTGATTGCGTTGACTTGGGCATTGCCGTGCATTGCTACGTTATCGTTGGCTTCCCAACGGAAACCGAGGAAGAAGCCTTAGAGACAATGAATTTTATTGTGGATAATCCCAAGCTGAATTCTTCCTATGGATTTTCTTGTCAGCCTTGCCTGTTTGATCTCGAAAAAGAAGCTCCGATTATGAGTGATCCTGGAGGGTATGGGGTGCAGCGAATCATGCGTCCAGCTTCAGAAGATTTAAGCCTTGGATTTTTCTATGAAGTGAAAGAAGGAATGACTCCAGAGGAAGCGGAGAAGCTGTATCAATATATCTACGGAAAAATTAGTGAAGTGGTTGTCGAGTTACCGTTTAACTATTCAATGGCAGATGGTCTTCTCTATATTGCACGGCACAAAAAACAACATGCGGCCGAATTTACTACAGTGTCATGATCCAGGACGTGCATAGAATCATGGAATACGTCGTGAGTGTTTTAACGCGAAAGAGGGTGTGAGTCATCATGGATGTCATGGGTGTTGCGACATCAGAAAAAGAATCGGGACGGCCTGGAAATCCTAGCCTATTGTTTGAATATGCTCTGAAGTTCCTTCTTGTCTCTGCTTTCTTAGAGCTCGTCCTCTACAGATTAGCCTCGCGCATGGGCATGCATATGGCCAAGCTCGCAGAAAAGTCTGAAGCAATTCGTTTGACGTTTAAAACTCTCTCTTCTCTGGGTTTTGTGTTACTCAACGTCACTTCCATATTACTTTTTTTGGTCTTATTTATTTTGCTCATACAAAAGCTCAAACCCTCTGTGTGGACAGGGAGTTTTGATCGTGCGTTGGTCCCAGCGGTGTCACTTCTCATCGTTCTGACGGTGGTGTATTTAATATTCCCTCCAGCCATGCTGGGGGCGGTGCTCTACAATATTGTATCCTTCGGGGTTCTGTTGATCCTAATGGCCGAGTTTGTTGGGACGCACCGCTTGTGGAGTCAGCGGATCACGGTTGGCTGTTTTTTTCTGGGGATTTTTGGATGGATTTATTATCAAACGATCACCACCTCGTATGGACTTCTTGGAATCGTTAGTGCGCCTCCCCTTGTCCACGAAATTAGTCGAGGTGGGGAAGCCTTTATGGTGTTGGCGAGCATTCTGGTGTTTTGGTCCTATGGGAGCACTTCGCTCTTTACGAAGAACAAAACACAACGGAAATGGGCCCTTACCCTGGTGGTGAGTGGTAGTCTGACATTTCTGGCATTCTTATATATCGATTTTTTCTTGTCGCTGTATAGCCCGACGCTTGCCGAAGATGCTCGAAAGGCAGGCCAGGGCCTTGGGTGGGTATTTCAAATGGGAATGGGCTACACCTTTTATCTGCCCTTCGCGTTGTATCTGGCGGGCTTTACCTGCTGGGCCTATACTGTGATTAAATTGGTGGTGATTGGACGGTTAGCAGGGTACGGACTCGGGTTAATGTTCATGGCGGGCTATGCCCTTCAATTATCCCACCTCACATTTATGGTTGTGGTTGGATTGATACTCATGACATTAGATAAGCGTGGGACCTTAGGGAAGTTGAGAAATAAAATCGGAGAACCAGTGGTGTATTCGCCAGTCACGCCGGTGCTTGGCCACATACGTTGAGAGGATAGGTAAGGATCATGGAACAAGAACAAGCGACGACAGAAGCAGAAGGTAATGTGTCGGACAATCCGCCTCAACAAGAGGAACAACTGACACCCGATCAGGAAATTATAGAGCTGGAAAAGCTCCTCAGTGAGGAACCAGACGATTTCCAGGCTCGTTGCCGTCTCGGCGAATTATACTTTGGCAAAGGGCGAATGGATGAAGCCCTGACCGAAGTCAAAAAAGCCATTGAAATGGCTGAGAGTTTGAGAGTCGAAATGGATCGTTCGCTGGCCATGTATTATTCAAACCTTGGGACGATATACGGCACCAAAGGTATGATGGATGATGCCCGTCCGCAGTTTGAACGGGCCTTAGAGTTGAATAATTATGATATTTTGTCGTTGTTTAATCTAGGAAGACTGCAAAGCGAGAAAAAAGATTACATGAAGGCCAAGGAGTACTTTGAGCGGTTAATTGAGCTTACACCCGAGGATCCAATTGCCTGGTATAATTTGGCAGGGGTGTATGAACAGTTAGATAATCCTCAGGTGTCCGACTTCAACACCCTGGATATGGCGGTTCAAGCCTACATGAAAGTGTTGGAATTTGACCCCGCACATTTAGAGTCAAGTTTTAAATTGATGGATATTTCCTTTACGTTGAAAAAAACGGATATGGCAGTCAAAGTCATGGAAGATGCTGTGGAGCATAATCCCGACGAACCATTAGCGTATTACAATCTCATTAATGCGTACGAGAAATGCAAAATGTTTGAACAGGCCGAAGAGGCTCGGCAGCGGTTGAAGCAGCGGTTTGCGAAACGGACCAAGGAAGGAAGTCCGAGTTAATTTTACCAGCCTCAAAAGGAGATAAGTACCATGTTTGGGAGTTTAGGATTTACAGAACTGGTGTTGATTCTGATTATAGTCTTGATCATATTCGGCGCAGGAAAATTGCCTCAGTTGGGTGAGGGCGTGGGGAAAGCGATCAAAGGCTTTAAGAAGTCTGTGCAAGAAGCAGATGCGATTGAAGCCGAAGCCCTGGCACGCGAGGAACAAAATCAAGCTCAACAAGCGATGGCCGCACAGCAACCCGCACCCGATCCAAGTCAGGTGTCATTGCAAGTCGCCCCAGCAGCACAGGCGGCTCCTGTGGCATCGGTTGCTCCGGCCCAAGTGGCGCAGTCGGCACCCGCCCAAACGTCACAGGTGTAACCAAGTCATATCAGCTAGTGGTATGATGATATTGCCATATCACGGTGTGTGGACTGTTGCCAAAATTCACGGGCTTACTTAAAGGCCTCCTTCTTTCCTTGGTCTTGACGGCCAAGAAGAGCAGGTCCTCGTGAGCCAAGTCTTTTATACGTTTTGACAACAGTCAGTTTATGTAGGAGTGTCCTATGGAAACCAGCGTAGAATCAGTTGAATCAATAATCGGCAAAATTGAAACGTTTGCTGGAAATGGAAAATCACGTAGTACGGGTGATGGTAAACGAGCCGTCAAAGCAGGGATTCCACTTCCAAACCATATCTGTATCGATAATGACGGGCGTTGGTTATACATTGCCGAAAATGGATCGGATCGTATTCGCCGAGTGGATTTAGAAACAGGGCGAATTTACAACTATGCAGGAAATGGCGAGACCTGTTACAGCGGTGACTTTGGCCCATGTGGAGAGGCTGGTTTGTATCTTCCACTGAATGTCGCGATTGACTCCCACAATGACCTGTTTATTTGTGATTCAGGCAGTAACCGAATTCGGAAGATCGATCATAAAACCGACATCATCACGACCGTCGTTGGCGCAGGTCCCTCAGGGTTTAACGGGGATGGCCCAGCCTTGGAAGTGAACCTTACCTATCCCGGATCCATCGCCATTGATCGCGATGACAATCTCTATATTGCCGATACCCAAGCTCATCGAATTCGTAAATACGATCCACGAACAGAAATGGTGACCACGGTTGCGGGGACATGGACTGGGATGGATGAGGATTGGATTAGTCCACTGACGGCTCAGAATCTGGTGGTGCTGTCTGGAGATGCCATCGGAATTGATTTTAGCGATGATCAAGGTTGGCTCAGGCCTCAGTGTTCGGACAATTTAGACTTGAGTATTTATCTTGATGATGGAAAACCAGCTGTAGAGGCTAAGCTCTGGGATATTGTGGCCATTGAGGTTGACGATCACGGTGATCTGTATTTGACCGATAAAGCCAGCAATCGGATTCGAAAAGTTAATATGAAGACCGGAATCATCTCAACGGTCGCTGGTGTCTGCCGGTTTGGGTATGACGGGGATGATAAGCCTGCGGTCATGTCGATGCTCAATGTTCCTGAAGCAACGATTGTTGATCATGACGGAAATGTCTATATCGCGGATTCCATGAATCATCGGATTCGCAAAGTCGACCCCGTGACCGGTATAATTACGACAATCGCCGGAAATGGGGATAGTGGGTATGATGACAAAAATATGGGTGGATGCGGAGCTGCTCGATTTGTGGCCAAAGAAGATGGGCCGTTGAAGCATGGGGACGGGAGCCAAGCTATTGATGCTGTCATCAGTGGTCCCTCTGGGTTAGCCCTAGATAAACAAGGCTACCTCTATGTGTGTGAGCGAAATGAAAATAAGATTCGTCGAGTCAAGCTCTGGTAAGATATTATCATCAGCCTTCTTAGCATCCCTACTTCAGCAGTAACACTATTCTATCGGGTGTCTGTCACCCTGGCCGTGAGAGGTATGGCGTGAGGTTGAAAGCAAACTGGACACGTTCTTTAATCGCCACGGGTTTGGGCATTACCCTCACAGCTTTTATCTTAGGCTGGTTTGAAATCCCCATCGTCAGTAGTCAAGGAATCCTGATTCGATCCCATTTTCGTGAAGGAGAGATTCCTTCATTCCCAGCCGATAAGGCTTGGGAAACCCTTGCTCCAATTCCCATTCCTCTCAGTGGACAGATAATTACTCGACCAGTCTGGCCAGAACCTAGTGCCAAAGTGATTTCTGTACGGTCGATTCATAATGGAACGGACATCTCCTTTTTGATTGAATGGCAAGATGCCACAAAAAATGAGCGATTAACCCCTGGAGTCTTTCGCGATGGCGCCGCAATCGGACTTCCTCTTGGTGATGCGCCAGCGTTTTTCTGTATGGGGCAGCTTGATCACTATGTGAATATTTGGCATTGGAAGGCCGATTGGCAAAGTGATGTGGATCGCCGATCCGCGCGAGCCAAGGAAAAGAAGCGAAGCAACGAAGGCGGTATTCGACGATTTGAAGTCATTCCGCGCCGTCCATCGTCTGTTGAGGACTTGATCGGGGGAGGGTTTAGTACCCTGACGAGTAAAGCCCATCAAGGGGCAGTTAAAGGACAAGCGGAATGGAAAAATGGGTTTTGGCGAGTGGTCATGAAGCGGCCCTTAACCAAAGTCGGGAGTGAGGCTGAAAACGAAGCCACTCTTATCCCTGGTCGAATGCAGGCGGTGTCCTTTGCTGTGTGGAATGGCGAGAATAACGAACGGAATGGTCAAAAGGCTGTCGCCTCATGGCTGCAGCTCGTGGTCGATCCCGTGGGTGGGCCGATGACGTCACAAAAATTCTGATACCATGAATAGAAGCCATTACTGGTTATTTGCGTGTTACGTATAGGTCAGAAAATTTCATGAATAACCTCCTTCTCTCTCAACGCACTAAATTTGATGGATATTTCCATCTCTCCAGAATATTCCTTCTTGGCATGTTTCTTCTTGGACTAGTGGTGAGTGCGAGTCCGGTATTCAGTTCTACTGGAGAAATGACCGAAGACCGAGCTCTTCTGCTTGCTGAAAAGTTTGGTGTTGATGTTGGTGAGGTTGATGAGGAGATTAAAGAGCTTCTTGGCTTGGCCAAGGCTGAAGGCGTTGTGGTCTTTGCCGTCCTCGGTAATACACCAGCCGATCTTGCTGGGATAAAGACAAAAGCTCTTATCAAAGAAGTCGATGGCCATGAAGTCAGGAATTTATTGGATCTAGGGCGGGCCCTAGAAAAAGCACTGGCGGTACAAAATTTTTCGGTGGCGACCTATGAACCTGCGGGAATTGATGATCAAGGAATTGGTGGGGGATTGAACTTTCATCTCGTTCGGATTGCGAAGGATTAATCACAAAGATGTCAGCTTTTCCAAAGTTGCAATTTCAGAGTAAGCCAACTGGTGTGATGGCACGGCAAGTCTTGTCCATTCTCTTGGGAGTCTTGTTGCTTCTTCTTTCTGTTGTCAATGCAGAAGACAAGACTCCCGTTCTGGAAGACCACAAATGGATTGATGAAATTGAAGAAGTGTTCCTTCCGTCCGATCATTGCAAACAATGTCATGACCGGCACTATGAAGAATGGAAGGGAATGCGTGAGCAAACCCCCGACCTCAAAACCTTTGGTCGTGTTGATGGAGCCTTGTTGCATGGAACGGCGTTATCTTCGCCCGTGTTTAAAACGGTTCTGGGTTTGTGGTTACAAACCAATCCCACCGCCGAGGGAAAAACACGATGTTTGGCTTGCCATGTCCCTGCGGTGACGGTGTTCCCGCAACATACAGAGAAGATCATCGCCCAGGTCATATCAGAAAAGCCAGGAAAACGTGGCAGGCGTGCTGCAAAAGAGCAGGGTGTCGAAGGTATTAGCTGTTCTTCTTGTCACCTCATCGATTCGGTGAAAGAAGATCCCAAGGATTTTCCGGCATTTACGATTAATCCCGGGAAGGTGTTGTTTGGTCCCTATGCGAAGGCTGAAGATAATCTTGTGCATCCCTCTAGCCAAGCGGATGTGTATAAGGGGGCTCAATTCTGTGCCTCCTGTCACTTCAGTAAAGTCAAAGACGTGACGCAAGCGGAATTGCCTGGGCAAATTCTGAAAGGTGCCATTTGTCAGGATTGTCATATGGAGCGATCCACGGGTAGCTCAACCTCCAAACGTGGCTCGCTGACCAGGCCTATTGGCCGTCACTGGTTTCAGGGAATTGTGATCCAGGGGATCATGCTCAGCAATCGGAACTTGCAGGCCGAATGGTTTCCTCGCGTTGATGTGGAAATGAAAAAGGGAGCCCAGGTGGTCGATGGAACCGTGGTCGTTCGGAATGGAAGTCTCCCCCATGTGTTTCCAGGCGGAGACCCTGTGCTGAAACAGTTCTTCATCACGGTGACGGTGAAAAATGCTGAGGGGCATGTGTTAGGGACAACGCAAGAGCGGTTCGGAGTGCTCTTTGATCAACTCCTTCGAGGCCCAATCCCTCATCCCCTTGTCTCAGGTGGAACGACGCGTCGTGTCCCTTTTTCTATACCGTTAAAAGAGGGAGATGCACCGAGTTATGTCGAAGCGGCCTTAAGCTATGCCCTCATTCCCGAGCCTGGTCAGGAATTGCTTGATCAATATCTGGCCACCTTGGAAACCGAGCGCGAAAAAGACACGGCGAAAAAGATTGTTGCGGATTACTCATCGCAACGATTATTAACCTTTCGAACCAAATCCTTCTAGCTCAGCCCTGACCACCTTTTTCACTAACCCCAACATGATGAATTGAGGTCGGCTTCATGCAAAAAATTCTCCATGGTATATGTTGGGCGGTCGGCCTGTTGTTGGTGGCCGCTTTCTTGGTTATTTTGATCGATTTTCCCGCGACAGAAACGCTTGCTGCGAAACAGGGGGAGAGCAAACCTCTAGAAAAGGCCTATCCCCACTCACAAAAATGTAAGCGGTGTCACCTTCGGGTATTTGAAGAATGGGAAGCCTCGGCCCAATCGCGATCCATTATTAGCGCCCCCTTTCGAGTTTCGTTGGAACGCTATCGGGCGATGTCTAAAGACAAAGAAGGGGCGATGTGCTTTCGATGTCATGCCCCGAGTGTGTTGGAATACCCAGATCATACCGGTGTCTATATCAAAGAAATCGAATCAGGCGATCCTAAATTAGATGGCGTAGGATGTTCCCAATGCCACTTAATCAATGCGGTCGATCCGACACAGCATCCCCCTCATCCCACATATCAATTAGAGCGCACAGTCTTTGGGAGTTATCAAAAGCCTGAAGAAAACTTAGCCCATCAATCGGTACCGCTTCCGCTGTTTTCCCAATCCCAATTTTGTGTGACGTGTCATGAAAATTTACCGGGGTTTGAAAAGAAACTTCCGAAGTTGTTAGGGGCGTGGGAAGAATCCAAAACCCAAAAGGCCGGGAAAAACTGTCAGTCGTGTCACATGCCCGAAGAGTTTGGGGAATCGGCCAATGGAGAACGGAATCGGAAAATCGCCAATCATAGTTTCCCTGGGCGATTTGGGAAAGTTCGCGCTGATGCAGTCAAGCTGACCGTGGCCACAGAAGTGAAGGGGAAAGAATCCGAGGTCAAAGTCACGATACAAAGCTTGGTCCCTCATAATCTGCCGTTGCCACATCCTGGGTGGTCTCGGGTTGAAGTGGATCTCACCATTCTTGGAAAAAACTTACGAAAAACCTATGACGAGCAACGCCACTATGAACGGGTATTTGGGGACAAGGATGGCAAGCCCACGGTATTTGATTTCGAAGCGGTCAAAGTCCTGAAGGAAAATGTCCTGACGCCAGAGGAAACACGCGTGGAAACCTTCACCTTCCCCACGCCACCAAATGCGCCATCGATGGATGTCATCGTGACCCTCACGTATGCGCCGATTCATGGGCCTGATGAATTTGTCAAAGAAGTTGAGCAGCGTGCCGCTCTAGGAAAGAAAGACCGGGCCTTTAAGCCCGTGGAAATTGTTCGTTTTAAAGAAAATGTGAAACTGACGGGCAACAAATAATTCACCCGAAGTATTGTGTAGGCGGGAAGGCAAAGGTCTTCCCGCCTTTTTTTATGGAAAAATAATTTTCAAGGAGTGGACTTCATGGCTTCAACAGATTCTCTGTATTCCAGACTTGGCGGGTATGATGCCATCGTGGCAGTCACCGATAATCTTCTTCCCAGGCTTATGCAAGATCCTCAGCTAGGGAGATTTTGGGCCCATCGGGGAGAAGACGGAATTACGCGTGAAAAACAACTGCTCGTGAATTTTCTGTGTGCCAGTGCCGGAGGACCGATGGTCTATACGGGTCGAAATATGCCGACCTCGCATAAAGGCATGAAGATTAGTGCGAATGATTGGGACGTCTTTATTGGCCACCTGAAATCCTGCCTGGAGTCTTTTCAGGTGCCAGATCAGGAGCGAGGAGAGGTGTTAGCGTTTATCGAGAGCACTCGGGCGGAAATCGTCGAAGCGTAATGACGAAATTAAAATAAGGAAATCCTAGCTTGTTTGACGATGGTAGGATTTATGGAAAATTTTCGTGGGAAATGATTGATAGCAGGGTTTCGCCCCTGCAGACGAGTCACTTTTGTTTCGGCAAAAGTGACCAAAACCATTTCCGCCCGTCTGCGTCCCCAAGGGGGTCCCTCCGCCAAAGCCCCGAATAAGATGGCGAGAGAACTCACTCCGCTCAAACAGCTCTCGTCGAAAAGTCGATTCGGGACTCCGTCTCCGCCGCATCCGAAGGCGGGAAGAATAAAATATTCCAAATTTTATGCAGCTGATAGAGGCGAGATACGGTCAATCTTCTTCTTACTGGTTTTTGCTGTCTCCCAAAGATCGGTGGCGTGTTGGGCGTTCAACCAAAATTCTGGTGCATTGCCGAATAAACGAGAAAGTCGCAACGCCATTTCTGGGCTCACTGCACGTCGTTCTCGTAACAACTCATTCACGGTTTGGCGTGATACATCAAGCGCTTGGGCAAAGCTGGAGACGGTCAACTCATAGTCAGGCAAAAAGTCCTCACGTAACATTTCACCAGGATGGGTCGGACGAACCTTTCGGGTCTTTGGTCTAGGAATACTCATAGAGTCCTCATGTTAATGATAATCGGTTAGCTGGACATCATACGCATCGCCATTCACAAACCGAAAACAAATTCTCCATTGATCATTGACCGAGATGGAATATTGCTCCGTTCGGTTTCGTCCTAATTTATGAAGTCGATTACTGGGAGGCAACTTCAAATCATCCAGCCGAAGGGCTAAATCAATGTATTCTAATCGCCGCAACGCCCGCTTCCATATTTCTGAAGGAAATTGTTTCGATTTTCCAATCGAGAACAACTCTTCTGTGTGCTTATCGGCAAATGTGCGAATCACATCTCAATTGTAATCTGTCACGTGACAAACGTCAATTATGAAAAATATAGGCGTTACGAACCCTGGCTCTAAGACTGTAAGGTCAAGGGGACGCTTTCCTTTTTAGGAGTTTATGATGCAGGGTCTCGCCCCTGAAGACGACCTCCTTTTGTTTCGGTAAAAGGAGGCAAAAGCATTCTTGCCTGTGCGCGGCCCCTCCGACCTTGCTCAGAAGCAAGGTCTCCAGGGTGCCTGGGCCATCACCCCGAATCAAGAAGGCTCAGAAACTCGCTCCGAGGTGCAAAGCCGCCTCTCCACTCAGACAGTCTTCGCCAAAGCGGTAGGATTCTGGGCAGCGGCCCAGCCGCGCCAGAAGGCAGGAGAGGAAACGGATACGGAAAAAATTAATTGGAATGGTCCAAGCTATTTGAGGTTGTTTTATTCTGTGGGCCTCCCGCCTTCGGATGCTGCGGAGCCGAAGCCCCGAATCGACATTTTGGCGAGAGCTGTTTGAGCCCTTCGATCAGACTCAGGGTAGACTCCACGAGTTCTCTCGCCATCTTACTTGTCCTGAGCGGAGTCGAAGGATTCGGGGCTTTGGCGGAGGGACCCCCTTGGGGACGCAGACGGGCGGAAATGGTTTTGGGTCCTTTTGCCGAAACAAAAGGACCTCGCCGTGTGGGGGCGACACCCCACATCAATCTAATTTAGAGATATCTCGCACCGCCCCTTTGTCGGCACTGCTGACAAAGGCGGCATAGATTTTCAGCGCGGTACTGATTTTGCGAGGGCGTTCCTTGGCGGGCTTCCAGCCCTTTTTATCTTGTTCTTTGCGACGTGCTTGCAAGACGTCATCCTCTAGCAGCACGTTGATGCTGCGGTTGGGGATATCAATCTTAATGCTATCTCCATTCTGTACCAACCCAATCGCTCCGCCTGCGGCGGCTTCGGGAGAAATGTGCCCAATAGACAGACCGGAGGTGCCACCAGAAAACCGTCCGTCAGTGAGCAGGGCACAGGCTTTACCGAGTCCTTTGGATTTGATGTACGATGTCGGGTAGAGCATTTCCTGCATGCCAGGGCCACCACGTGGTCCTTCATAGCGGACAATGATCACATCTCCCTCTTTGATTTTCCCATCGAGAATATTGGCTACGGCCTCTTCCTGAGATTCGGTCACATGGGCCTGACCCGTGAAGACCAGAATGGATTCGTCCACTCCAGCTGTTTTGACCACACACCCGTCTTCGGCGATATTCCCCTTGAGGATCGCCAATCCCCCTTCTAGACTGAACGCATGTTCAAGGGAATGAATGCAACCGTTCTTACGGTCTGTATCCAATGTGTCCCAGCGTGTGGCTTGGCTAAAGGCGACTTGCGTGGGAATGCCGGCTGGCCCCGCTCGGAAAAACTCCGCCACGGCAGGGTCTTGATTACGCATGATGTCCCATTTGTCGAGGGCGTCTTGCAGTGTTGGACTGTGGATGGTGGGAATCTTGGTATGCAAAATGCCAGCCCGGTCTAACTCTCCCAGGATGCCCATAATGCCTCCAGCACGATGCACGTCTTCAATATGATACTGTGGCGTATTCGGTGCGACTTTGCAGAGTTGCGGAACCCGTCGTGACAAGTGGTCAATGTCGTCCATGGTAAAGTCCACTCCGGCTTCGCGCGCAATGGCCAAGAGATGGAGGATGGTGTTGGTGGAGCCGCCCATGGCGATATCCAAGGCCATGCAATTTTCAAACGCCTGTTTGGTGGCAATGCTCCGAGGCAAGACGCTGTAATCCTCTGATTGGTAATGGCGTAGGGCGATTTCCACAATCATGGACCCTGCCCGTTCAAAGAGGCCTTTCCGATCGGCATGGGTGGCGAGAAGGGTGCCGTTCCCTGGCAAGGCCAAGCCCATCGCTTCCGCCAAGCAATTCATGGAGTTGGCGGTAAACATGCCGGAACACGAACCACAGGTGGGGCAGGCACTCCGCTCGAACTCGGCCACCTTTTCATCCGAGGCTGTGTCGTCCACGGCAATCACCATGGCGTCGACGAGATCGAGTTTGTGGTTGGCCAGGCGAGTTTTGCCAGCTTCCATGGGGCCGCCGGTCACAAAAATGACGGGAATGTTTAACCGCATGGCGGCCATCAGCATACCTGGGGTGATCTTGTCGCAATTGGAAATGCAGACCATGGCATCGGCGCAATGGGCATTGACCATATATTCTACGGAGTCAGCAATCAGATCTCGGGAGGGCAGGCTATAGAGCATGCCATCGTGGCCCATGGCGATGCCATCATCCACGGCGATGGTGTTGAATTCTTTGGCGACGCCACCAGCCTTCTCAATTTCACGGGCGACGAGTTGCCCCATATCTTTCAGATGGACATGCCCTGGGACAAACTGAGTGAAGGAATTGGAGACGGCAATGATGGGTTTGTGAAAATCGTCATCCGTCATGCCGGTGGCTCGCCAGAGGGCGCGGGCACCGGCCATATTACGGCCGCTAGTCGTGGTGGCTGAACGAAAGGGAATCATAATAACCTCGCTGTTGGTGGCAATATTCCTGATATTTAGATGTAGCCTAGCACATTTGAGGTGTCAAGCGGGACTAGGGGGTTGAACCGGTTCCCTGTCTTGCTAGGGGCGCGCTTTGGGCATTAAAGCGGTAGCTTAGGGAGGCTCATATTAGCAGAAAGAGTATTTCTGGAAATTTATGCGTAGCTGCAGTACCATTCGTCACGCATAATAGGTTTGGATTACAAAAGACCTTGACTCATACTCCATTAAGACAAAGGGTACTTCCATCATGAAAAAGTATGCTAATAAATCTATCCTCATCGCTGAAGATCATCCAGACGGGCGAAAACTTGTGGTGCGTCTTCTGGAGAAACTAGGGGTGACAGATGTTGTGGCAGTTCCAAATGGCAGAGAGGCCCAGGAGCAGTTACAAGGGCAAGTCTTTGATCTCCTGTTATCCGACTGGCATATGCCGGAGTTGGATGGAATAGGATTATTGAAAGCCGTCAAGGCCGATGCCACCTTGAAGTCAATGAAAGTGCTGATGGTCACCGCTGATGATGATCAAAAACATATCCTGGAAGCGATTCTCGCAGGGGCTGATGGATACTTAGTGAAGCCCGTCACGGAAGAACGGCTACAGCAAAAGCTCGAGGATGTTTTTAAGGATGAGGGATAGTGTCTTATTGGTTCAGCAAAAACTTAACATTTTTTTGGCAATGAAGATTGTGAAAATTTAATCGTTGTTAGGGGTTAATTCCCCGACGCTTTCGGCGAGGTTTTTCATTGTAGAAACTTTCCATCCCACCATTTTCGATCGATTCCAGGCGAAGCATTTTCTTGTCTTGTGAATTGCAAGCGAAGGCCTCTTGGTTCGACAATGGGGATAAAAACTATGGCTCTCCCAGCCCGGTTCTTTAAAAAAAATCAAAAAGGTTCGTTTGGCAAAGCTATAGGCCACTAGAGTGATTGGTTCTTTTTTCTCGATCAAAACCCTTACGAGATTTTGTTGCGAAAATTCCAGTTTATGCTAGGGTTGTGGCGTAGGTGACATTCCCGTCATCTATTAATTTTCTTTATCCATTTTAATTACTCAGGGAGGAGTAAATGAAATCATTTAACGCTAGGGTTCATCCTATTTTTGGTCTTATGGTTGTATTCCTTTTGACTGGTCTTTTAAGTTTTCCCCTTCAAGCTCAAGCGGCGGCGAAAGTTGTCACTGGAGAAATTGTGAATTTAGTCGTGGATGCCGACAATTGTCTGCTTGGGACGACGATGTGTACGGAAATCGGCACGTCTGGGCAGCAGGCTCAGCATGGCAACGATTCTGGAGTACTCCTCATGATGCAGTTGATTAAGCCCAATGGGCAGCCATTAACGGGCCTTGGGTTTACGGATTTTTTTGTTGATGCCTAGTTTAGCCCTAGCGGATCAGGCGTGAGCAAGCCGGATGCCGTGGCTTGCCCAAGTTGTTTTGCTGATTTGGGTGATGGGGTTTATCGCTTGATGATTCGTCCCCTTGTCGGTGCGATTTGGGTTCAAGGGACGTATGTTCTGCAATTACGGGTTGTGGTTGGTGGAGCCACCATTTACAAATTATTTTCCTTCGAAGTGATTCCTTAATGACGTGTGGGCTTTTGAGCCCAAGTCTCTTTAGGTAAGCATTTTTTAAAGAAAAGGCGTGGCCTTGGAGACACCAAAGGCTGCGCCTTTTTTTTAAGCTTTAAACCGGGGCTTTGGCTTTGGCCATCATTTTACAATACGTGCAGACTTCCATGGATGTGGGTTGGCCGCAGGTTTGGCAGGGGGAGAGGCGTTGTTGATCCTGTGAAGTGATGTCCTGAGTGGCGGCTTGTTCCTTCGCTTGTTTATCAAGAAATTTTAAATAAAAGACTTGTTTGGTCCCAGGCGATTCAGCCTCTAACCGATTGAGCACATCTTTATACACCAGCATTTTTGAGCCCTTGGACATCGGGCATTCATCGACAATATAAGAAATCTTATTGATGATGGAATACGCCGCCATTTCTCGCTCGGTTAATCGATACAAGGGTTTGACCTTTTTCGCGAATCCGTCCAGGGACGCTGGGAGGGTGGGAGATTGTTTATCCAAAAATTCTGTCTGCCAGTGTAGGACGTTGCCTAGGAGTCTGGAGGCCTCGTCATCCAAGTTATGGCCGGTGGCCATCACATCATAATCTTTTTCAAGAGCTGTGCGGTTAAAATGATACCGCTTCATGGTTCCACAGGCCGAGCATGTGGGGCGATTGAGCATCATGGCTAATTCTTTGACCCCCGCCCCTTCGTTTTCAGCCAAGGTATGAATATGAAGTGTGGATCCCAAGGGTTGCGCCACCGATTCATTGAAATGTTCGACCTTATGGCGAGACTGTACGGAATAGTTGCCAATGCCCAAGTCTAGATAGAGGGCGTCGGCATGGTAGCCTAATTTCAGCAAGATGGCCCAGAGAGCCATGCTGTCTTTCCCTCCTGACACCGCCACCAGGATCCGGTCATCAGGGGAAAACATTTTTTGCTTTTTGATGGCTTTGGCGACTTGGGAATGAACAAATTCCGTGAAGCAAGTCTTACAGTAGGAGGTATTATGCTGAGGGAGTTTGATGGCCGCCTGTAGGGGGCATTTCTTACAGCGCATGAAGAGGGCTATCCTCCTGAAATGACGGATCGGATTTCAATAGTATCACCATCGTTCAGCTTTTCATCTTCCGTGACGAGTTCATCGCCGCGGATCACGAGATAGGCTTCTGGAGTGAGCTGTAACTGCTCAAGCAATTGCTTCACTCGCATGGGTCCTTGAATGTCGAGTTCTTTTGTGGGGTTGGTTAGGTGGATTTTCATAATGGTGGCTCATCATAAGGGTGCGTATGTAGAGTTTGCAATTGTTCCAAAGAATTGGGAATTAGGGAGAGAGAGTGGAGAAGTTCACACCTTATCCTGAACTAGGCATCTTTCGATTGACTCCCCTGTGTTTCAATCAGCCAAAAGAGGCAAAAATTTCCTAAAAACCTTCTGATTGAGGTGTTTCGCTAAATCCAAGCCCCATATTCTCTCTCAATGAAAAAGTTTTCTAAATTATCAGTATAGAAATACCGATAAAAATGATAGGATTTTACATAAACTTCAGGAACTTAAGCTGTTTTGACAAGAGTCGTAGCTCTAAAAACATAAATTGTTGGTTCTGTTATTCAATGTGACTCTGGATTGATTCATTAGTGGAGTTGCAATCGTTTTTCTTTTAAGAAGGGACAAGACCGTGGCTGATCAAGTTTCTATCGAACAACTCAGTATCAATACCATTCGGACGTTGGCAATGGATGCCGTGCAGGCGGCCAATTCTGGTCATCCGGGAACGCCGATGGCCTTGGCTCCAGTTGCCTATTGTCTGTGGAATCAATTTCTGCAGTTTGATCCGGATGATCCCATTTGGCCAAACCGTGATCGATTTGTCCTTTCTGTCGGCCATGCTTCGATGTTGCTGTATTCCATGTTGCATGTGACTCAAGTGAAGACGGTGAATGATCAATATGAAGCCACCAATGATCTGTCTGTTCCACTCGATCAAATCAAACAGTTTCGACAATTAGAAAGCAAATGTCCTGGACATCCTGAATATCATTGGACTTCAGGAGTGGAAACCACGACGGGGCCTCTTGGGCAAGGCTTAGGCAATAGTGTTGGCATGGCCATGGCGCAGGGTTGGATGGCTCAATATTTTAATCGCCCAGGCTTCGACATCATTAATTATGATGTGTATGCCTTATGTGGTGATGGTTGCTTAATGGAAGGGGTCTCGAGTGAAGCGGCATCCCTTGCTGGTCATTTGAAATTGTCGAATTTGTGTTGGATCTATGATAACAACAAGATCACGATTGAAGGGAAAACCTCGCTGGCCTTTAGTGAGGACGTTGGCGCACGCTTTCGAGCCTATGGATGGAATGTGGTGCATGTTGATGACGCCAATAACCTAGAAAAACTCTCTGGGGCATTCCGTGCATTCCAAGAGGAAAATACTAAGCCTACGATGATTATTGTCGATAGTCATATCGGGTTTGGCGCACCGAACAAACAGGATACTCATGGCGCGCATGGTGAGCCTTTGGGTGAGGAAGAAATTCGCCTGACCAAGAAAAATTATGGATGGCCCGAAGACGCAAAATTTTTGGTGCCTGAGGAAGTCCTCCAACATTTTCAAGCGGGAATGGGCCAACGTGGCAAAGCCAATAGCAAGGTCTGGAAGGCGAAGTTTCAGGAATACACCACGCAATACCCCGAGCTTGCGGATCAATTATCTAAGATGCAGCGTCGACAACTTCCCGAAGGCTGGGATCAAGGATTGGCGGAGTTTCCCGCAGATCTCAAAGGCCTCGCGACCAGGGATTCATCTGGGAAAGTCCTCAATGCAATTGCCAAGGAAGTTCCTTGGTTGATGGGGGGATCGGCGGATCTTGCTCCTTCGACAAAAACCCGATTGACCTTTGACGGTGCGGGTGATTTTGAAGCGGAGACCCCAGGTGGGCGAAACCTCCATTTTGGCGTTCGCGAGCATGCTATGGGTGCGGTCATGAGTGGCATGGCATTATCAAAAGTGCGAACGTATGGCTCCGGCTTCTTGATCTTTAGCGACTATGGCCGGCCTTCTATTCGGCTGGCATCCATGATGGAACTTCCCGTGATTTATGTGTTCACGCATGATTCCATTGGTGTGGGAGAGGATGGACCGACGCATCAACCTGTGGAACAAATAGCCTCGCTGCGAGCCATTCCTGGGTTGGTCACGATTCGTCCCGGTGATGCGAATGAAGTAGTTGAGGCTTGGCGAGTGATTATGCAACTTCAACATCAACCTGTGGTGTTGGCCTTAACGCGGCAAGCACTTCCGACCTTGGACCGCACCAAGTATGGGGCCGCAAACGGAGTAGCCCAAGGGGCCTATGTGTTAGCCGATGCCGATGATGGCAACCCCGAGGTGCTTTTACTGGCCACCGGAAGCGAAGTGCCCTTGTGCATCGAAGCCTATGAACAACTAAAAGTGGAAGGCATCAATGCGCGTGTCGTGAGCATGCCGTCCTGGGAGCTGTTTGAACAGCAAAACCAAGAGTATCGGGACTCGGTCATCCCTCCCGGCATCATGGCGCGAGTGTCAGTTGAACAAGCGACGACCTTTGGCTGGAGCAAGTATGTCGGGTTAACTGGGACGAGCATTGGCATGCAGACGTTTGGGGCATCGGCGCCACTGAAGGATTTGGCCAAACATTTTGGATTTACCGTTGATCGCGTGATGGCGGCAGCAAGACAACAGCTTGAACTGGTTGTTCGAGCCTAGCCGAGGTTGTCTATGCCTGACATCAATATTGAACGTAAGGAGACCGTGATATGAATCCACTCGAACAACTACGAACCGCCGGACAGAGCCCTTGGTATGACTACATCCAACGAACCTTGATTTCTTCTGGCGGATTAAAAGCCATGATTGATCAAGATGGCCTGATGGGGGTCACTTCGAATCCATCCATCTTTGAAAAGGCCATTGCCGGAAGCAAGGACTATGACGAAGAATTGAATCGTGTGGCTGCGCAAGTGACAAGTGTTAAGGATATCTATGAGACATTAGCCATTCGAGATATTCAAGATGCAGCGGATGTGATGAATTCCGTGTATGAGTCAAGCCAGGGACGGGATGGATATGTGAGTTTGGAGGTATCACCTGACTTGGCCTTCAATACCGAAGCGACAATCGAAGAAGCCCTTCGCTTGTGGAAAGCCGTCGGTCGAAAAAACGTGATGATCAAAGTGCCTGGGACTCCGGAAGGATTGCCCGCCGTTGAACATCTGTTGAGTCAGGGGGTGAATGTCAATATTACGCTTTTGTTTAGCACGAAGGTTTATGAGGAAGTGGCTTGGGCCTATATCCGTGGATTAGAAAAGTTCGCCGCGAATGGTGGCGATGTGTCCAAGATTGCCTCCGTAGCCAGCTTTTTCGTGAGCCGAATTGATTCCCTTATTGATAAACAACTCGATGCCAAACTCAAAGATGAAACTGATAAGAGCAAACGTGCAACGATGGAAAGTCTCAAAGGGCAAGTCGCGATTGCGAATGCGAAAGTTGCTTACCTGGCCTATCAAGAAATTTTTTCAGGTGCACAGTTTCAAGCTTTGAAACAAAAAGGTGCCATGGTTCAGCGTCTTCTGTGGGCCAGCACGGGAACGAAAAACCCAGCATATCCCGACACCTACTATGTGGATACGCTCATTGGTCCAGATACCGTGAACACCATTCCAGCAGCCACCTTTGATGCTTTTCGAGATCATGGAATCGTGAAAGAAACCTTGACCGAAGGGCAAGATCAAGCCAAAGCCACCATGCAAAGCCTAGCGGACTGTGGGGTGTGTATGGCTGAGGTGACGGAGACCTTACTCAAAGATGGCGCGCGATTGTTCATGGAATCTTTTGATCAACTGATGGGGGTCATTAGTCGAAAGCGGACCGAGGTGCTGAAAAAAAAAATTAATAAACAATCCCATGCCATTGGAAAATTTGAATCTGCAGTCCAAGACACCTTAAAAGATTTACAATCTCAACGCTTCGTCAGCCGGTTATGGGCGAAAGACGCCACCTTGTGGCATCAAGATCCCGAACACCAAAAGATTATTCGCAATGCCCTTGGGTGGCTCAGAATCTCTGAGCAACAAGTTTCTAATATTCCACGACTCCAGGCGATCGCCGAAGAAATCAAAAATGCTGGATTCAAGCATGTCCTCTTGTTAGGGATGGGGGGAAGCAGCCTATGTCCTGAAGTATCCAGGATGACCTTTGGTGTTGTGCCAGGCTATCCAGAATTGCACGTATTGGATAGTACCGTTCCCTCTCAAGTGAAAAGTTTTGAAGAGCGGGTTGATCTCGAAAAGACCTTGTGCGTTGTGGCGAGTAAATCAGGTTCAACCACTGAGCCGCTCGTGTTCCAAAAGTATTTCTTTGAGCGGATGCGCCAGGTTAAGGGCGACAAGGCAGGCGAAAACTTTATCGCGATCACCGATCCAGGTTCGCTCCTAGAACAAGTCGCCAAAGACCTTCACTTCCGCGCAATATTCCCTGGCGTGCCAGAAATCGGAGGACGATATTCGGCCTTATCCAACTTTGGTCTGGTCCCTGCCGCACTCATGGGTGTCAACATTGAGCATTTTATCTATCGTGCGGAACGTATGCGGCATAGTTGTGATTCGACCGTGCCTGCGGCAGACAATCCAGGGGTTGAATTAGGAGTCATCCTCGGTACGTTAGCCAAAGCAGGACATGATAAGGTGACGTTCATTACCTCTCCTGCTCTCAGTGATGTCGGCGCGTGGTTGGAACAATTGATTGCCGAAAGCACAGGAAAAGAAGATAAAGGCATCGTTCCAGTTGAGGATGAACCATTAGGAGAAATTTCGGCTTATGGCACTGATCGACTCTTTGCCTACATTCGGTATGCCAATGGTGTTGATTCCAAACAAGATGCCAAAGTTGAAGCGTTGAAATCAGCAGGGCATCCAGTAGTGCAAATCGATGTGGCTGACTTAGTGAATTTAGGACAAGAATTTTTCCGATGGGAAATTGCGACGGCTACCGCTGGGTCGCTCCTGGGAATTAATGCCTTCGATCAACCCAACGTTCAAGAGAGCAAAGATTTTACGAAGAACTATCTCGAAGAGTTTAAGAAGAACGGAAAATTACCAGAGGAATCACCGTTGGCCATGGATGGCGATATTCGTATCTTCGCCGATCCAGAAAATCAACAAGCGTTAAAAGGTGCGTCTTCCTTAGATCAAATCGTGTCGGCCCATCTTTCTCGCGTGCAGGCCGGCGATTATGTCGCCATTAATGCCTATGTCGAACGAACACCTGTAGTCCACGAGAATTTCCAAAATATTCGGGCTACCGTCCGGGACGCCAAACATGTCGCGACAACATTAGGCTATGGCCCGCGCTTCCTACACTCAACCGGTCAGCTCCATAAGGGTGGTCCTAACTCTGGCGTGTTTATTCAGGTAACTTCTGATGTCGCGCAGGACCTAGCGATTCCAGACGAGTCCTACTCCTTTGGCGTCTTGGCTGCCGCGCAAGCCCTAGGCGATCTGCAATGTCTCAACACCCGAAACCGACGAGTGATTCGAATTCACCTAGGAACGGATGTTGAAGGTGGGTTAAAGCGCCTTCAGGTAGCTGTGGAAGGGGCATTGATGGCCAAGGCGTAAAAACCTTCTTGTGATTGAAGTAAAAAAGAAAAATCCCCCTGTGGTTTTCTACACAGGGGGCTTTTTTATATGAAATCGACGGAGATGTATATTTCAGGATCTAGAATGTGTAAGCGTTCAACGCGGAAAAATTTTTCCCCAATATTTTATTCCCATAACGTTGACACTGCGTATCGTGATATTTGTGAATCATGAGTGATGAGCGTCAATTGTTCTATTTGTGCCTGTGCAACCAGCATGCGATCGAAGGGATCATCATGGTGTCGTGGTAATCGGCCAGCATGCAAGGCATGTCCGATAGAAATTGGAAGAGGTAGAAATCGATTGGCCGCCATAGCCTCTTCAAGATTATCTGGCGCTTTGAGTTTTTTGAGAGATTTTTTGATGGAGATTTCCCAAGCGGTCGCGGCACTGACATATATGACATCACGGCCCTCTTTTAACACCGTGAGGATTTTGGGTGGAAGGGCTGTATACGAATCGAGCCACCACAGCAACGCATGAGTGTCGAGCAAGCATTTCACGTGGATTCGCCTTGAAAGGCTGAAGATATTGTCGATGGCAATTCATCGAAATCACGAGCTATCTTTACTTTGCCTTTCCAGTACCCTGGCTTTCGCGGCTGGCCAATGCTTGTATAGCTTATCAGTTTGGCCAAAGGTTTCCCGGCTCGCGCAATCACGACTTCTTCGCCGGAGGCTGCTAGGTCAAGGAGTTTTGATAGATGAGTTTTGGCTTCATAGACATTGACGGTTTTCATGGTTGTCTCCTGCCTGAATTTCTGGCGTTGAATTCTGATTAAGTCTAGTCTAGTTTAACTCTGTGAATTGTAGGTAAGAACAGCTGGCGGGTCAAGAGCTCAGGATAACTTCACATATTTACTTTGGGAGGACATCAGGTTTTGGCTTGCGTCCTTCCTGAATTTTCGTAGTCGCGGCCTTTCGTACCTCTCCTAACACTTCCGGTGTCCATTCTCGGTGTTGCCCGTCGGCCATTTTGTCCTGACCAACCTTAATAGCCGTTAGAAACTGGCACTTGCGTTCGTCTTCTTCACGCATATGTCTGACGGCATCACGGACAAGCTCAGTTTCATTCATATAAAACCCTGACTCCACCTTGGTCTTTATGTAGTGTTCATCCACATCTGGAAATCTGATGTTCATATCAGCATCCTCCTCAAAATATCCGATAATAATCACAATAGGTGTATTATTATTATATCATTATCGTATGTCTCGAGAAAGAAAAAAGGTGCCAAAGCCCACATGAAAAGGCGTAGACCAAGACCTCGCCATTCCAGGCGAGCCCTATTCCTTCGGTGTCCTTGCCACAGCCCAAGCCTTAGGTGATATGCAATGTCTGAACATCAGGAACCGACGAGTGATCCGAATCCATCTCGGTGCGGATGTTGAAGCTGGGTTAAAGCGAATTCAAGCAGCAGTAGAAGGGGCAATGATGGCGAGTGCATAAAAGCATTTTTGTTGTTGTCACATGGAAAAACCAAAGTCCCCTGTACGCTCAGATTCGTACAGGGGACTTTTTATTTGAATGAGCTTTCAAACGATTGTGCTATAGCCAATGAAAGTTTCGACTGAAAGCGGCCTGGTCTTACACCAACCGCCACTTTCTTTCATCGGTCTCGATCAACTTGTCCGCTTCGACGGGACCCCAGGTGCCGGCGGGGTATTCGGGTAACCATTTCCCGCCATGGTCTTTCCAGCCTTGGATGATATCTGTGATCCAGGCCCACGAGGCTTCGACGGCATCGCGTCGCATAAAGAGCGAGGCGTCGCCGGCCATGACATCTAACAATAACCGTTCATAGGCTTCGGGCGAGGGAGCGGAAAAGGCGGCGCCATATTTGAAATTCATTTCCACGGGTTGCGCGCGCGGCATCCTTGAATTTGTGACATGATGTCTCAAGGACATGCCTTCATGTGATTGGATCTGGGTGTTGTTGTTCATACACAGCGCCCTTTTGCTTGGGGCCCGTTACGTTGACAATGCCTAGCGCGGCATTCCGTCAACTGGTTGAACGCGAGGCGATGTTGTGAACTCGCTTACAGATTCATCAGGTCTTTTCCTTATATCTATTCGCAACGACTCTTCTATATGATTGCATTCCAGACCATCGTTAAACGGGAAGGGCAGGAAAAGAGGTCCGGCCAAGATCGTCCATGAATTTTTAATGCCCGGCATCAAGGTAAAGGTGGATTTGATGAAATCGTTTCGGTCTAGCATTTGGTGTCGTGGCGTAGGCCTGGCGATTGTCTCTGTGTTTCTTGTCCACCTGAGCCCGCTTCCTCTCAGCACAGCCAACAATATTCCTCGAGTTTCCTTCCTCAGAAATTACAGAATACTCTTACACCACTTCTGACATGGTTCTCTCTCCCTGAAGTGTACGCCCAATCGCTGATGTGCGATGTCGATCGTGATGGCGACGTGGATCGGAATGATATTAATCTAATTTTTGGTGCGCGAGGGAGCCAAGCCACATCCGGTGATCCCCGCGACTCCAATGGCGATGGATTCATCACCATCAATGATGGCCGCTTCTGCGTGCTCCAATGCACTTCCCCTCGATGTGGCATTCTCAATAGACCAGTCGCCAATGCCGGGCCGGATCAAACCGTGCCTCGCGACAGCACGGTGCAACTCGATGGCAGCGCCTCCACCGATATAGATGGGAATCCCCTGACATACCGCTGGGAAATCAAGGAACAGCCAGATGGCAGTTCAGCCCAACTGTCCGATCCGACATTGGTCAATCCGACATTCCTGGTCGATCAACCCGGTTCCTACCTCCTTCAACTCATCGTCAACGATGGCGCACTCGACAGCCTCCCGGATACGGCGACCATCAATACCTCCAATTCAGCTCCAGTGGCCAAGGCGGGCGAAGATCAATTCGTATTTGTTGGCGATACGACCAAGCTCGATGGCAGCGCCTCAAGCGATGTCGACGGCGATCAACTCACGTTCTTTTGGGAATTGACCACCATTCCCGACCAAAGCACGGCCACGCTTTTAGACCCCACCGCCCTCATGCCGACGTTCTTGGTGGACCAGCCCGGAACGTATGAAGCCACACTCATCGTCAATGATGGGGCCGAAGCCAGCCAACCCGATACCGTGATCATCACCACGCAGAACAGCAAGCCCGTCGCGGATGCCGATGGCGATCAACTCACGTTCTCCTGGGCCTTGATCAGCAAGCCGGATCAAAGCACCGCCACGCTCACCAATCCCACCGATCCTAATCCCACGCTGACCATTGATCGGTTCGGCACGTATGTGGCTCAACTCATCGTGCATGACGGGACCCTCCCCAGTGAGCCCGATACCGTGACGGTCAGTACGCTGAATAGCCGACCCGTGGCGGATGCGGGCAAGGATCAGACGGTTCGCGTTCAGGAGACAGTCCAACTTGATGGGCGCGACTCGTTCGATGCGGACCTGGACCCCCTGACCTTTCGCTGGGCCTTCACC
This sequence comes from Nitrospirota bacterium, assembly GCA_027623995.1. Taxonomy (GTDB): domain Bacteria; phylum Nitrospirota; class Nitrospiria; order Nitrospirales; family UBA8639; genus Nitronereus. The sequence goes on from JAQBUF010000005.1 coordinate 26,118, forward strand.
ACGCGACCACCGAACAGTACCGCCACCTTCACCGACGACACCACGGACAGCCCTACGTTTGTCCCGGATGTGTCCGGCACGTACATCGCCCAGCTCATCGTCAATGATGGCCTGCTCGATAGCGCACCTGATACCGTGACCACCACGGTCACGGACCCCAATATTCCCCCGGTTGCCAATGCCGGCCTCGATCAACTTGGCACCGTCGGGAAAAGGGCCTTTTGGATCGGAAGTCAATCCTTCGATGACAACAATGATCCCCTCACCTATCAGTGGACCTTACGGTCGGCCCCACCTGGCAGTACGGCCACCTTGACAGCACCCACCACCGTCACGGCCTCCCTGGTCCCCGATCAGGTGGGATTCTATGAAGTGCAACTGGTGGTCCATGACGGCACCGAAGCGAGCGCCCCGAAAACCGCGATGGTCGAGGCCCGGGAACTCAATGAGCCGCCTACCATTATCTCAACCCCCGGCACGACCGGCCTCGTGGACCAAGCATATACCTACGATGTCGAGGCCACGGATCCGAATCTCGGGGATAGGCTCACGTATTCTCTCCCGCTGGCCACGTCCGGGATGACGATTGATTCCGGCACCGGGCTGATCGAATGGACCCCCGGGGCAGAACAGGTCGGCCCTCACGACATCACCGTCAAAGTCGAAGACGGCCAGGGGGGGCTCGACTTTCAAACCTTCATCATGCAGGTGGCCCCGATCAACCTGGGCCCGACCGCCGTGGATGATGGCTACGACGCGCGCCAGGGCCAGACGCTGACCGTGCCCGCCAGTGGCGTCTTGGCCAACGACCCCGACCCCAACGGCGATGCCCTGACCGCCACGCTCATGACGCCTCCAACCAAAGGCACCGTCTCCCTCCACGGTGACGGTTCCTTCACCTACACGCCGCCGGCACAACCACCCATCACGGTAGGGTTTGATCGGCAGTGCAATGCCTCTGCAGACATCGTGTCCGGGAGCGGGACCATGGTCGTGGGGGATGTGGATGGCGATGGCGATACGGAAATTGTCGGCATGCGCGATTTCTTCGGGACCTTTTGGATTATCGATGGCGCCACCTGTGCCACTGAGTTTCCACCTACGTCTGTGCCACGGTTTTCAGGGTGGTCCACCCCCGCCTTGCTGGATATCGATGGCGATGGCGATCTAGAGATTATTGCTCCTGCAAATATCCAATTGGGCCCGAACTCACAAGCTGATCTTCTGATGGCGGTGCACCACGATGGCACATTGGCCTGGACCGGAAATAATGTCAATGGAACAAGCGAATCCCTGAGCCACGATGTTGCGATCTGGACCAACTCACACGTCACGCTTGCCGATCTGGATGGTGACGGCCGCGTCGAAATTCTGATGCCGTATCAGTTCCAGGTGAGCACCAGTGTGTCGCGTGATGGAGTCGCCGCCTACAACAGCGCGGACGGCACGCTGTTGTGGGAATATGACGGGCCACCCTTTATTCCGGCGCTAAACGGGTTCAGGGCTCCGGTACTGCATGTGATCGACCTGGATCTGGATGGTACCCGTGAGGTCATCATGGGGCAGAGTGTGGTGGATCACACCGGTCAGCTTGAATTTCTATTGCCCATCGTCCCGCGGGGTGGCCTGATAGATCAGATCGCCCTCGCCTTTGCGAACTTTGACACGGATCCCTTTCCGGAAATTCTAGTGCGGGACAGACAGTTTCATTACTGTTCAACCATGACGGCTCACTGATCTGGCGCAGAGATGCGCCGAACTTCACCAATAGTCAGATTGTCATCGCCGATCTGGATGGGGATGGAGCACCTGAATTCGCCTACGTTACGCGGTTTGGGATTCCTAATACGGGTGTAGCGTACCTGGCAGCCTACGATACGGATGGGACCTTGATGTGGAGCCACGAAAATGAACCGGCCCTGCACCAGCCTAACGATGCGATGGGACGAAGCGCTGTCAATGCTTCGGCCTTCGATTTCGATGCAGACGGTGACGCCGACCTGTTTTTTGCCCGCTTTATTACCAGGGAGGCAAATCCGGGCAATGGTATCTATATCGTCGATGGTGCTGACGGCACGGTCATGGCCTTCGATCCCGTTGAGCCTGGCTCGCATAACTGGCAATGGGATATTCGACTGACCCTTGCCGATGTGGATGGCGATGGCGCGGCAGAAATGGTGTATGGCATAAGCAATCAAATCGGTGTCTTGCCCGTACGTGTTCTGCAGGGATTGCCGGGCAATCCGTGGCCGCCGACCCGGGCCGTGTACAATCAGCACCATTATCAACCCATGCAGGTGAACGCGGATTCCAGCATCCCCCAACAGCCACGCCCGCACTGGCTGATTCCGGGGCTCAACAGCTACCGTGCGCATCCGGTGGTCCCCGGCGAAGATCCTGGCGCTACCGATAGATTCAGATACACGGCATCCGACGGTACAGCGACATCGAACGAAGCGACAGTGACCATCGCCATCACCAATGTAAACGCACCCATCATTGTTTCCCGGCCCCCGCTCGGCGCTTCGCCCGGGCACGGCTATCTGTACGGGGTGCTGGCAACCGACGCCGATTTCGGTGATGTCTTCACCTATACGCTGGTGGATGCACCGGCTGGCATGACGATTGACAGCTTCTTCGGCATTGTCAACTGGCTACCGGACAGTGGCGATCTTGGCAACCAACGGGTGCAGGTGGTGGTGTCCGACAGCCAGGGCAATACCGATGAACAATCTTTTACCATCAACGTAGCCCCACCCGTCATCGTCCCAAATCTCGTTGGCAGCGATGAAACCGGAGCGAGCGGTGCTCTGGGTGCTGCGGGCCTTGCTGTGGGCAGCATCGCCCAGGCCTTCAGTCTCACGGTTCCTGCAGGCGTCGTGATTTCTCAGAGCGTCATGGGTGCTACGGAAAGTGCTGCAGGCGCGTTCATTGACTTCGTCATCTCTCTGGGTCCGCAGCCCATCTTCGTGCCGAGTCTGGTGGCGGTAAGTGAGCCGGTGGCCCGGAGTCTGCTTGAATCCGTTGGACTGAATCTCGGTGCTGTGACGCAGGCCAACAGCAATACCGTGCCGGCTGGTCTGGTGTTGGCCCAGGGCACGGCCGCGAACCAGCAAGTGGCTTTCGGCACGTCGGTGGCTATCACCGTGTCATCAGGTCCTTCGGTCAAGCTTGAGCTTGACCGACCATTAATAAGCTCCGGTGATACCTTGCCTGTCAGCATTACGCTGTTCGACAACACCGGGGTTGCGCTGGACCCGCAACCGCCCGTGGTCGTTAGTTTGGACTTTGATCCGCTCGCTGTTGTTGGCGTATTGCCCGTGGCAAGCTCGAGTGAGATTACAACAGCCTCCAATACCAGCGGAGCGTTTACGTTGATCGTGGATGCCGGAGCCCTGGGTAGTGCCAAAGCAAGCTTCATCGTACGCACAGGTCTTGCGATGGATACCTACTATGGGCCCATAGCCGAACTTGCGAATACCATCGACGATGTCCAGGCACTCTATACCGATCTGGTCACTGCAGTCGCGGACAACGATCTGGTGCAAATACAAGCGCTGGGGGTGCAATTGCAAGCACTGCGAGGCAGTATCGATCTGGAAATTCTGGCAGATCGTACCCCCTTTGCACCGGAAACCGGTTTCATTCCTTCCCCCGCCGAAGCGAGCGCGGCAGGATTCCCTGCCACCTTTACCGAGGGCCAGGAGTTGCCGGAAATATTCAGGAAACTCGAACTGGCGATCAACGACAATCGGATTTTCCTGGAACGGCTGGATCCCAATGTTGGCCGTGACGACGATGTGCGTGCCCGATCCCTGAACAACCAGCTTGCCACCGGCGCTGCGGCGTTGAACACCAATGTATCCGTTGGCGCTCACGTCGTATTCCAGGCTCAGTACTATGTGCTGTTGTCGCGCCTGATACCGGAGCTAATGGTCGCTGATCTGGACAGAAGCATCGCGGTTCTGACGGATGCCGGATTGTTGACATCAACCTGGGGCGAGAAACGGTTTGAAGGCTATGCGAGCGTAACGCCGCAAGCCTTCTATGCCGATACCCGCGACGTATTGTTTACCCTGGGCGGTGTGATGTCGGCCGGTGCCATAAGAACGAGCCTGATAAAGAGCATGTACATACCGCACATCACGCGCCTGCTCTCGTCGACCGCGATTCTGGCTGAGGCAAATGCACTGAGGGAAGAACAGGGGGCTCAGGATCTCGTTGGCATCATTACCGCTGCCTCTTTAAGCCTGCATATTTTTGAGACGGAGAATTCGGTGATTGAAGTGGCAGGCGTCAGCAATGATGCTCGCGCCTTCCAGGTACAAGTGATCGGGCCGGACAAGTACCAGGTCTGGCTGGACTTTGTCACCGGGGCCGAGAAGCCGGGGAGTGTTAAAGAGGCGGCGGAACTCGCCAAGGCAGCGGGAGATGCCGCGGCGGATTCACAGAACGGCACCCAGACTGCAGTGGCAAATAACATTCTGCGTGGCTGTATCCTGGAGCAGAATTTGTCCTGTTCACAACTCGTGCTGGGCTTCGGGTTCCCGGTGGTGCACAAATCAGGTGCTTTTCCAGGGCCAGTGATCGTTATCCTGAGGGACGTGTCTGCTGGTAAATTGTACGCGAGTGTATATGCGTTTTTCCCGAAGAACTGAGCGAAAGATCGGTGCCGCTGCGCTGCCCCTATCACTTGGTCGGACCACTCGCATGAAACGACGATGCGTTTCGATAGTTCTTACGGGCCTGATGCTAGCTTTGGGCGCCTGTTCAACGAATGTGGTGTCACCGGTTCCGGAGGTCATACGCAACGCGACGCGAGGCATCGTCACCATCGCGAACGAAGTGGGTTCACTCGGCACCGGCTTCGTGGTTGCGAGTGATGGGTTGATCGCAACCAACTACCATATCGCAAGGAAAGTCATGATTTTCGTGATACTGCCATCGGGCAAGCACCTGCAAGCAACGCTGGTGGCAAAAAACGAAGATTCCGATCTGGCGATTTTGCGGGTGCCTGCCGAGGACCTCATGTCGCTTGAACTGCGCTCGACGGAAGCAATTGTCGGTGAACCCGTTCTTGTACTCGGAAACCCCTTCGGGCTTGGCCTGACCGCCAGCGCGGGTATTGTGAGTGCCATAGGAAGTAGTCTGAGGAAAACCGACCGCATTCAAACCGATGCAGCGATCAACCCGGGTAATTCCGGAGGACCTCTCCTCGATATGAAGGGGAAAGTGATCGGTATCATCAACGGCAAAACCACCATCGGTCATGGCGTGGGTTTTGCTGCTTCTGCGGAATCTGTGAAAAGACTGCTCAAGACTGTTCCCATGTTTCGGTAGATAAACCAACTATCTCGGCGCCTTGCCGATACCGTCAGCGGAAGGAAGCCCGGGTATTGCAGTTCTACTATAGGTGATCAGTTGAAGCGATGATTGATCCAGGGTCCACCAGTTTTGCTGGTATTGTCATGTATGGACGCTCCCAAGAATGCAAGGGGTCTTAGTCGTACATAGCGCATGAAGTGTGCCGTCATGTATCCGGCCTGTTTGCGCAGTCCTATGGCCGCTGGCCTTGATGGAATCCGCCTCTCAAAAGGGCGGAGGAGAGACGCCCAGTCAACTTATCGAGCTGTGGGCTCAGACAATACCTCGGGTTAAATCTCTCCTGGCTACCTGTTTCGCCCTCATGCTCTCTTTTCCCTCGCAATTCCACTCGCGTTGCCCTACCGTTAGACGGCGTGAAAGTCCTGCTTCCGACTCATCATTGCCCAGACTGTTCGAGCCGTTTTATTGGCCATGGGGACCAGTGCGTTAACGCTGAGTAGTGTGGTTTTGTCGGCCCCCTTTGGGATACCTATTACTTTTGATTTGGGAGGTGCGAGGTCGATCACGGTGGAGGCGGGCCAACCGGTGATTCCGAAGCCATCCACCATCTTGTTGTTTGGCACAGGCCTGGCGGGATTGGCGGCCTGGCGCTTGAGAAAACACCAATTAGGGTAAAGCCTGGCTTTATCAGCAGGCATCCTAATTATTGTGGGAGCCGGATTCCTTCATGAAGGAGCCCGGCTCTTTTTGTTGAAGCCGCCACGGTTCGGCAATTGGAGAGAAAAAACTGCAAGGAAAAAGGGGACGCTACCCTTTATTATCTTCCCCTGCCATATTAACAATGGCTTTGGATGGAGGGGGCTACCTCGATTTGTCCCCAAGCTGAAATCACCGTTAATTCTATGACTCTTTCAATGGGAGAATTGTTTTCAGCCATGCGATTGGGTACTATTCAGAAACCAAACACTAATTTCTTGGGGGTGAAATAGGGGAATAGATGTATGCCTACGATTTCGATGTTCTATGGGATTCTTATCCGAATGTTTTTTTATGACACAGACAGGCATAATACACCCCACCTTCATGCTGACTATCAGGGGCAGGTTGCAGTGTATTCAATCCCGGAGGGCGGTGTGTTGGCTGGCTCACTCCCACCAAAGAAACATAAATTGGTGGTTGCCTGGATCCAAATACATGAAGAGGATTTGCTTGTTGATTGGGAATTAGCTGTTCACGGAAAGAAACCATTTCCTATTCGAGGTCTTGATCAATGAATATTGCAGAAATTACCCCGCGCGATAATTATTTTTTGTATGTTAAAGCTGAGGATGGGAATGCGGGATTATTTGATGTGAAACCGTTTCTTGAATCTGAAGCTTTTGCTCCCCTGAAGGATGAACGCGAATTTCATCTCATTCATAACGGGAAATACTTTATTGAGTGGGATTGCGGTGCAGATTTTTCTGCAGATACAATTTTTGCGCGATGGTCGCCCTTATCTCATGAAGGCCCCCATCACGCTGTTCCAGCTGACGCTCGTCCCTCGCGCTCCTGAGCTTGGCCTTGGCCTTTGGCCTTTAAAAAAGAGGACGTTACCCTTTATTGAAAGGGGGTCAAGCTTATTTAGTCATGTATTAATTTCACCGACTTTCCCGCCATGCCGTGAGACCCACCAGCTTTCAAGACGCCCATGCTGTGTGTCATGTCATGAATCTGGGTAGAGGGCGGCAGCGTATCTTTCATGGTGCGCCCTATTATCAGGATTTTCTAAACCCCCCTGTCTTCAGGTTATCCCTTTTCGCTTTTCGTTGTGTCTTTCTATGTAAAGCCAGGTGCGTCATATACCGTATCGTTGATGCTGCTTTGTGCGCCTTTCTTCGTATTTTTCCCGCCTCCTGTTCAACCTAGAAACGGCAGTTGGGCGCAAAAAAGCCGTGCAAGCTCTTGACGTGCATGGTGAAATACAAAAAGGCGTGGTCACCTTGGTGGTGATGAGCCATTTTTGGATTTTGCCAGGTGCGTCAAGAGGTTGTGCGGACTTTTGTGATCCAACTGCCGTTTCTAGGTTCAATGGTAGAGTTCTCCCTAATGATTGTTGGTCCCTTAGCGGGTAGAAGTTGTGAGCGTACTCAAGGGTTATTTTTTTTCTGAATGATGGAGGTCTAACATGAAAAGCGGGAGATTCTTTCTTCTAACCAGTATGGCTGCGCTGGTGTTGAGCGGCTTGGTCGGCGTAGCATCGGCACATGCCCTTTCCTTACACTTTGTGCCGTCGACGCAAACGGTGGATGTGGGGACTCCGGTCATGGTGGAGGTGGTGCTGAGTGGGCTGGATGCGGCTGGGCAGGTGGTGTCGGCCTTTGATCTGGACGTCACCTATGATCCCACGATTTTATTGGCCACCAACGTCACCTTTGGCCTGTCCTTAGGTGATCCGTTCTTTTTTGATGTACTCGAGAGCTTTTTCTTAGGTGTTCCAGGTGTCGTGGACTTTGCGGCATTGTCCTTCCTTTCAGATAGCGACCTCGCCGCTCTTCAAGGCGACAGCGTGACCCTCGCTCAGTTGGCTTTTGATACCATTGGAGCAGGAACGAGTTCACTGGCCTTTGTCTTGGATACCTTTAATGACGTCAAGGGGTTGAATGCGGAAATACTCGATGTTTCGACGAATCTGGGAAGTGTGACAGCGAGTAACCCGGTGCCAGAACCCAGCACGATGTTGCTCTTGGGATCAGGACTGATCGGGCTCGTGGCCTGGCGCGTGAGAAAGCCCTAAAGGATTTCATTCCTCAGAGCTTGGAATACCTTTCTCCGATTTGACCTTAATAGACTAAAGAGCCCCACGCTGGCTTGGTGGGGCTTCTCATTTTGGGCGTATCGAGTTTTTTCAGTATTAAGACTCCTTCCTGCTGTCGCCTCCCAAGATACGCCACTACTGTCCCTGATTGTTTGCCATCAAAAAGGTGGACCTGAATACCGATCTTTGGATTTTAACAAAACGGAATTTTCAATTTTCTGATAAGAAGGAATGATGGGAGTACCCATGAACTGATTGAGGGTAAAGGCCCCATGAGGGTGCTCTTGCTCGGAGGTTTTGGCTATCAAAGGGTTGGATAAATTTAGGATGCGTGCCGTCGTACTAATCGACTATCGGAGGTTGTGAAATTTGCCCGTATCAAATTTGGCCCTCCACCAACCGCCACTTTCTTTCATCGGTTTCGATCAATTTGTCTGCTTCGACGGGGCCCCAGGTGCCGGCGGGGTCACTCTAACCTGTTAAGATTGAGTGCCAACCCAATGTTCAACGGGTTTGGATAAAAAATCTTCAACGGTTATGCCGTCTCCTCCAACAAGGAGCATGCGTGTGGGTTTAAATGCGGAGGCAAAGGCTTCCATGCCAGGTAGATGTTCTTGGCTTCGGCCACTTTTTACTTCGATGGCAGTTAGTGTTTTTCCCACGCGGACCACAAAGTCCACTTCACGGTTTCGATCTCGCCAATAGAACACTTCGCACATCCCGGCTGCTGCTGCATTGGCCAGATGCGCACCAATGGCAGACTCCACAATCCTGCCCCAAAAGGTTGTGTCTTGCCGGGCGATCTTCAGTGTGAAGCCTGACTGTGCGCTGAGTAGCGCGGTGTTCAACACTTGAAGTTTGGGGCTAGACGCACGCCTTCGCGCTGCACCTCCCGCGAATTTTTGTAAGCCGACGACCATCCCCGCTCCTGCGAGTAAATCCAAATAGTGCGCGAGAGTCGTGGTGTTCCCGGCATCTTGCAACTGGCCCAGCATTTTTTGATAGGAGAGAATCTGGCCTGAGTACGCACATCCCAATTCGAATATACGACGTAATAAGACCGGTTTATCCACGCGAGTGAGCAATAACACGTCACGCGAGATGGTCGTTTCAATCAACGAGTCCTTCACGTAGCGAGCCCATCGAGCGGGATCCTTCACCAAGGATGCCGCACCAGGATAGCTGCCGTAGAATATAAATTGATCCAAGGTCCAGCCGAAGGCCTCTCGCATTTCAGAGTACGACCAGTGAGGGAGATGCATGATTTCAAAGCGGCCAGCTAGGCTCTCGGTAAAGCCTCGTTGGATGAGGAGGGGGGCTGATCCTAGAAGAACGACTTTGAGTGGCACCTCGTTGGCGGAGTCGGCATCCCACAGGCGTTTGACGGATTCTGACCAGTGAGGAATTTTTTGAATTTCGTCGAGCACCAATAACGATCCGCGTCGTTTCGATTCTTTGGCCTCTAGGCGTGCGGCTTCCCACTGCTGGGCAATCCATTCTGAACTCTGGAGGGTGGGTTCATCGGCATTGGCATAACGAATGGGAATGCCGGAGGCTGTGGCTACCTGTCGAACGAGTGTGGTCTTCCCCACTTGACGTGCGCCGGTGATCACTTGAATGAAGCGACGGCGTTCTTTGATCCGACGGGCGAGAAGTGTGTTCTGAGGGCGGGTGTACATGGTTTGACGAATTACTCAATACGTTGAGTAATTTTACTCAATGTATTGAGTAATGGCAATATCGAAATAGAGTATTGGTCAACGGGAGGGTGGGGTGATGGGCAGGGCCGTGTTTATTTTCGAGTGGTCCTATACTAACCGCCACTTTCTTCCGTCGGTTTCAATGAGTTTGTCTGCTTCAGCAGGGACCCCTGGGTAAGGATGAAAAAATAGACTGATCATTGAAAAGGACTTATCCAATGTTCAACGGATTTGGACAGAAATTTTCCCAGGGGAATGCTATCATCGCCAGTGAGGGGCATGCAGTGGGGCTTAAATGTCGTGGATACCTCAAATACGTGTCAATTCTATATAGGCATCTCTAAAAACCGACTTTTTCCGTTGAGAAAACTTCGGGTCGTTATACTTGCTTGAGATAGGAGAAGTATTCCTCACGAGACATGCCCGCTGTTCGGAGATTATTTTTGATAATGAAGACAGGGACTTCATCCCAATCGGGAACGACGAGTGGTCGAGATAGGCCTGGTTTGACAAACACGAAATGGTCTCCTTCTGTTCTCACCAAAGTAAATCCGGCTTTCTCTAGAATTTTTCGGAATTTCTTGGCAGAAAGTGGCGTAATTCTTGGCATTAGATCGAGGGTCCAAGTTGCATGATCTCAGTGGCTACGAGTTGCGGGGCTTGCCATTTGCCGTCTGGATTCTGCTTAAATCCACTTTCCTGTAAGATGTCTTCCAATGTACCCATTTTTTCAGCTTCTTCAACAAATAAACGAACGGCAGTTTTTAAATTGTATCGTGCTTCATCAATGGTTTTCCCACAGCTGGATACATCCAGTTCTGGGCAATGGGAGATAAAGGTATTTTCCTCACGAAATACAATCGCATCAAAATCCATCACATTCATGATTTCCTCCTAATTTAAGAGCTTTCAAAAACCATTTTGTTATGCGTCCCTTTACTATACGTGGAAAGTTTTTCTCTCTCCAGTCAATTGTTGAGTTTGGATCAAAGTTATCCCTTGCCTGTTAAGGGGAAATTTGGGGCAAGGAATAGAAAGGAAGAAGAGTGCAGGGTGAGGTGTCGCTGACAATTTACTCAGTATGTTGAGTAAATTTACTCAATGCTTAGGGTGAGGACAAAACCGATGATGGTTTATGTGGATCGGGATACATTAAAAATAATGGGTTAGGTTTGTTGTGTTTTCTTCGTTCTATACCAATCGCCATTTGCGGCCGTCGGTTTCAATCAACTTATCCGCTTCGACGGGACCCCAGGTGCCGGCGGGGTATTCGGGTAACCATTTGCCGCCATGGTCTTTCCAGCTTTGGATGATATCGGTGATCCAGGCCCACGAGGCTTCCACGGCATCGCGTCGCATGAAGAGCGAGGCGTCGCCGGCCATCACATCCAATAGCAATCGTTCATAGGCTTCTGGGGATGGGGCATCAAAGGCATCGCCATAGTTGAAGTTCATTTCTACAGGATGTGATCGTGCACGGCTTCCTGGAATTTTGGACATGATTCTCAGAGACATGCCTTCATGTGGTTGGATGCGCAGCGTCAGTAGATTTGGAGCTTGGCGTGCTTCAGGATTCGTGTTGAAGAGAATTTCTGGAATGTCTTTAAACTGCACCGCGATTTCCGATGCGCGACCGGGCATGGCTTTTCCTGTGCGCAAATAAAACGGCACACCAGACCATCGCCAGTTTTCAATAAAGAGTTTGAGCGCCACAAAAGTTTCAGTTGTGGAATCGGCTTTTACCCCTTCTTCTCTTCGATACCCTGGCACTTCTTGCTCGTGCGCGATTCCATGAGAATATTGGGCTCGGACTGTATATTTTTCGACGTCTTTTCCCTGAATCGGATGAAGGCACCGCAGCACTTCCATTCTTGCATTCCGCACCACATCTGGGTCCAATGAATAGGGCGGTTCCATGGCAATGAGGCAGAGCAGTTGAAGGATATGGTTTTGCACCATATCGCGTAGGGCGCCTGCTTCTTCGTAATATGTTGCACGCGTGCCTAACCCTTCAGCTTCGCTCACCGTGATCTGTACGTGGTCGATATATTTATGGTTCCAGATGGGTTCGAAAATACTGTTGGCGAATCGGAGCACCATAATATTCTGAACGGTTTCTTTTCCAAGGTAATGATCTATGCGGTAGATCTGCGATTCATCAAAGACATCACCAATGGTGGCATTAATGATCTTCGCAGATTCCAAATCATGGCCTATAGGTTTTTCGACAATCACGCGGGAGACACGCTCAGGAAGTTCAGGCGGATAGATGAGCCCGGCCTGCTGTAATCCCTGACATGAGGGCGCAAAAGAGGTGGGGGGAATGGCCAGGTAAAAGATGCGATGCCCCGGCAATGCAAACTGGGTTTCAATCTCTTCGATTCGGCTACGGAGTCCGTGATACATATTGGGGTCATCAATAGCCCCCGAAACATAATGCAGGCGTCGAGCAAATTCTTCCCATTTCCCTTCCTGGAGGGATTGCCGTGAAAATTTTTCAATGCCTTCACGAGCGACATTTCGAAACTCATCATCATTCCAGGCTTTCCGCCCAATTCCGACCACGGCATAGTTTTCGGGAAGCGATCCATCGAGTACGAGGTTGTAGACGGCTGGGAGGAGTTTGCGCCTGGTGAGGTCTCCTGACCCGCCGAAAATCACGAGGGTGCAGGGTTCTACCATAGAGCTGGTTCCGGTCTGTATCTTGGCAGGCTGTTCTTCCTCGGCTGTCATGGTCATAAGATCCTCATTCAAGTTGGAATGTGTTTACCGTTTGACGCTATGCCCACCAAAGGCATTGCGAAGCGCGGCTAACATTTTTTCTGAGAACGATTCTTCCTGCCGCGATCGGAATCGGGTAAACAAGGCTGTAGCCAAGGTAGGTACGGGGACATCCTTGTCTAGCGCATCCATGAGCATCCAGCGACCTTCGCCGGAATCTTGCACATAGCCCTTTAAGGATTCTAATTTTGGATCGTCTTTCAATGCGCTGGCTCCGAGCTCTAAGAGCCAGGATCGTACCACGCTGCCATGCATCCAGAGGTCGGCAATATTGGCGAGGTCAAGGTTGTATTCGCTTTTCGACATGAGCTCAAAGCCTTCGGCATAGCCTTGCATCATGCTGTATTCAATGCCGTTATGGACCATCTTGACGTAATGTCCCGCGCCGATGCCGCCAACGTGCGCCCAACCATCTTTGGGAGCGAGTGTGGTGAAAATAGATCCAAGCCGATCAACGATGGTTTTTTCGCCTCCGACCATGAGGCAATACCCAATTTGTAATCCCCAGATGCCTCCGCTGGTGCCGGCGTCTACGTAGTGTATCTGTTTGGGTTTAAGCTCAGCGGCTCGACGGACATCATCATGGAACTTGGTATTGCCGCCATCGATGATGACATCATTGGGTTCTAGCATACCGGCAAGCGTTTGAATGGTTTCTTCGGTTGGTGCCCCAGAGGGAACCATGACCCATACGGCGCATGGTTTGGCGAGTTTTGAGACGAGATCTTGAAGCGAGGAGGCTCCTACCGCGCCAGTGCCTTCTGCTTGTTTGACGGCGTCTTGTGCTCGATCAAAGACGACGACCCGGTGATCATCCTGCCGAAGCCGGGTCACCATATTCATACCCATTTTCCCAAGCCCGATAAATCCGATCTCCATATCCGTTCCCATTCCCCCTAGAAAAAAATTTTTCTTTCTAGGAATGAGGTTTATAGGTGGTGGAAACTCCTAAGCTCTCCACCATGTTGCTGTGAATCCGAGATGAGAAATGTAGTCTTTTTACCTCACAATATGTTTCAACAACATAAGAGAACAGAGGCAGACAATTATTTATCGGTAGAAAGGTGGGTAGACACGATACCCGGGTACAGTAACGCAAAAAGGCCTAAGGGTAAAGTCTGAAATGAACGTCGAAGTTATTCTTGTCTGGGCCCTATGAGCAAAGGGAGGAATCTGGGAAGAGTCGTCTCTTCGGAACTCTGGCTCTGCCTCCCCCAACGCGGGGCGAGTGGAATGGTTGTATTGTTCCTCCCACCACTATCTTCCAAAGGGCTGCGCCAAAAATTCCTAGACGTTCCCTCTCTCGTTGGGGGGATGTCGGCATTCTTTCCCCCAGGCGAAACGGTCGTCGGGTTTCGTCTCGCCATCGTCCCATCCCGCATGAAGAGAGAGCCTTACCCTTTTTCCCGTAGCCGCAGCATCTCATGCTGCCTCTTCCGAGCGGCAGTAGCCATTGATGCGCGTGAAGAGGGCACAATGAGATTGTGCAGCTACAAGAGGGAGAGGGCTGGTTTGAGGCCATTGTGTCTTTCTTGTCGCCGCCGCATCCCCCACATGCCTGTGCGGAGCCGCTTTGGGCGGAGCCAGGTGCTGCCTCCCCCGCGTGCGGCTTCCTTGTGATTTGCCGAAGGGGGTGTACCTTGAGTCCTATTCGTTACATTTTTTCCTCACGCCGAACGTCGAACCCCGCACGTTTAGCGAATTCCATCTTAGGAACAATTTTTTTTGTTCTGGCTCGTTGGTGTTAGGGCTGCGAAGGTTTTGGGGCGGAGGTCGTCCTCCGAGTCATGGTGATGTTGCCTTGTCGGGAATTCAGGGCTGTATCTAGATTGATGGCCGCGCTGATCAAACCAAAATGCGTAAAGGCTTGCGGGAAATTACCCAACTGTTCACCAGTGTGTGACACTTCTTCGGCATACAAACGAAGGTGGTTGGCGTAGCTCAACATCTTTTCGAAAATCAATCGTGCTTCTTGTAATCGTCCTGCCCGCGTGAGAGCTTCGACGAGCCAGAAGGTACACATGCTAAAGGTCCCTTCGTCTCCCTCTAGCCCGTCAGGCGCGGCTTCTCCCACCCGATAGCGATAGACCAAGCTTCCCATGGTGAGTTTCTCAAGGGTGAGGTCGAGCGTCGAGATCATTCGTGGGTCTGTGGGAGAGACGAAATTGACCAATGGCATGATGAGGTTGGCCGCATCCAACGCTTCCGTATCGTAATGTTGAACAAATGCGCCCAATTTGTCGTTATAGCCATGCTCCATCACATCGATATAAATGCGGTCGCGTTCTTGTGTCCATCGAGTTCGATTGCCTGGGAACCCTCGTTGATCGGCGAGCCGAATCCCTCGGTCTAAGGCAACCCAGCACATGACTTTGGAATAGACAAAGTGACGACGCCCGCCACGGACTTCCCAAATGCCTTCGTCAGGCATGTGCCAGTTGTCACAGACATAATCGAGAAGACGGCAGAGGTTCATCCAGAGATCAAAAGAAATCGAAGTCCCATGTTTATCATAAAGGTATACGGCGTCCATGAGGGTTCCGTACATATCCAGTTGGAGTTGATGTGATGCGGCGTTGCCGATGCGGACGGGTTTGGAAGAGAGATAACCATCCAGATGGTTGAGCTCTTCTTCTGGTAGATCACGGCGTCCATCGATCCCATACACGAGTTGTAACGAGCCATCAGGATTGAGGTCATGACATCGGGCATTGAGCCAATCCATAAAACGCCCGGCCTCTGTGGTGAACCCTAGGCGTAGCAGGCCATAGACCGTAAACGCCGCGTCGCGCATCCATGTATAGCGATAGTCCCAATTGCGCGGTCCGCCAATGGCTTCAGGTAGACTGGTGGTTGGGGCAGCCACAATGGCACCTGTGGGTGCGTAAGTCAGGAGTTTGAGTGTGAGGGCGGACCGATGCACCGTCTCTCGCCATCGTCCTGAATATTGGCATTGGGCCAGCCAACGTTGCCAAAAGGCTGAGGTGTTTTGAAACGCCATCTCTCCAGATTCTGGAGTCGCTAAGAGAGCTTCGGAACTATCGGTTTCCAGGTATTCGATGAAGAACGTGAGGCTTTGCCCTTCGCTGAGCGTAAATTCCGTGAAGGCTAGGCCTTCTCGTGCCTGAAGGGGGATTGGACTCACTAATCCGAGGACCGCATTTTTGGAACGGAAGATGGCGTTGTTCTCACGCGTGATGAGGGTATGGGGATCGCGTGCATAATTAAAGGATGGGGCACATTCCAGGCGGAACCGTACTTGTCCTCTGGTGACCTCGACCATTCGAATGATTTGATGACGTTTAGGAATATACCCCGGTGCATCCGATTCGATGGGCATGAAATCGGTAATCTCGCCTACACCGTCTTCTTGGAAAAAACGGGTCAGCAAAATATTCGTTTCCGGTAAATACATCTGCCGTTGATTGCCTTCTTGAATGGGCGAAATTTTAAAATGTCCGCCTTGCTTATGGTCTAACATGGCTGCGAAGACGCTCGGAGAATCAAAGTGAGGGAGGCAACACCAATCGATGGAGCCATCCATGCCCACTAACGCCACAGTATGAAGATCACCGATGATGCCGTAGTCGCCAATACTTTTATAGGCCATGAGTCGCAATGTTCCTTTGGTGGTTGATTGATAAAGAGCGAGCGATCAGGAAGGTCTCATGCCAAATATAAAAATGTTCCTCATGGGTGCTGGATGTTGGTTCTTGGTGAATCCAGGGTCGGGTATGGAACAATGGTGTTAATGTAATCAAGTGATTACCAGGATGTTTGAAAAAATGGACAGAGAATTTCCTTCCTGTCCCTGATGGTCACACAGCTGTAGTGCTTCATCTTGACGCTCCGTAGTGTCAGACATGAAGGGGTGCAGCCAGAGGGTTGAAAGTGTCAAACATCAACATGCCACTTCGTTTCTTTATGAGGCCTTCCTGGTCATCATAAAGAAACGATTTAGGCGATGATATCAATGTGATGTTCGGACTCTTCCACTCCAGACTCAGGTCCTTGTTGTTCACTCTTCGGTTGGGGAGGATTTCGTTTCCGCGGTGAGCCAAAATACAGATTTCTCCCAGGGTCACGATCTCCAGTCGCCGTGGTGAAAGGATGAGTATGCACGTACAAGCGAGTGTTGATGTCCATGGCGCTCCTTGTCCATTGGTGGTTGATGTCTCATCCATGAGACAGTTGTATTCAACTACGCTTACTTATTATTTCGGAAGGAAATAGGCAAAACCTTACCTATCATTCCCAAAAAGACGAATTTCTCTTAAAAAGGCTGCTACCAAGCACCTTCCGTTATGAAGGTTTGAGTTTCCGACATTATTTCGAACCAACATGGTTTTCTTTGAATATACGGGGTCGTTACTGAATTAAGAGGAAAATACTTTAGCTTCAGAAACGCCTTTCCGATCTTCCTGTTATTGATGCTCAAACTCTCATCCGCCCAGGAAGATCTGATGTCGGTGTGGGAAAAATTATTGGGGGTACGCAAAAGGTGTTCACATTATTATGAAGACATCACCGGTTCTTGTTGTTGATAGCCACGTGCATATTCATCCCAGTTTTAATTTGGCCAGTTTTTGTGATTCGGCCTATGAGAACTGTCAACGTGAAGCCCAAACTCGTCATCAAACCGAGTCTTTTATGGGATTTCTCCTGCTTACCGAATCATGGGGGGATCACTGGTTTCAGCAATTAGGAAAATGGGCAGATGAACGCCAAGGTATTCAGAATGAGGCTGGCAGTGAATGGTTCGTCTCTCGAACAAGCGAGGATTCTTCTCTCATTGTCAAAGCGAACCATGGGGCCACGATTTTCATCGTGGCGGGGCGGCAAATTGTCGTCAAAGAAAATCTTGAAGTCTTAGCATTGTTAACTGCCACACAGTTTCCAGATGGTGTGGGATTGAAAGATACGGTTGATGCTGTGCGCAGTGATGGGGGGATTGCGGTGGTGCCATGGGGATTTGGGAAGTGGTGGGGGCGTCGAGGGCAAATCCTTGATGACTATCTTGTCTCCCAGACACCGACAACCTTCTTTCTCGGGGATAACAGCGGGCGTCCAGGGTTTCTGCCTTATCCGCCTCAGTTTCAACAAGCCCGTCAGCAAGGTATCGCGATTCTCCCTGGGAGTGACCCGTTACCCTTTGCCTCAGAATGTTGGCGGCCGGGGAGTGCAGGGTTTGCGATGAAGGGAACCGTGAATCGCGAAACGCCAGTCAAAGAGCTCAGGAAACTCATGGGCGATCCTCGAACGATATTTTACCCTTACCATCAAACCGAGAATGTATTTCGATTCATTCGGAATCAAATCGCCATGCAGGTGGTCAAACGAAACCGTCCCAAGAGTTGTTAACTTTACGCCATCACTTCCTTCGCTGTTCGCAGGACTCTCAATGAAATTACACAATGGAAAAATTAGGGTTGTACTTGTTCCAGAAATCGGGGGATCGATCACAGAATGTTCGGTCAACCGTGCTGGTCAATGGATTCCCATTATGCGATCGGCGGTGGACCCGTTGAGAAGATCTTCTGACGCGTCGAGCTTTGTGCTTATTCCTTATTCCAATCGACTTGGTGATGGGCGGTTTCAATTTGAGGGAAATGACTATCAACTGCGAGATGCAGAGAAACATGCCATTCATGGGGATGTCCGTGACCGACCCTGGTCGGTGCTTGACCAGACCAACGAGAAAACAGTCTTGGGTTTTCATTCTGAAGACTTCAAAGATATCAATTTCCCTTTTCCGTTTTCAGCCGAATTGACCTATGCCTTGGAGGACTTCAAGTTTTCCAGCCATATCAAAGTCACGAATATCGGTAACACATCCATGCCAGTTGGGTGCGGCTTTCATCCATACTTCAATCGGACGTTGCCTGGGTCACATGGTGAGGTGGAATTACAACTGACGGTGGATGGTGTGTATCCAGGAGAAACCCCATTACCCACGGGGCCAGCGGTTCCAATTCACCTCGATCAAGATTTTTCGACGCAGCGGCCTCTTGATGCGGTGCTCGACCACTGTTTTGCGGGGTGGAATCGATCAGCTCTTATCGATTGGCCTGGTAGTGGCATCAAAGCAAGAATTTTTGCCGACCCAGGTATGGAGCATGTCATTCTCTATTCCCCCAAGGGGGAAAGTTTTTTTGCCCTTGAACCAGTGACCAATGCCAATGATGGGTTTAATTTATTTGCCCAAGGCGATCTGAGCTGTGGGGTAGTGGTGTTGCAACCAGGTGAGATTTTAGAATCGGGTTTTGGAATGGCCCTGGAAATTTAGGGTTTTCTCAATGGGTTGTAGTGGGAGTTCTTCAAAAGAAAATATATGACTAGCAGCATATCACGATAATCTTCTGTTCGTACCGTTTGTCTTCGCCCGCCTTTCTAGAATTTTAATCTCTGAAACATTCCTCATTCCTCTTTGGCAGGTTCTTTATTTCTTTTGTAGCTGCACGATCTCATCGTACACTCTTCGGGCCTTCACACTAGCCAGAGAGGGCCTGTTGAATATTTCATATCCAGGACCCATAGATGCTCTGAGCAAGAAGACCCGTAGCAGTGAGAGGGAATGTTCAAAAAATTCCGTCCAGCAAGGCCGTAGCCATTTTGATGCGCGGAGGGTACTCACAGTACGTGAGCACGGAAAAATAGCGACTCTGTGCCTGTGCGAGCCATTTCCGCAAAGCCAGGGAGCGCTGCTGGCGGCTTTTTTCAACATTCCAAGTGAAGCAAAGAAGGGGTGGGATTAGATCCCGCAGTTACAATACCCGAGAGGAATCATTCGAAGGCTCATCCATACTCAACGCAATCGCATAGATCCCAAACTGTGCGACCCAATGGCTACATTTTTTATAATCGTCGCGCCAGTATTGAGGTGACTCTATATGCGTGACGATATGATTCACGTACTGGTCACGATAGGTGACTTGGCTGGTATGACGATAAAGATCCCACAAGCCCCAACTGCGGCTGAAATTTAGCCCTGCCGAATGTGGAGATGAGGGGTGCTCCACAGGCTGGAGGATAACCCCCTCACGAAAAAATGCCTCCAGCCACTCATTCCTTTCTTCCTTCGGCAACATCGCCAAGAGTGCGCGTGTTCGCTGAAGCGAAGCGGGGAAGAATTCATCTGTCAGGTTATCCAATGATGCGGGCACCGTCAGGTCAAGCGGAAGTATTTGTTCTTTGGCGAATTGCGTCAGCTTCTTGGCTCGTTCCTCATCCTTTCGAAATTGAACCCATTCCCACAGATTGAGTAACGCCCAAGAGAGATTGCCATACGCTCGATGCGACGCGTGATAAACGATTTTCTCCGCGGAAAGCGAAAAAATCCACGCTTCCAATCGTTTGGCGATTTCTGTAGCCAATGGCTCTAAATCATTCTTGCCTGACCACCGTTCACGTTCTTGCGCCAGTTTCAAAAACCACGCAAATCCATACGGCAGTTCCTGGTTCACTTCCTCTCGCTGAATGGCGAGCAGTTCCTGTTCGAGCCCACCAGGTTCAAGGCGCGACTCGGCAATCTCTGCCCATTGTGGATCGTCCGTTAATCGCGAAACGGTCAGCAACGCATAGAGTCCATGCACACAAGAATGCCAATCAATACATCCGCAAAAGGCTGGATGGCTGGTGTCTTGGCGAGTGACTCCTTGGGCCACAGTAATTGCCAGGGCCGTGAGGTATTCGACCCGGGACTCGCAAAAGCTATCCCAAGTGTCTTGGGATGATGGGGAGTTGAGATCCATAATTGAATCTACTGTACCGTTGGTGTGGGTTTTTGGAAAGTCGATGAAATTGTTGCCCCTCTGTTATTAACCAAACCTCCCTAATGACCGAATAGAATGGTAAGCCTTTCTTATTGACAACTTCCAACGTCATAGGTGTGGAGTGATATCGTCTTACCCATTGAGAGTTTTGGTGTTTCTCGTCGGCTGGGCGAGTCTCATCCTGGGGTGCATCGGGATCTTTCTTCCGCTCTTGCCCACCACGCCATTCATCTTATTGTCTGCCTATTGTTTTAGTCGAAGCTCGGAACGTTTGCATCAGTGGCTCGTGACCCATCCGAAAATGGGGCCCCATATCCGAGATTGGCAACGAAATGGCAGTATTAGTAAAGCCGCCAAGACCAAAGCCACCATGCTCATTGTTGGCACCTTCGCGATAACCTTTGCTGTGGTCAATGTCGGGTTATCTGTGAAAGGTCTGATTGCGCTGATGGGAGTCAGCGTTTTAACTTTTATCTGGACTCGCCAGGCACCACAGGCAGAACAAGTCTTGCCAGCAAAAGTTGTCGTAGAGTAAGTTATAGCTCGACGGCACCTGCTCGACTAGAATGTCTTCTGAATTTCATAATCCGCATTTTCTAACCTCTCTCATTTCAATTTAATTTCTCTTTTCAGCTCTTGTTGGAAATTTTCCTTGAGGAGAATATCGACGAGGCTTCATGGGATATGTCATGATAATGAAGGGTTGCGAGATTCAGTTACTTGAAAAATATATTTAG
Source organism: Nitrospirota bacterium (assembly GCA_027623995.1). Classification (GTDB taxonomy): domain Bacteria; phylum Nitrospirota; class Nitrospiria; order Nitrospirales; family UBA8639; genus Nitronereus. The sequence continues at coordinate 47,230 of JAQBUF010000005.1, forward strand.
TCTGAAACACTTCTAAGGAGAGTCTTCATGTTACATACGCAAGGTTATGCTGCGATGAATGCAGGGGCAGCGTTGGAACCGTTTCGTTTTGATCGTCGTGCTGTTGGTGCTTATGATGTCTTGATCAATATTCGGTATTGTGGAATTTGTCATTCTGATATTCATCAAGCCCGCGATGAATGGGGTGGGTCGATTTTCCCTATGGTCCCGGGCCATGAAATTGTTGGGGATATCCTTCAGGTTGGGGCAGATGTCAAAAAATATCACGTGGGCGACAACGTAGGAGTGGGATGTTTCGTTGATTCGTGTCGAACCTGTGGGTCTTGTCGTGATGGCCTTGAACAGTATTGTGAATCGGGAATGATCTTGACCTATAACGGTCTCGATCAACAGGGCGCACCGACCTACGGTGGCTATTCTAAACAAATTGTCGTGGATGAAAACTATCTGCTGCGTATTCCATCTTCCCTGTCTTTGGAGGGGACGGCTCCATTGCTCTGTGCCGGCATTACCACCTATTCCCCATTGAAACATTGGGGTGTGGGGAAAGGTCATCGATTGGGTGTGGTTGGGTTGGGTGGTCTTGGGCACATGGCGGTGAAAATTGGAAAGGCTTTGGGCGCTGAAGTCACGGTATTCAGTCGTTTTGATGCCAAGCGATCTGATGCGGAGCGGCTTGGGGCTACTGAATATGTGGCCACAGAAAAAGAAGGGTCTATGGCCGGGCTGTCGGGGAAGTTTGATTTTATGATTGATACCGTTTCTGCTGCTCATGACTACAATACCTATTTAGATGTGCTGAAGCGAGACGGGACTATGATTTTAGTTGGTGCTCCCAGTGAGCCATTGCCCGTGCTCGCGTTTAATTTAGTGCTTAAGCGTCGGCGCATGGTGGGTTCTCTCATCGGTGGAATTCGAGAAACTCAAGAAATGCTCGATTTCTGTGCCGAGCATAATATTCCGTCTGATGTCGAGGTGATTCCGATTCAACAAGTGAATGAGGCGTATGAACGAGTCTTGAAGGGTGATGTTCGATATCGGTTCGTGATTGATCTGAAGTCCTTGGAAGGATAGCATCTGTTATCATACGAGAAGATGAGACCTTAACCCGAGGGACGTATGAAAAATACAATATTTTCAACCTTTGTCGTTGGGATGGTGCTGTTATTGGCAATGCCCACATGGGCTGATTTTGATGCAGGAGAAAATGCCTACCTGCGTGAAGATTTTGAGACCGCGTTCAGAGAATGGGAACCATTAGCCTATCAAGGCAATGTTGAAGCCCAAAACATGCTGGGCTTCATGTATCGTTGGGGGCAAGGAGTTAAACCGGACTTTGCCAAGGCGCAGGAATGGTATCGTCGGGCTGCCGATCAAGGTTATCCCACCGCACAAAATAATCTTGGCTTAGTCTTTCGATACGGATTAGGTGTGCCGAAGGATTTTGAACAAGCCTTTCAGTGGTTCCTGCGGGCCGCAGACCAGGGAAACGCTGCTGGGCAAAACCATCTTGGCCTGATGTATTTCAAAGGGGAAGGTGTGAAGCAGGATTACGTGGAATCGTATAAATGGGCCTTGTTGGCAGCAGACCAAGGCATGGAGCCCGCGATACAAGCCTTGTCGATGTTGGAAGAAGTCCTGACTCCTGCTCAAATAGAAGAAGCCAAGCGGTTAGCGAGAGAGTGGAAACCCAAAGGTGCTTAGCAAGTGTTATGACGATTAAACATCTAACTTCAGCATGAAGGTTGGTAATCAAAGGGCATCGTTTGTAATCGAATCTTGCTTTAAATCCAGCTAACTAATATCCCTCTCGACTGATACACGAATTCGTAAGCTGAAGGCCTTCTCGTTGGCAGGTGCAAGTCAACAGTTGAGAATGTGCAGAAGAATCTGTCGCTGCTGCGATCTTAAGCGTGTCACACAGCCGAATGGTATACACCAATGATGCGCTGGTTTTAATCAACGCCCACCCATATTCATACGCTGGTCCATCTTCTTCCGTAAACGCTCTTCGACTTAAATCCTTGACGGTTTCGACTTGGTACGTCCGGTCTCTCCATTCCGAGGAAGTGAATTGAGATAGGACTGAAGAGTCATCAGATTTTGAATCCTGCTCCCTCGAAAGTTGCGCAACATCGAACAATCCACGCTGGAACCGATAGTCGTTCTGCAACGCTTCGTGAAATATTCCACGCCATCGCGAATCTGCTAAATCTCGATTCACGGCAGCCACGATTTCCGTGTCCATTGGGCCATTCACGGTATGCCCATGAATAATTCGACCCTCAGCGAGTAGCTCAGGATAGTAATCCCCCATGCGATCTGGAAAGGCTGTCGTACCCATGAATGGCGTGAGTTGGAGCGCCATGAAATCACGAAAGTGCACGACGTCATAGTCTTCGACCAGACGGTGAAGCGTACGTTCATGGCACAAGTGAAAGGGATAATAGAGGGCGTTCATCAATTGTTCATCTGGTTAATGGGCCCAAATATTTTCTGGCGAGTCCTCAAAGGGATAGACGTGGACCATCCATCCGAATACTTCAGGAAACCATTGGCCCCCCGCGGCCTGACAATCCTCTTGTTTTTCAATAGCGCCTGTTGGACCAAAAACCGTCCAGTCCACTGTCTTTGATTGGCCAGGGGGAGGGAAGCATAGATCTACGTGCGCATGCCAGCGTGTCATGCTGAGAGGAATCCTCTCGTGTAAGGTGTCGGCGCTTTCCCCTTCGAGAGCGGTATACATCGCGCCCTTGAGTTCAATGCCATTTTCAGTCTTTCGATACAATAATGCCGTGGGCTCGGCCGGATCAAAACGATAGAGTTCCATGAACCCTCGCCAATGGCTCATGAAGTGAAAGTTGGCCAACGGCACGTTGTGCAAAAATGGTCGGAACCCATGTTCCATTGCGACTCGATAGTCACGGTAAGGGGCTAAGGCCTTTCGTAGGGTTTCCACAATCTTATTGGCTTTCTGTTGATCTTCAATATTGGCTGGTCGTTGGGGAGTCCATCGCCAATGGGAGCCGAAATGCGCTTCGGTGGAGCCCATCGCAATCATCGTGTGATTGCCGGGCTGATTGTGTAAGAAGGGGGTGTGATCGTTGTCTAGCTGAAGGCGGGTAGACATCATCCAATCAGGCTGAGGTCCAGCCGCACAGGCGTTGAGTAAGAGGCCAAGAGCCAAGTACAGGAAGCATACGTTCCGCTTGCGATGGGTTGCTCGTGAGTTTCCAGGGGGGAAGAGTGAAAAGGAGTTAGGCTGCATGAAGGGGAAGCCTGCGCACCTTTTTGTCAATTTAACAAAGGTGCGCAGTGACAATAGGAAAGAACTGAAATTTATGACCGTTCCTTGAGGGCGACTTGATAGGCTTTGTCTTGAGCCAGCCAATCGAGCCGAAGCCGTTCGGACACGGCCTTCTTTTGGGCATCGATGTCCAGGCGAACCTCTTGATTAAGGACTGAGGCTTTGACGGCTGCGACGACGGCATAAGATGTTTGCTGGCCATGTTGGACCCGAATGGATTCTCGATGAGGGTTCAATCTTCGTTTTTGGCAATACTTTGTTCCAGCTTCCGTCAAAGCTTCGCCAGTTTCGTCCGTCAGGGGTGTCGTTCCTGCAGGGACATCGGTCCCCGTAAACGAAAATAATTTTCCAAGTTCCCCCTCGGCGTATCGTGTTATTGCATCACCCATGTGTGGTTTCCTTTGTGTCAGTAAATTGGATTAATGTGGCGAAGGCAACCGACGGGTGTCACGAGGTCCGGCGGGCTGACTTCTCGATGAATCATCAAGGCCCTGCTTATCGGCAGGTAGCTCCGTAGTGTACACGGTTTGTCTGGAAACTCAAAGCCTGGGCACCACCGCGAGATGCCCAAAACCGTGCACTACACGTTAAACTTGAAATGGCAAACATCGCCATCTTTCACAATATATTCTTTGCCTTCCGAACGAATCAAACCCTTCTCCCGGAGCGTCACCTCTGAGCGATATTGATCGATGTCCGTGACCCCGTAAATGTCGGCCTTAATAAAACCTTTTTCAAAGTCCGTATGGATCACCCCGGCGGCTTGAGGCGCCTTGGCCCCGATCGGGATAGTCCAGGCTCGAACCTCTTGGGGCCCGCACGTGAAATATGAGCACAACCCAAGGGTTTTATAAGCGGTGACAATGACTTTCTCCAGGCCACTTTGTTCCATGCCGAGGTCAGTCATGAACATGGCGCGGTCTTCACCAGACAGTTCTCCAATTTCGCTTTCCAGTTTCCCGCAAATCACGACAGATTCTGACCCACGGTTTTTGGCAAACGCTTGAAAATCATCGATCACGGCTTGGTCTGGGCTCTCGTCGGTATTGCCGACATAGAGGACAGGCTTGGCGGTCAGGAGGAAGAATGGTTTAAGCACCTCTTCCTCAAGTCCCAACGCTCTCGCGGGCTTTCCCTCTTCAAGGCCGTTCTTCAGGGCTTCGAGTACGACAAGAGCCTCTTTCGCGGCTTTGTCTCCTGTCCTCGCCTTGCCAGAGGCTTTGTCAAATTGTTTGGTCAGACTCTCTAGGTCAGCGAGCATGAGCTCGGTTTCAATGACTTCAATGTCACGCTTAGGATCGACGCTTCCCAAGGTGTGCATGACATCAGGGTCCTCAAACAGGCGGACCATGTGCAGAATGGCATCGACTTCGCGGATGTTGGCTAAAAATTTGTTGCCGAGTCCTTCCCCACTCGCCGCACCTTTGACCAGGCCGGCAATATCAACGAATCGACAGGAGGCCGGAATGGTTTTTTTTGGTTTAAAGAGTTCGGTGAGTCGGTCCAGACGTGCATCGGGAACGGCCACGACGCCAACGTTGGGCTCAATCGTGGTAAAGGGGTAATTCGACGCCGCCGCATTGCCTGACGTCAGGGCGTTAAAAATGGTCGATTTGCCGACGTTGGGAAGTCCGACGATGCCAATTTCCATGGGATGCGCATCCTAGCAAATCTGATCTCGACCCGGCTAGTGCGTCCAAATTTTTTCTGGTGAGTCGGCAAAGGGGAAGATGTGAATCATCCATCCATACACTTGCGGGAACCAGCGTCCGTCTACTGCGTGGCATTCCTCTTGAGTCGTAATACTGCCATGTAGGCCATAGACGGTCCAATCCATATCCTTGGCATGTGGGGTGTGGGAAGCACAGATTGATATGCGCATGCCATCGTCCCAGGCTAAGCGGAATGCGATCATGTTACTGGTCCTCACTGGTACCTGCAGGCGCGGTAAATTATGACGCCTTCTAACTCAAAGCCGTTCGGTGTGAACCCATACAAGAGGGCGGTGGGCTCTTCCGGCTTAATGTCTTGGCCAGAAATGTGAGTGAGACTGGGAGTGCGGTGCCGGATACGGTTGAAGATCTAAAGCAGGTTGGTGCACCATTCAGGCCTGGCCACCTGAAATCTTTGTATGAATCTTCTCAGGTACGGGTTGTGCAATTTCTTCAGCAGCATGGAGGAAGATGGCCACATGGCGCCGGCTTAACTTTTCAAGGACTTTGGGGGGGAGCTCATTGAGACGTGGCACCTTCTCTATTTTAAGGTGTTCATTTTTCGCCAGGTCAATGATTGTAGCTTCGTTGTTAATTTCTTGTGGCGTATACAGCATGATCAGTGGATGAGTCGGGTCTTGTTGATTGATACTCGTCACGACGCCGATGGACTCATCCGACAGTTGGACGAATGTTCCCGGCGGATACACGGTCAACACCCGAATCAATGCTTGAACCACTTCCTCGGAAAATTTGTGGGAGCCCGTTCCCATGAACGCTCGAAACAATATGGCCAAGGCTTGATGGGGAGTGCGCCGATCCTCTTGTCGAGGGGCATTGCACATTTCATCATATTCGTCCGCCACCATCACGATTTGCGCGGGGAGTCCGATGTCTTCCTGCCTGAGACCCTTGGGGTACCCCGTCCCGTTTAAGCGTTCATGATGCTGCAGAATGATACTCAAAGCCTCCGGGGGAAATCCTGAAAACTTTTCCAACCATTCACAGCCTTTTTCCGGATGCAGCTTGTGCAGTGAGGCATCGGATTGCATCTTCATGCCCCCTTCCATGAATTTCACTTTCATAGGTACGAGCCGTTCACCGAGGTCATGAAAGAGAGCCCCCAGTCCTAAGAGCTGTAGATCTTTTTTGGGAATTCCCAATTCATGCCCAATCAATAAGGACATAATGCTCACATTGAGCGAATGCGTGGAGAGTCCCCAACCTAATCCGTTACTGCCCAACACTTCCATCAGCGTCATCGATACTGCCTGGTGACGAAAGACATCAACCATCCCGGCTACCACTTGTTTTGCCGCCATAATGCTTTCCGGCCGATTCGCGATCAGATTATTGAAAATGGCTTCGCTGTCTTTGATAACTCTGGAATATGTCCCCTCCACCTTTCTCAAATGGGTCATCTGCTCTTGTAAAATCTGGCTTCGTTGTTTTTGGAGAGAGGCGGCCTTTGCTTTCGTGTCAGCGATGGAATCTTCCTCTGGTTCGGAGTCATGGGTGAGCAGATCTTCCTCCTCTTCGGTTTCGAGGGGGCCAGCTTCTGGTTCTGACGTAGCCGTTTCGATGGTGGGCTCTTCTTCAGCGGGTTTGGCATCTGGGTCCGGGTCCGGGTCTGATCGTGTTGGATCATAATAGAGTTTTACTCGTGTGAGGCCGCGGAGTGTATCTAACTCCTTTTGAGTTTTGATTTTAAAGGCACTGACGGAAAATGGATGACTAAACCATGATCCCTTGATCTTGATGAATAATCCAAGACGAAGCTTGCCAATGTTTTCAAGTAAAATGAGGGCCATAACAAAAATCTCAGGGAAGGTAGAGGGCGGTCATGGGTATTACTTCGGGGGGGTACCAAGGATTCTTAAGAAGGGAAAATTTCTAGAAACCTTCAGGAATGAGAGGAACAGAAGGGAATGAAGTCCAAGTCAGCAAGACAGAACATGCTCACGATGGCGGCATTGAAATTAATTGGCGAATACGAGGGCCTACGTTTCCTCCCCACCATCAAGGCATTCGGTGCATTCATCCATTTTTGGATCTCCATGGCGGCTACAGTAATGACGGTTGCATCGTGCACAGACCATAAAACTCATGCGTATGCCATCAGCGGCCTCGCATACATAGCAATTTTGTTCTCGTTTAGCCTTCGGCATATCGCTCTTTCCTACATCAGTAACAAGTGGCACTCTTCGCCCGATTAGGCGTAACTTGATCCTCCGACTTTGTCGGAACCCTTCCAAAGCATTTCCGGTCGAAGACTTGGACACCAAGGTCGGCGTGGAAGTCAGGGATGGCGTTCATCTTGCGAAGACGCGCGGAGTTTGACGTTGATCGGGAATAGGGAAGGAAGATTACAGTATGACACTCGTCCATAGCAAACGGTGGGGTCCCAGCCTGGTGGACACAATTTTCATATCCTGTTTTGAGCAGGGATCCGTATACAGCTCTGTCATTCATCGACGGTTTTCCACAGTCAACACTAGGGATGCAGAGGTTGATTGCCAAATTGATTCGGTTTGGGTATCTCTATAGGGGCCATGTGATGGATGGAGTGGAGTTCTTCAGCCAAGCCGCGTAGTGAATGTGTCGAATTGCCTCACCGACCTAGGCCGGAATCAAACAAGCGAAAGCGTGGAATGCAGTTACGCCGACATCAACAAGAGTTAGTAGACATTTGTGACGCCGTACTTCAGGGGCGTTCTCTCACCGATATTATCTGCGCGGTGACGCCAGGTGGAGGAAAGAGTCTCTTGCCACAAATCCTGGCATCACGGTTGATTCCGTCCATTGCTGATGCCCTTTGTTGGGTGGTGCCCCGGCGAGTGTTGCAAGACCAAGGCGCGCGTGGCTTTCAAGACCCCAGTCATCGGATGATGTTAGGGCATCGGCTTGAAGCGATGGTGAGTACCAATCAGGAGTATCCCACGCGCGGGTGTGCAGCCTATGTCACGACCTATCAAGCTCTTGCCGCGGATGTAAAGAAGATTAACGCCAAAGAATTTCGTCGGAAACGTTATCTTTTAGTGTTGGATGAGCCACATCATATGGAAGCGGATGGCATGTGGCACCATGCCATTCAGCCGTTATATGACCAAGCAACTCTACGAGTACTCATGAGCGGGACCTTCGAACGAGGCGATAGGATGCGGATGGCCTTCATGCCCTATGCCTCATCGCATCAGTTGGATGATATCGATTGGGAAAATACCGTATCACGAGCGGTCATTCGCTATTCCTTGGCCGATGCCATACGCGAACATGCCTGTATTGACCTCACCGTCCACTATGCCAACTGCCAAGCCACCTGGTTAGATGCCCAAGGGGTTGAGCATCATGTAGAAAGTTTGGCTGAAGCCGGGAAGAAGACTTCCGAAGCACTCCTCACCGCCTTGAAGACAGAAGCGGCGTTGGAATTGCTTCACACTGGGGTGAAGGCCTGGCAAGAACATCGTGCGATTCATCCACGTTCCAAGTTGCTGGTGGTGGCAGCGAATATCGAACAAGCGCAAAAGTATACGGCCTGGCTTCAAGAGCGCGGAGTACCTGCGAAGATCGCGACGAGTGATGATACGACCTCGGCTTATCGAACGATTAAGGCTTTCAAGCGGCAGGGAGCTAGTGCGGTGGACTGTCTCATTACGGTGGCCATGGCCTATGAAGGATTGGATGTGCCGGCGATTACTCATCTGATTTGCCTCACGCATATTCGGACCAAGCCATGGATCGAGCAAGTGGTTCACCGTGCGACGCGCATGGATCCTCTGGCAGGACCTTATGAAGAGCAACGTGCCTATATCTATGCGCCCGATGATCGGCCCTTTCGTGAATGCATGGGGTACATTTTGGCGCAACGGCAAGTGGACCTCCGTTCGTCATCAAGGGATGGGACTCAGGATGGTGCGGGCCATGATGGGTCTGGTATGGAGAGAACAGAATTAAGAATGGAACCCTTGAGTTCAGGGGTGCTCGGCATGCGTCAGCAAGGATTATGGGCGAATATATCAGGACCCACGCCGGTTGAAGATCCACAAGAAACACCGAAAGAACGACTTGATCGGTTGCGGCTTCAGATTGAAAAACATGTGCGCGCCCATGAGCAGTCCCGAAGGTTGAAGCACGGGACGGTCAATAGCGCGGTCTATCGGCATTTCAAGAAATCGCGCACGTCCATGACGGAAGCTGAATTGGATAAAGTGCTGCGGTGGGTGGGCAAGGCGTTTCCGTTGTAACTGAGGTCTTCGTATGGCGATACAGTGGTTTCCCGGTCACATGAATAGAGCGCGAAGGGAAGTGGCCAAGACCATGGCGGCGATTGATGTCGTGGTCGAACTCGTGGACGCGCGCATCCCAGAAGCCAGTAGTAATCCGATGATCGCGGACCTGCGACAACAATTCCATCGTCCTTGCCTCAAAGTGCTCAATAAGGCTGATCTTGCGGATCCTCTTGTGACCAAAGCCTGGGTAAAGGCCTACCAGCAGCAAGAGGGCGTGAACGCCGTCGCTATATCTGGAAATCTTGTAGGGCAGGCGGCGAAAGTGCCTGGTTTGTGTCAGCCGCTCGCCCCGAACCGCAACAGTGCTCTGAAGCCTCTTCGAATACTGATCATGGGGATTCCTAATGTTGGTAAATCAACGTTCATGAACACCTTGCTCAAACGTCGTATCACTAAGGTCGGCAATGAACCGGCTGTCACGAAGAAACAACAACGCCATAAATTAAGCGATGAGATGACCCTCATTGATTCGCCCGGTCTGTTGTGGCCAAAAATTCAAGACCCAGTCGTTGGGTACCTGCTCGCGACCATCCATGCCATTGGAGCCAATGCGGTTGTCGATGAAGAAATTGCCGAGTTCCTTGCTCGCATTCTCCACACGCGCTACCCAGCGTTACTGACGAGACGCTACGGGATTGAGAGTGATGAACTTGATGGCGAGGAGGTCCTCGAAGCCATTGCCATCAAACGCGGATGTTTGCGAAAAGGAAAGGGCGGGGAACTCGATAAAGAACAAGCCGCCAGGATATTACTCAAGGAATACCGTAGCGGGACTCTGGGTCGAACCAGTTTGGAAAGTCCTGATGAGAAGTACGCATGATGGGAAGAACCTGTGGCGACCTCGCCGTCCTATCGTGTGCTGGGGATGCGCCGTGGAGAGCAGGAAGGCTTTCTAAGTTTTCGTGTTGTGGTGCCGGAAGCGGCAGCGTTTGGCGTTGCTGCATCGCCACTTATTGACAGGGAGCAATCCTGCGGCGGCTCAGGGGTGCGTGAAACGCCTTTGGCGTCGAGTCAAGCCTGAAGACGTATGCTTGAAAGGCTACACCACGACACACAAATTGCTGCTGAGGCTGACGAAATACCTTGCGTTTCTCCCACAAAAAGAATCCTGCTTACTGCAGGGCTCCAGCACCTCGCGGATGAAGGTCTATCGTACCATAACCGGTGGCGGAGCCAGTCTTGTGGAGAAATTCAGTGAGAAAGAGTAACTTCTCCCAGAGCCAGAAACAAAAACGAGGCAGCGCTGTTCCGCTGCGTGCGATCGGTTCTCTTCCAACATTCAACTCAAAATGGTTTTGATGGAGGGTGCCACGTTACCACTAGAATCATGCAATGGTTATTCTCGTATTAACATTCCCTAGGCTGACAGGAATGTTCATCTAAAGTTTTTGACAAATTGCATTGGACGCCTTGAACCCTGATCGGTGCGCAAACAATTACTGGGAATGTTGAAAAAATCCACCAGCCTTCGCCAAGGCTACGGCTGACAAGCCATCGGTCTTCTTTGTAGACATGAAGCGTACTCCGGATTCGTATCGCAAAAAGTATTTCCTGTAGCTGCAGCATCTCATGCTGCCTCTTTCTGCCGGCAGTGGCAATTGATGCGCCCGAAGAGGGCACGATGAGATCGTGCAGCTACAAAAGAAATTCTGCGTCCTTTCCTTCGACTCCGGTCAGGACAGGACTGGACGAACCCTTCGGTAAGGCTCAGGGCATGCTTTTTTCAACATTTCCAAACCTAGGTCATACAGCCCGTGCTGCGCTGACTACCCAAGTTCATACAAGGAGAACGTCATCATCATCAAAGAGTTCGGATTTTTAGCACGTACACGGAATACGCTACGTAATGACCAGGATACTGAGTTGCTTCGCTCGGAGCTGTTCAGTATCGAGCAACTGAAGCGTCACGCAGTCACGCTGGCTGGGCAGCATAGAATCAATCCGCGTCCTGGGCCGGACAGGTTGCTGCCACGGCTGGCGGACAATGCGCGCGTTCTCATGGCGGCGTATGACGTGGTGACCGCCGCAGCCACGCCAGGACAACGTATCGTGCCAGCAGAGGCCTGGTTACTCGACAATTTCTATCTCATCGAGCAGCAGATCAGTCTGGCGCGTCGGCATCTGCCGCGCGGGTACAGTCGGCAATTGCCACGACTGGCTGATGGTCCATCAACTGGTTTCCCCCGTATCTATGACTTGGCGTTGGAGTTGATCTCTCATATGGACGGTCGTGTCGACTGCGACAACGCCACCCACATCGTCGCCGCCTATCAGACCGTTGAAGCGTTGCAGTTGGGCGAGTTGTGGGCATTTCCGATCATGCTGCAGTTGGCACTGTTGGAAAACCTACGCCGGGTAGGGGTGCGAATCGCCCGCCGGCGCGAGGAGCGCGACGCGGCGATCATCTGGGCAGACCGCATGCTCGCGACGGCCGAAAAAGAACCAAAACAACTTATTCAGTTGCTAGCTGAATTTGCCAATGCCGATGTGCCTCTGACCGCGCCGTTTGTGGAGGAATTTTACGCAAGACTCCAGGCTCATGGGCCCGCTATGGCGTTCATTCAAACCTGGGTCGAGCAAAAACTACTCGAACAAGGGGTGACCGCAACGCAGTTGTCGATAGCGGCCAGCCGAACGTCGGCGGCCAACCAGATTTCCATTGCCAACAGTATCGGGAGTCTGCGTTTCATTGGCGCCATGGATTGGAAGAATTACGTCGAGTCGCTCAGTGGCGTTGAACAGACATTGTGTGAAGACCCGACGGGGATGCACGCCAGTCAGGATTTCGCCACCCGCGACCGGTACCGGCATGTGATCGAAGACGTAGCGCGGGGCAGTTCGCACAGTGAGCTGGCGGTGGCACGCGAAGCTATTGTGCTCGCGCAGACTGCTGCAGCGCGATTGAGTGCCAACGACCGCACCGCGCATGTCGGATACTATCTGATCGATCACGGACGCTACATACTGGAGCATGCGGTGGGTTGCCATTTGTCCTGGAAATTGCGGTTCAACCGAGCGACCCGGCATTTCCGTCTGATCCTGTACCTCGGCCCCATCCTATTCCTCACCGCCATGGCGACATCAATCGTGCTGTTCCCTCTCAATGAGCTTGGGCTGAGTGATTGGCGGTCCTGGTTTTTTGGGCTGGCTGGCATCATCGGTGGCTTGGCGCTTTCCGTCTCGCTGGTGAACTTGTTTGTCACGCTTGTCTTGGCACCTCGGGCGTTACCACGATTGGATTTTTCTCAGGGCATTCCATCCGTTCACCGGACGATGGTGGTGGTCCCCACTTTGCTCACCAGTCCCCAAGAGATCGAGGATCTTCTCGAATCCTTAGAGATCCGCTACCTGGGCAATCGCGATCCCCATCTGTTCTTTGCCTTGCTGACTGATTTTCGTGACGCGCCTGAGCGTACGCGGCCCGACGATGACGCGTTGCTCGCTCATGCCCGCGCAGGTATCCAGGCGCTCAATGAGACCTATCGCGAGGACGGCCCGTGTATCTTTTATCTGTTTCACCGACATCGGGTGTGGAACCCCTACGAACGGGTGTGGATGGGATATGAGCGCAAGCGCGGCAAACTGGAGCAGTTCAATGCCTTGTTGCGGGGAGGGGACCAAACAGTATTCTCAGATATTGTCGGTGATCCGTCCATCCTCGGTTCGATCAAGTACGTCATTACCTTGGATACCGACACGCAATTGCCTCGCGACACGGCACGCACCTTGGTCGGAAATATCGCTCATCCTCTCAATCGGCCGGTGTACGATGCCGCCAAAGGACGCATCGTCGAAGGCTACGCGATTTTGCAACCACGCGCTTCGATCAGCCTGACCAGTGCAGGCCAGTCACGGTTTACGAAACTGTTCGCGGGTGAGTCCGGCATCGATCCCTATACCCGCGAGGTCTCGGATGTCTATCAGGATATGTTTGGGGAGGGGTCGTTTATCGGCAAGGGCATCTACGATGTGGATGCGTTTCGTCAGGCCGTCGATGGACGCTTTCCAGAGAATCTCATTCTCAGTCACGACTTGCTGGAAAGCGGGTACGCGCGTTCAGCCCTGGTGACCGATGTCGACATTATTGAAGAGCATCCGGCCAGTTATGCCATAGAGGCCAGCCGGCGACATCGGTGGATACGAGGCGATTGGCAGCTTGCGGGCTGGCTACTCCCGTATGTGCCAGGACCACCCCGTTCAAGTCAATCGATCGAGTCAAATGGATCGAAGGCGAAGCGGCAACCGAACCCGCTCTCAGCCTTGTCGGTGATGAAAATTTTCGACAATCTTCGACGCAGCCTCGTGCCGCCGTCGTTGCTGGCCTTGCTCGCCGGTGGGTGGGTGTTTGGTCCTGGACCGTCGTGGGTCTGGATCCTGCTGGTCGTGGGTGTGGTGTTCTTGCCCATCTTGCTGGGAGCCGTGATCGAGTTCATCCGTAAGCCGGACGAACGTGATTGGCTGGTGCATCTGATCCTGAAAGGCAAATCCACGGGCCACCCAATTATGCTCGGGTTGCTGACATTGGTCCTGTTGCCCTACGACACGTTGATTTCCCTGAATGCGATTTTGCGCTCGGGTGTGCGGATGCTGTTCACTCGACGCGGATTGTTACTCTGGCATATGCGATCCTATACCCGTCGCAACGCGCGCCGTACGCTAGCCGATTTTTTACAGGAGATGTGGATTGCCCCTGTTGTGGCGCTAGTGTTGGCCTTTGTTCTGTGGCCAGCCCATTCCGTGGAGTGGATCTTCTGGGCACCTGTCTTGTTGCTTTGGCTGATGTCTCCCGTCGTCGGCTGGTGGATTAGCCTTCCGCTTGTGTCCCCCGTCCCGGACTTGACTGTTGAGCAACGGTCGTTCCTGCGGGCATCGGCCCGGCGTACCTGGCGCTTCTTTGCGGAGTTTGTCGGTCCAGAGGACAACTGGCTGCCGCCCGATAACTTCCAGGAATATCCGGCTCTAGGCATCGCCTCGCGTACCTCGCCTACGAACATCGGCATGTCGCTCCTGGCGAACCTGGGTGCGTACGATTTCGGTTATCTTTCCACCGGAGAATTCCTGCGGCGTACTGGGCACACATTGGCAACGATGGAAAAACTGGAACGCTACCGTGGTCATTTGTACAACTGGTACGACACGCGCACCCTGAAACCGCTTCGTCCGCTCTACGTCTCTTCGGTGGACAGCGGTAACCTGGCCGGCAGCTTGCTCACGTTGCAAGCGGGACTGGCGGAGTTGAAAGATCAGCCGGTGCTGTCCTCGTGCCCGTTTCGTGGGCTACAAGATACCTTACAGGTGCTTGCCGAACACATTCCCTCGGTACCAGCCCCGGATCTTGCGAAGAAGATCAAATTTCTACAGGACAATCTTCACTCACTCACATTGAACGGGGAGCCACAGACCTTGGCTGCTGCGGACGTGGTGCTGGATGAGATTCATCGCACCGCCGAGGAGTTGGTGTCATGGCTGCCGGCGGATAGTGATATCGATGGCGAACTGTATTACTGGGCGCAGGCATTCGATCAGCAATCCCGAGCACTTCGAGATGATCTGAGATTGTTGGTGCCTGAGCCTGGGCACTTCAGCAACATCCCGACACTGGCGGAATTGGCCAGAGAGAGAGCCGTGAGCACTGAAGCGCTGTCGTCAGCCGCGTTGCCAGTGTCCCGTTCTACGGCTGCGGTAGAGCGACTTAGAGTCATTGATGATTTGGTGGATCGTTGCCGCGAACTGGCGGTGATGGATTTTGAATTCCTTTACGATTCGTCGTGCGGTTTGCTGACTATTGGGTACGACGTGGGCGAACGACGCCGCGATCCGTCCTGCTACGACCTGCTGGCATCAGAAGCGCGCCTGGCCAGTTTCCTGCTCATCGCGGAGGGACAAGTCCCGCAGAAGCATTGGTTCTTACTCGGCCGCCAGCTGACCAGTTATGGCGGCGACGTCAGTTTAATTTCGTGGAGCGGCTCGATGTTCGAGTATCTCATGCCACAACTGATCATGCCGAGTCACGAGAATACCTTGTTGGGGCAGACCTGCAAGGCTGCGGTGTCGCGCCAGATCGAATACGGACGACAACGCGCGGTGCCCTGGGGCATTTCCGAGTCCTGCTATAACGCCACCGATATGCACCACGTCTACCAATATCGGGCATTCGGAGTACCCGGACTGGGCTTCAAGCGCGGGCTGGGAGACGACCTGGTCATCGCGCCTTACGCCAGCGCACTGGCCCTGATGGTGATGCCACGGGAAGCCTGTCGCAACTTGCAGACATTGGCGGCCAATGGTTTCCGCGGTCGATATGGGTTCTACGAGGCGGTGGATTACACGCCATCGCGCGTGCCGCGGGGTAAGGATCACGCCATCGTGCGAACATTCATGGCGCATCATCAAGGCATGAGCCTGTTGGCTTTCGAGCATGTCTTGCTTAATCGGCCGATGCAGCGCCGATTCATGTCTGTCCCCCTCGTGCGAGCGACGGAATTGTTGCTGCAGGAGCGTGTGCCGAAGAAGGGAGCGACGTTGCACCCACATTCTGCTGAAGTCAACGCCGCCGCGCGCCCCCCCGCGGCGGAAGCCGACGCGATCATGCGCGTGTTTACCGACCCGAACACGTCGACCCCTGAGGTGCATCTGTTGTCCAACGGCAGGTACCACGTCATGGCGACTAATGCCGGTGGAGGGTACAGCCAATGGGGCGATCTGGCCGTTACTCGTTGGCGCGAGGACGCCACTTCCGATTGCTGGGGTACATTCATTTACTTGAGAGACCATGACTCGGGACGTTATTGGTCAACCGCGTATCAACCGACCTTGCGCAAGGCCGATCACTATGAGGCGATCTTCGTGCAGGCGCGCGCGGAATATCGGCGGCGCGATCAGGGGATCGAAGCACACACCGAGATCAGTGTGTCACCGGAAGACGACGTCGAGATTCGCCGTGTGACGCTCACCAACCTGTCGTCTCGTACCCGTCAGATCGAGGTGACGAGTTACGCGGAGATCGTATTAGCGCCGTTGAATGCCGACCTGGCCCATCGCTCATTCAGCAACCTGTTCGTGCAAACCGAAATCCTGCCCGATCTGCAGGCGATCCTCTGCAGGCGGCGCAGCCGCACACCGGGGGAGCAGGTGCTATGGATGTTTCACCTGTTGGCCGCACCTGGCGCGATTGCCGACGAGCCGTCATATGAGACGGACCGCTCCAAATTTCTCGGGCGGGGTCGAACGGCGGCCAACCCGGTGGTATTGGATAGCCGTGCTAGCCCATCCAGGTTGTCGAACACTGATGGGTCGGTGCTTGATCCCATCGTGGCGATCCGCCGCACCATCACGTTGTCCCCAGACGAAGGGGCGACCGTACAGATCATCTCAGGGGTCGCGGGCACGCGCGAGGCCGCCTTGGAATTGCTGGAGAAGTATTGTGACCGGCACTTCGTTGAGCGTGCCTTTGAAATGGCATGGTTCCAAAGTCAGGAGGTGCTGCGTCACATCAACGCCACCGAAGCCGAGGCTCAAGTCTATGGCCGTCTGGCCACCTCCGTCATTTATGGCAATGCCTTGCGCCGCGCCGCGCCCAGCGTCATTGCCCGCAACCAGCTTGGTCAGTCCGGGCTTTGGCGCTTTGTTGTCTCTGGCGATCTGCCGATCGTCCTGCTACGCATTGGCGATCGGAACCGCATCGATATGGTCAAGCAGGTGCTGCAAGCCCATGCGTATTGGCGGATGAAGGGATTGACCGTGGATCTGGTGATCGTGAACGAGGATTTTTCGGGTTACCGTGCGGTGCTGCAAGACCAGATTATGGGGCTGATCAATGCGGGTCCTGAAGCGCAAATGTTCGACCAACTGGGTGGGGTGTTTGTGCGGCGTGCTGAGGAACTTTCCGAGGAGGACCGGGTCTTGTTCCAGACTGTCGCCCGCGTCGTGCTCATCGATACTGCCGAGACCTTGCTTGAGCAGATGGAACGTCGCGTGTCGGCAGAGCGTGTGCCGGAGCGTCTGGAGCCATGGCTGGAACCGGCAGTTGAACAGGCTCATCCGCTGTTGGCGCGAGAACGTATTTTCTGCAATGGCCTGGGTGGCTTTACGCCCGATGGGCGCGAATACGTCGTCACCCTTGAGCCTGGTCAGAGCACGCCGGCACCGTGGAGCAATGTCATCGCCAGCCCACACATTGGCACGGTCGTCAGTGAGGCCGGCAGCGCGTATACCTGGGTGGAAAATGCTCATGAGTTTCGGCTGACCACTTGGCACAATGATCCGCTCAGCGACAGTAGCGGTGAGGCGCTCTATATTCGCGACGAAGAAACAGGTGCGTTCTGGTCTCCGACGCCATTACCCGCTCCCGGGCGGTCTGGATATGTGTGCCGGCACGGCTTTGGATACAGCGTGTTCGAGCATGACGAAGCCGGCATTTCCTCGGAACTGTTCACCTATGTCGCCATGGATGCACCGGTCAAGTTTGTGGTGGTCAAGCTGCGCAACCATTCGAGGCGTCCGCGTCGATTGTCACTGACCGGGTATTGGGAGCTGGTCCTTGGCGAGTGGCGCCATACCAATCTGATGCACATTGTGACCGAAACGGATCCGCACAGCGGGGCGCTGTTTGCCCGCAATGCCTATGGCCGGGAATGTGCAAATCGGGTGGTCTTTGCGCAGGTCAGTGAACGAGAGCGTACGGTCACCGGAAACCGTACAGAGTTCATCGGACGCAATGGCTCGCTAGCCAGCCCGGCGGCTATGCGCCTCAAGCGGTTGTCGGGTAAAACGGGTGCGGCTCTTGATCCATGCGCGGCGATACAGACCCAGATTGAACTGGCTGATGGGCAAGAGCGTGAGATCGTATTCGTCTTCGGCGCGGCCTGCAACACCGACGAAGCACAGTATTTCATCGAGCGATTCGGCGGACCGTCCGGCGCGCGGCAGGCATTGGAAACGGTGTGGGGGCACTGGAACCGCACTTTAGGCGCGGTGCACGTGGAAACACCGGATCAGGCGTTGGACGTGTTGGCCAACGGCTGGCTGGTCTACCAGACCCTGTCCTGCAGGCTCTGGGGCCGCAGTGGCTATTATCAGTCCGGTGGTGCCTACGGTTTCCGCGATCAATTGCAGGATACCATGGCGCTGCTCCATGCGACGCCGTGGCTCGCCCGCGAGCAGTTGATCCGTTGCGCCGAGCGTCAGTTCCTGCAGGGTGACGTGCAACATTGGTGGCATCCGCCCAACGGACAAGGCGTGCGCACACATTTCTCTGATGACTATCTGTGGCTACCGTATGCCACCTGTCGTTATGTGCTGGCGACAGGCGATACGGGGGTCCTGGACGAATCAGTTCATTTCCTAGAGGGTCGAGAGTTGAATTCGGAAGAGGAGGCGTACTACGACCAGCCGCAACGTTCGGCGGAAGCGGCAAGTCTCTATGAACATTGCGTGCGTGCCATCAAACATGGTTTACGCTTTGGCGAACATGAATTACCGCTGATGGGCTGTGGCGACTGGAACGATGGCATGAATCTCATTGGGCGTGCCGGCAAGGGCGAGAGCGTGTGGCTGGGGTGGTTCCTGTACGAGAACCTTCAGCTGTTTGCAGCTTTGGCCCGTGGCCGAGGCGACGAGGCCTTTGCCGAAGTATGCACCGTGCAGGCTTCAGTGCTGCGCGTCAACATTGAGGCCCATGCCTGGGACGGCGGGTGGTATCGGCGAGCCTATTTCGATGATGGCACACCCTTGGGCTCCGCCGATAATGACGAATGCCAAATCGATTCGATCAGTCAAAGTTGGGCAGTCATTTCTGGCGGCGGTGATCCCATGCGATCCCGTCAGGCGATGGCGGCGGTGGACACGCGCTTGGTGCGACGCGAGGCGCGGTTAATCCAACTACTCGCCCCGCCCTTCGATTCATCAAATCTTGAGCCCGGTTATATTAAAGGCTATGTGCCTGGCGTCCGTGAGAACGGAGGCCAATATACGCATGCTGCGATTTGGACTACGATGGCGTTTGCCATGATGGGTGAAAGGGCACGAGCGTGGGAATTGTTTGCCATGCTCAATCCCATCAATCACGGGAGTCAGCCGGAGGATATCGAACGTTACAAGGTCGAGCCGTACGTTATGTGCGCGGATATTTACGGGTCGCCGCCACACACAAGCCGTGGCGGGTGGACTTGGTACACCGGGGCGGCAGGTTGGATGTACCGGCTGACCGTGGAAACACTACTGGGCCTGCAACTGGAAGTTGACCATTTGCGTATGACCCCGTGTATCCCGGCCCATTGGGAGTCGTATAAAATTCACTATCGTTTTCGCGAGACCTTTTACCACATCACCATCAAGCGCGTCGCTGAAAAATTTGAACAGGTAATCCGCGTGACGGTGGACGGTGCCGTGGTCAATGAAGCTGACGTAGATGGGACAGGGCGACCGCAAGGCATGATTCCCCTTGTGGACGACCGTCAGGATCATTACGTCGAAGTGGAGCTGAGCTAAAAGCATGTTGAATGGCATGTATCTAGGCTGTGTGTCTCCTGGCACCAGATGATAGGCCGCTACCCAATCTGGGAAACCTTGAGTCGTGTGGGCAGTTATCATTTCCTCTTTTGAGGTTCTTTCATGAGCAACGTTGAGGTGGGATTCACAAAAATAGAGAAGGATATATTGAACATATGAAATCAGCAGTACATGACAAAACGATGGCGTCTGAATTAGGGATCGCCATCAAGCAAGTGACCGCTACAGTGGAACTGTTGGATGATGGAGCCACGGTGCCCTTTCTTGCACGCTATCGCAAAGAGGTGACCGGTGGGTTAGATGAAGTCGTCATTACGTCCATTCGAGATCGAGTGGCTCAGCTACGAGAGTTGGACAAACGTCGAGGTGTCATTGTGACCTCACTCGAAGAACAGGGGAATCTCACGGATAGTTTGAAAGCGCAGATTGACGCTGCAATGACGATGACAGAGTTGGAAGACTTGTATCTTCCGTATCGACCCAAACGACGCACACGAGCCATGATCGCCAAGGAACGAGGGCTGGATCCGTTGGCGCAGACCCTTTGGGCGCAAGAGCCACAATTGAATGTCGAAGCCGAAGCGGAGAAGTTTCTCAATCCAGAACAGAGCGTGGAGTCGGTGGAAGACGCGTTGGCTGGCGCACGCGATATTATGGCGGAATGGATCAACGAAGATCAGCAGGCTCGTGCATCTATGCGTGCGTTGTTTTTGGAACAAGGGATGTTTAAGACCACAGGCGCGCGTGGAAAAGATGTGGCAGGCAGCAAGTATCGAGATTATGCGGAATGGGAAGAACCCGTGGCGACCGCGCCGTCCCATCGTGTATTGGCGATGCGTCGTGGAGAACAAGAAGGCTTTCTAAGTTTTCGTGTCGTCGTGCCGGAAGCATCGGCATTGTCACTCTTACATCGTCTTTTTGTGAAAGGGAATAGCCCCGCATCGGCTCAGGTGACCTTGGCTATCCAAGATGGTTTTTCCAGGCTCTTATCACTCTCGATGGAAACGGAGACCCGTCTTCAAACAAAATTACGCGCCGATCAAACAGCCATTGAAGTATTTGCGCACAATATACAGCAATTGTTGATGGCCTCCCCGTTGGGACAAAAAAATGTGCTGGCGATTGATCCGGGATTTCGCACCGGATGCAAAGTGGTGTGCCTCGATCGGCAAAGCAATCTTCAACATACGGATACCATCTTTCCACACCTGGGCGCAGGGGGTGTCGCTAAAGCGGGTGAAACGATTGTGGCACTCTGTACGCGTTTCAAGATTGAAGCCATTGCCATTGGTAACGGTACCGCAGGAAGAGAAACCGAAACGTTTTTGCGCACGTTATCTTTGCCGCCTGAGATTCCTCTCGTGATGGTGAATGAAAGCGGTGCGTCGGTGTATTCTGCCTCGGCGGTCGCTCGTGAGGAATTTCCAGACCATGATGTGACCGTGCGTGGGGCCGTATCAATCGGTCGGCGGCTCATGGACCCACTCGCTGAATTAGTGAAGATCGATCCCAAGGCCATCGGGGTCGGGCAGTATCAGCATGATGTCGATCAAGGTATTTTAAAACAGCGACTGCAGGATGTCGTGATCAGTTGCGTGAATCGAGTGGGCGTAGACGTCAATATGGCGAGCCCGCAATTGCTCACTGCGGTCTCAGGGGTGGGGCCACAACTTGCGACGAATATCGTGACCTATCGACAAGAGCATGGACCATTTCCAACTCGGATCGCGTTGAAGAAAGTTCCTCGTTTAGGAGGCAAAGCGTTTGAACAAGCCGCAGGATTTTTACGCATCACCGATGGCGAACATCCCCTCGATGCGAGTGCCGTGCATCCGGAGCGATACCCTGTCGTGAATGCGATGGCCAAAGACTTGGGCTGTACGGTGAAGGAGTTGATGAAGGACGCTGAGCGGCAACGCACCATCGACCTCAATCGATACATCACTGATGAAGTCGGCAAACCAACGCTTACGGATATTCTCACCGAATTGGCCAAACCCGGACGTGATCCACGTCAGCAATTTGAAGCCGTAAAATTTGACGAAGGCGTGCAGTCCATTGAGCAGGTGAAGCCAGGTATGGTCTTAACTGGGGTTGTCACCAATGTCACCGCCTTTGGCGCGTTCGTTGATATCGGCGTGCATCAAGATGGCCTCGTCCATATCAGTCAGCTGGCCAATAAGTATGTCAGCGATCCCAACACCGTGGTGAAAGTCAGCCAACAAGTGAAGGTGAGTGTCTTGGAAGTGGACGTTCCTCGCAAGCGCATTTCGCTGTCGATGAAGGCTGTCCCTAGCGAGACTGGTTGATTATTCTCTTTCCTGTCCCTTCTTCCATAATCCTACGTCATTCCCAACATGTGTAATCGGGAATCAATCTTCAAACTTCTTCTCCTTTGTAAGGAAGGGATAGGTGGGGTAGAGTCTTGAGTGTGAACGTGGATCTCATTGTTCGAATTAGCGTGTTTGTCGGCATCTTCGCGGTCATGGCCGTGTGGGAAATGATTGCGCCACGCTGTCAAGGCCAGAGGGCTAAAGCCAAGCGCTGGGGCATCAATTTAGCCCTGATGGGGTTTAATACACTTTTCACCAGAGCACTTGGCCTCAGGTGCCTTGGGGGCAGCGGTGCTGGCTGGGCAGGGAGGGGTGGGCCTCATCCATCAGCTGAATGGGCCTTGGTGGATAGAAATTCTCCTCGCGATCGTCTTGTTAGATTTGGTGGTGTATTTTCAGCATGTGCTCATGCATGCCGTTCCCATTTTCTGGCGACTGCACATGGTGCATCATTCCGATATGGATTTCGATGTGACCACTGGCGTGCGGTTTCATCCGCTCGAAATCGCTTTGTCGATGTTCATCAAGATCGGAGTCGTTATCCTACTGGGCGCATCACCCACGGCCGTGCTCATGTTCGAAATTCTTCTGAATGCCACCGCCATGTTTAACCATAGCAATGTGTGCATTCCCGGGAGTGTGGACCGCATCCTCAGATGCGATCGTGGTCACCCCAGACATGCATCGCATTCATCATTCCGTCATCCCGCGAGAGACCAATCGCAATTTCGGATTTAACCTGCCGTGGTGGGATCGTTTACTCGGCACCTACTTGAGTTGATCCCAGTCAGGGCCATGAACACATGACGATCGGCCTGGAACAGTACAGAGACCCAACCCGTCTCACCTGGCTGGGTCTGTTGGCCTTACCGTTTGTTGGGGAAGTCGGGAAATATCCAACCTGGCATGATGCACAGAACGAGGTCCAAACCCGAAACAAAGAATGAATGAGGTGGTAGTCGATAAGAATCCGAGCTATGGTATCGGGTTGTCCAGGAATTTCCGTCGGATAAGAATGTAATTAGTAGCCCTTAGTGGGCGGGCATGGGCTCAGGGAACCCACCCACCATTGCCACAATCGCCATGATAATCACGGCTTGCACAATCCATCCAAGCAGACACACCCCAATGGCTCGGTAGGTGCTGTGATAATCCAAGGCTTGGCGCACGGCCACTACCATGGCGACAAGCATCCATATGGTCGCAAGGAGATTCACCGTCATATCCAAGCCTGGAATAAGGGCAAAAACCCGAATCAGTCCAGGGGCGCTCGAAAAACCGATGGTCCGAAGCAGCTCACCAACATCTGCAGAGGTTTGGGGTTATGGCAGAAGTTTTGTGCCAATGAGGTACGTCACAAAGGCCCAGATATACCAACCGATCAAGGACAGGACCGCGCCAAACAACAATCCTGTCAGCCCGGTGTTCTGCATAAACCCAATCCCACCGGCCACACTCGATAACACCACGACGCCTATCGCTTGGGGCATGGCACTCTTGTCGGCTTCTACTTCTTCATACACCTGCGCATCAAGTTTCGCCGCGCGTATCATCCGATCAATAAACTGAGACATAGTAGTTGAACTCCTTTCCCTCGCAAGGGATGACTTTCATGAGAATTGAAAAAGATTGTGCCCGAGTGAGGGACTATAAGCAATTGTAGGGAACGGGTCGAGAAGGACTTATTGCTTAAAGGCACTGTCGTGGGCGGCCTCGAATAACGCATTGCATTCGCTCTCCAGAACGCCACCAATGATGGTAGTGTGCCGAAAGGGGGTACGGCGAGATACTTCTTCCGCACGGATATCGATTTGATTCCATCCGTGTTGTTGGAGAAATGGAATCGACGTCCCAAAGTAGACGGTAGAAATTCCCGCCCACTCGATCGCACTCTGACACATGGGACAGGGTTCAGCCGTTGTAAACAAATCGAGTTCCGTCCAATCGAGAGGTGAATGGTCGGCCGCACAACGATTGATGACGTCGATTTCGCCGTGGATGGTCGGATTGTTTGCAGAACGGTTATACCCTTGCGCAAGGACTTCGCCGGTGGCACGTCGAACAATCACCGCACCGAACGGATACTGAGGGACCTTCTGCGCCATGGCAATCGCCATGCGCATATAATCTTCAGGACTCATGTGCGGTGAATTGTTTCAACATCAGGCTAGTTGTCTGGCATGGGTTCAGGAATCCCACCCGTCATCGCAAGAATCGCGCCGATAATCACCGCTTGTGCAATCCATCCAAGCAGACACACCCCAATGGCTCGGTAGGTGCTGTGATAATCCAAGGCTTGGCGCACGGCAATCACTATGGCGACGAGCATCCATACGGTAGTTATCAGATTGACCGTAATGCCTAACCCTGGGATGAGGCCAAACACACGGATCAAGCCTGGAGCACTCGAAAAACCGATCGTTCGAAGAAGCTCTCCAACATCAGCAGAGGTTTGGGGCTCTGGCAGAAGCTTTGTACCAATGAAGTAAGTCAAAAATGCCTAGATATACCAACCAAGTAGGGACAATACCCCTCCGACCACCAACCCCATGAATCCGGTGTCCTGCATGAATCCAATTCTACCAGCGACGCTCGATAACACCACCACCACGCTCATGGCTTGGGGCATTGCACTCTTGTCGGCTTCCACCTCTTCATAGACCTGCGCATCGAGTTTTGCTGCCCGTATCATTCGATTAACTATTTGAGACATCGTCGGGAAACTCCTTCACCTAGTAGCAGGTAACTTCCACAAAAGTTGAAAAGGATTGTGCCCGAGTGTGGGATGATAAGCAATTGTGCCAGGGTAAGACATCCCCGTAAATTGGAGTTGACCCAGGGCTGTAGCATCGATACGTGGTAATGCCTAAATAATGAGAGGGGCAACGCCGAAGAGTTGATTAAGGTAAACCAAAAACCCTGTAGCAGAACAGCCAACGAACACTCATGAATAAAATCCGCACGTTTGTCGATCCGTACGTCCATATTCACGGTTGCTTTCCACTGCACAAGTTTTTTGATGCGGCTTGTGTGAACTTTGCCGCGCAAGCCTATGAGCAGGACCTCACAGAGTTTGGCGGGGTGCTCCTGTTATCCGAATCTCAGGGGGCCGATTGGTTCGATTGGCTGGCCAAAATGGCTGACAAAGGGGAGCCGATACGAAATGGATCTTGGGAGGCGTGGACCGTATGTCGTACGGAGGAGAAATCCTCACTCATTCTGCAATCGCATCGTGGGGACGAACTCGTGCTCGTCGCAGGACGGCAGATTGTCACAAGAGAGAAGTTGGAAGTCTCGGCACTCATGACCGAAACAGTGTTCCCGGATGGGGCGAGCCTTGCTATCACGGTCGAAGCCATTCGAAATAGCGGAGGCCTCCCCATGGTGCCGTGGGGAATGTCGACGTGGTCGGGAGAACGAGGAAAGATTCTGTCGTAGTTTTTGCCGTCGCAAAGGCCAGAGGAGTTTTTTTTAGGGGACAACAGCGGTCGGCCAAGATTTCTGCCGTACCCCGCGCAGTTCATACACGCCAAACAGCAAGGCATAAGAATTTTACCTGGGAGCGACCTGCTTCCCATTCGCTCTGAATATTGGCGGCCTGGCAGCGCCGGGTTTTCCATCCCGGCTATGATCAGCGAACATACTCCAGCCCAAGACCTCAAGAACTTGATGCAAGACCCCACTGTCAACATCATTCCCTACCAGTCACCCGAAACCCTCTTCCGGTTTACCAAAAATTTCCTCACGCGGCGAAAAATTGAAAAGGTCAGCCGAACCCATCGTACCGCCACACGGTCACGGCAGCATCGACCTGTTTGGGAACGGAGTTAACAAAATTGTGAAAGGGGATGGCTATGCAGTGGGTAGAGTCTCGTTCAATGCAAAAAAAACAAGACTCTCTATCTAATATCGTGAGGAATTCACAAAAATTTGGATGGGGAAAATTTATATTGCCAACGATCATGGAAAAGGGTTTTGAGCCCTTCTTCATTTCCCGAAATTAAATCGGTCTCATTTTTTCAAAGAGATGAAACGCCCTGCCTTGGGCAATCGTGGATCGCTAAGCAGGTTGATAATAGAGCACTAAGAGCTGTTGAGATTTTAATGGGAGGGTCGCATAGGTGCGGCCATCATTATCAATAAACTCGACTTCGAACATGTCTGAACTCAGCGTCTCGACCACAGTCCCTACCTGTCCACGACGTAAGTCATGCTCTGGAATGTCTTCTGTTAACGCCACCACATCTAATGCATGGATTTCTGAGTTCATCATAGGGCCCCTATGTTAAAGAATATAGCAGGTTGCGAGCCGGGGGAAGTCTTCTCCTCTTCTCATGATCTACAGGCTGCGAATCGTCGCCTGGCCACTTGTCCTCTTGACGGAAAGTCTAACGCATATCGCTGCCCATAGTCATCTGCATCAAGCGACACTGCCTCTTCGCTCCTTGCTGCAGAAAGCAACAAATCGTTCATACCTTTCATTTTTGTACGAGCATCGGTCCTGGGCTTTGAACGGGACATGACATTTGTAGCTGCGGCATCTCATGCCGCCTCTTCTTTTGCTTCTACGGCCCATGAAAATAACTGAAGAGGGCACGACCTGCCTGAGCGAAGCCGCTTCGGCGGAGGCTGGTGAGATCGTGCAGCTACACAAGAAATGCAACATAGTACCTCTCCCATTTAGCAAAAGGGTCGTCTTCATGTGTCTTATTGAAAAGTTAAATAACTATAGGAGGAAGATTGGAGAAATGATTTATTGAAAAAACGAAGCCCAACAGGGCCCGTGGGAGAGGTGGACTATGAGTCAACCAAAGATTTGACCCCCAACCTTCAAGGGGTTTCTATTGAAATAGTTCATCGGGCTCAATGTCGTGGCGATACTGAAGCTGAAGGCCTTTCAAGAAATTCCGCAAGATTTGGTCTTTGCAGGTGCGAAAGTGTTTGTGATCAGGTCGGCGAAAAAACGCACTCAGCTCATGTTTGCTAATTTTCAAATCAGCCAAGGCCAATATCGACAAGATGTCATCGGCTTGTAAATTGAACGCGATTTTTAGTTTCACGAAAATAATATTATTGCTCAGCCGTTTTTCAGGCTCAGGCTGCGCGCCATCTTTTTTGCCACGCCTATCGTTAATCAAACCATTCAGAAACGTGGCGAACATGGTGTCACGACAGGCCATGTAATCGGCATCATCATCTTTTTTTAACCACGCACTCACCTCTTCTCGTGTCACGGTCTGGTTGGCCTGAGCAAAGACATCAATCATTTTGGAATCGTTCAAATCCAAAATGTAGCGAATGCGACGCAAGCAATCGTTATTGGTCATGTTGCTGTTCCTGGGGTTTCATGATTCTCGTGCCCAATCGTTGGTGAGAGTTGAATGCGAATTTTCTCTTCGCCAAATTCGATCGTATCACCGGCCATGATTTTCTTTCGCTTTTGAGTTTCGACGTTCCCATTGAGGAGGACCTGCCCCGCAGCGACCGCCGCCTTCGCTTCGCCTCCACTGCCGACCATACTTTCGAATTTCAATATTTTATAAAGCTCAATAGGCTCACGAGAAATTTCTACATCTCGAAATTCAAGCGGCCCTTCTATAACAGAAGGCGTAGCGTTGTGATCCATGTAGATGACCTTCTTCGTCAATAGACAAGTGAAAATTCGTGTTGATCATGATTCCAGTAAGGTCTGAACCGTCCCTGCACATGTTGTAATGGATGTCATGATGAGGGGGCAAGTCTTTGGGAGAGAGTTCCGGTGTATACCCTCAGCCCTTCCTCCGCCACCGTTTCGAATTAGATGGTTCGGGAACTCGCTCCAAGGTGCAAAGCCACCTCTCTTACCAGACTTTCTTCCCCCCAGAAAACATCACAACTTTCCCAATGAAGGTCATGCGATTCTCATTGATCGTGATGCCGCTACCATCGGGGCAGGCGAAAATGGGGTATTTGGTGTTTCGGCTGTACTGAAGGATGGCTCGGTTGGTGTTAGGGGTCGAGGTGTAATGGGGGTAAAACTCAAAACGGACCAGACCCAGAGCCCGTAGATTTTTTAACTTCACGTCATTGTCATCTGGTTCCGGAAGGGGAGGACCTGCTGTTCCAATATGGGGGGTGAGAATGATCGCCCCGGCACTGAGACCCGCGAGCACTCCTCCTCTCTCGACAAATTGTTTCAATTGAGGAATCAATCCGCTTTTTCTCAAGTGTTTTAAGAAATAAAACGTGTTTCCCCCCGCGAGATAAATTACATCACTGCCAAGGGCTTTGTTGAGATCTTGACGTGTAAAGGGTCCATCCACTGGAAGGCAGTGAAACTTTTTAAAACCGACTCCTTGGTACCGTTTGATCGCCCTCTTAAAAAAGAGGTCAGACCGATCCTGGCAAAAGGGAATGTAGGTCATGGATTGGTTTCGTTTCGGGTTCACTAATTGAAAGAGGGCATGGTGAATCAAACGATTAGAGGTGGTTTGACCACCCGAATACAAGACCAATTTCATGAAAGGCTCCGTCGGTAAGTATTTTGTATTCGTAGATTTTGTATCAACTAAATGTTCTAACGGTAATATTAAACTAATTTCATCAAATATCCGATTCCTAAGATAATGAAGCCAATGTCAAAACCCAAACGAGCTCCCGCGCGTCAAGGGAAGCAAGATCCTCGGCGTTATGACAGATTTCGTCTGATCAATGGGAAGCATGACTTTCAGAAAGCCGTCCCAGAGGGGGCCGTGCAATACTCCGTTCGCCTGCGGAAAGGGGGGAAGCTTGCCTATTTCAACTACGACCTCGCGAAGGAGATGGGATTGATTGCTGGGGATCACCCCCAGAAAATGAATCAACAGCTTTCAGCAACGGTTCTTGAAACGTTCGGCATTCAAATCATCAATGAATATGATGTGATTCATCACACCCCCATTCCCAAAAAGACGATTAAACCGAATACGTACATGGCGACCCGGTATCTTCAATTGCAGCACCCGGACAAAACCGGACGCACCTCTGGAGATGGTCGAAGCATATGGAATGGCCAGATTTCCTATCGGGGTACGACCTGGGACGTGACAAGCTGTGGGACAGGGGCGACATGCCTAAGCCCAGCGACGGCCATTCAAAAGAAGTTGTTTAAAACCGGCGACCCCTCCGTATCCTATGGGTGTGGGTATTCAGATCTAAAGGATGGGATTTCAGCAGCCCTGTTGAGTGAAATCTTTCACAGAAATGGGATCGCGACGGAGAGAACCTTGGCGGTGATTGAATATCCCAAGGACATCTCTATTAATGTTCGAACGGGAACGAACTTGTTGCGACCCTCACATCTCTTTCGATACCTCAAGCAGGGGGATCTTGAAGGACTTCGTACGGCGGTTGACTATTTCATTGAGCGACAGGTGTCGAATGGTCACTGGCCCAAACAGGTGTCTCGAAAGAAACGCTATGCATATCTCGCAGAATACATCGCCAAGCGTTTTGCTCAAGCCACGGCCAGGTTCGAATCTGACTATCTCTTTGTCTGGTTAGATTGGGACGGGGACAATATTTTGATGGATGGCGGAATTATTGACTATGGGTCAGTGAGGCAGTTTGGTCTGTATCACCACGAGTACCGATATGACGACACGGATCGGTGGTCCACGACGATTCCCGAACAAAAACGCAAGGCCAGATATATCGTGCAAACGTTCATTCAACTGAGTGATTTTCTCATAAGAGGCAAGAAGAACCCGATTCAAAAATTTACACGCCATAAATTGCTGAAGGTGTTTGATCAGGAATTTGAACACAACCTGTATCGGCATCTGTTATATAAAATCGGATTCAACGAATCCCATCGAGAATACCTGTTCACAGAACAACAGGATCTGATGAAGAAATTTAGAGGGGTGTGTAGTTACTTTGAAAAGGCGAAATCAAAAAGAGGCCCGCACAAGGTCCCAGACGGCCGAACCTGGGATGCGATTTATTGCATGAGGGATATGTTGCGAGAACTTCCCGTTCATCTGTTTGAAAAAGACACGATCATGGCTCCTGAAGTCTTTATGGGAACGATTGCGTCAAGCTATGCCAACACACGGGACAGAACGTTAAGTGAAGCGAAAACCAGAAAGATACATGCATTTCAAAAATGGTATAGGGAGTTAGTGCAGCAGACGGCAAAGAAATTCAAAACAACTGAAAGAGAAATGTTACTCGAACTCGGGATGAGGGCATCCATCATTAACCAATATGATCGAATCACGGGTGAATCCATTCTGTGGGTGACAGAAAAAGTGCTGAGGGAACGAAAGCGGTTAACGTTTGACGAACTTCAAAAGGTGATCCAAGATTTTATGCATTATCAAAAAATGCGGCCAGACCTAGATAAGAAACAAGAAATGAAAAAACTGAATTCAGTAGAGCAACGACGGTCCCAACAGGTGATGAACAAGATTGTAATGATCGAATCATTCGAAATGTCTGACCTGTGTTTGAGGAGCGGCGCTCCTCTGACGGGAATGTTGAAAAAAGTCGCCAGCG
>JAQBUF010000108.1 GCA_027623995.1 Nitrospirota bacterium
GACTAAACCTCGACATATTTTTTTTATCCAAGAGGTCCCTGGGTTCCAATCCCACCGCTTCCAGCATTTCCAAGGGGATATAACAGCGTCCTCGCCGCAAATCCTTGGGAAGATCTTTTAAGATATTGGTGAGTTGCAGGCCTTTTCCATACCGAATTCCAATTCGAATTTTTTGTTCACGATCCCAATTCCGACGAATCCCTCGAAGATGTGCCCAGGCAAGATTGGTCCAAAACTCTCCAACACACCCCGCCACCCGATAGGTATAGGTATCTAAATCCGCCATCGTACCGAGCGCTTGAAGTTGAGCCTCCGACTCACCGGGAAAGACATTGAGATCCATCTCCATGCCACTAATGAGGGTAGGAAGCACTTGACGGATCTCCTCTTGATCTTCTGGTTCAAGCCTTTCATACATTTGAAAACAGGCTTCCAAATTTTCGAGTAATTTTCGTTCACCGAGATGCCCCTGTTGCGGAGCCATCATCGCCTGCACTGAACCAATTTCATCCCAATTTAAACTGTCTCTAATAAACTGAAGTTTAAATTGTTGAAGAAACAGCACCCTCGCGCTTCGATCTACCTGCCCAGTATCTGCGATCGTATCGGCGGCCCGTGCAAAGAGATAAGCCAAGCCCACCTGTTTCGAGACTCGGGAAGGCAAAACGGCTAACGTAAGATAAAATGACCGCGACACCTGCTTGAGGACATCATGGAGAAGATACGATTCGTTGGGCTCTTGCATCATAAGGAGGGATTACCGGACTTCAAGCGTGCCTTCCATCCCTTCTTTCCGATGACTAGGAAAAAAGAGCAATTGCTTGTCGCAATAAAAAGTATACGTGCCAGGGGTCGTTAATAGTAATTGAAAATTCACGGCATCTCCAGCGCTGATATCCATTTCATGATGGAAGCCCATGACAGGATTATCAATCACAAAATTATGCGGGATGAGAAACGAGTGGTTTTCCAACCGAATGGACACTGGCTTGTCGGCATGAACAATGATATCACTCGGAGAAAAAGAATAGCTTTCCATAATAATGGTGACCCGTTGTACGCCATCCTCTCCAGGGATGAGCGCCTCTGGGGAAGCAGAATCAGCAAACCCAGAAATTGGAGCAAGGGGCAGCAAGAAAAGAACTCCGCTAAGAAAGAAACCAAAAATTTTCACCAGCGATCGAGAACCACGGGAAACCAAACGTTCCATATGAATGACACCTCACTGTAGCCAGAAATCATGTTAAAGTGGGGAGTAAGAAAAATTATACAAACGGTAAATCATACTGCTAAGATATTAATCAAGAAGTTGAACCCCAGGCTTGACTCATAAAAAAATGGTATTATATATCAAATAGTTAACAAAATTGATTGAACTTTTTTGGGGTAGGTTCTAAGTAAGGCCGATACAAGGACATAATTTGGCAAAACTGCCAAATAGAGATACGGCCATCAAATAGCCAACAATCAGATAAAAACCCGATGATGCTGTCGAGGTTGATAAGTTTTAGAGGAGGAACCACATGAAAAAACTTAAAGGTATTGGCCTGCTGCTGCTGTCCAATATTCTCATCATTGCCACACTTTCGATTACTTTTACCATTCTCTCTCAAGTTCTATTGCCATTTTTTGGCATAGACATCCGTGGGGTTGTCTCAGGATCAAATCTCTTATTTGCCGCATTTTTTGGTTTTGGTGGGGCGTTTCTCAGTTTGGCCATGTCAAAATTTCTTGCCAAGAGGATGGTTGGCGCCTCCCCTATTACCCAGCCCCGCACACAGGCAGAGGTACTCGTATTTGAAACAATTGAAAAAATTTCTGAACGCCTCAAGGTCAAGATGCCTGAGGTCTATATTTATGAGTCACCAGACCCTAATGCCTTTGCGACAGGACCCTCTAGGAATAATTCCATGGTGGCCGTCTCCACTGGACTTTTACAAAATTTGAATCAAAATGAAATCCGGGCAGTCTTAGCTCACGAAATGGGGCACGTATACAACGGTGATATGTTTACGACGACCGTCTTAGCCGGACTCATGAACACCTTTGTCTACCTCATTGCCAACTTCATTTACCGATTATTGGCTGAACGAAGCGAGGGCATGGCCCTTATGGCGTACTTTGTTATCCAAATGGCCCTTTCATTCCTCGCCATGATCCCCATCAGCTGGTGGTCACGGCGCCGGGAATTTTCCGCAGATAAGTTTGCCGCGAATACTGTCGGAAAAGAACATATGATCTCAGCCCTTCAATCAATCGATCGATGGGTCAATCAAGTCCAATATCAGTACCAATCCGAAGATGCATTGGCCACCATGAAAATTTCAGGACAAACACGAAGTTTCATGCAAATGTTCTCTACCCATCCACCAATTGAAGCTCGAGTGGACGCATTAAAACAGTTATAAGCGATTCTCTCTGAACCCTCAAAATTTGGCCGCCACCTTAAAGTAGAAAGGTGACGGCCAAATTTTTTACCATCGGCCCCCCCTCCAACATTCAATTCTCATAGTAACGGTCAGGAATGAATTCCTTACGGGGACAATAATATTTTGAGATATTGAGTGTTGAAAATCTAAAGGGCACCTCTAAAAACCAGAAACTTTTCGTGAGGGCAAGAAAGCCGTGCGCGAAAAACCGGAGTGTATGGGCAAATACATGAGGGCGCACGGCGCGAAGAGCGCAAAGTCTGTGCGCGCCGAAGGCTGTGAGCACGCGGCTGACGCTACCCTCGCGGAAAGGGACGGTTTTTAGAGGTGCCCTAAAGTAAATATTGACTTCAAGGCGACCGGGGAATAGGGAAAGGTCAATAAGGAAAGATTTCTGCAAACATGGGTCAAGCAATACCTACTTGAATTCACATAATAAGTGCACCACCTCATTATTCGTTGACCAGTTGGTAGACTGCTGGCTCAACTCAAGG
>JAQBUF010000064.1 GCA_027623995.1 Nitrospirota bacterium
TATTCGGCATATCACGGTGCATATTGAGAATCGTCGATTTTTGCCTCATGTGATCCGGTTGCGGGTGGGGGAGCAGATTCATTTGGTGTTAAAAAATGATGATGTCGAGTTGCATGCCTTTGTTCCCACCGACTTATTAGCACACACCAATGTGCAGGTTGAAGGGAATGGGGCCCCTCAGTTCAATGGACAGGGGTTTCATCGTGTATTGATTCCATCTCAAGGGGAGGCCGAGCTGACGTTTTCTCCAAAGCAGGTGGGTTCGTATCCATTTTTCTGTGACCTTCCCGGTCATGTGATGAATGGAACCGTCGTGGTGGAGGAATAAATGGATATGCTAGAGTTAAAGGGCCTGTTGAATATTTCACGCCAATAGCCAATAAAAGCTTTAGATGAGGCAGGTTTCGTCAATGAGAGGGAATGTTCAAAAAAGTCCGTCCAGCAAGGCCGCAGCCCTTTTGACGCGCGGAGCGTACTCTCAGTACGTGAGCACGGCAAAAGGGCGACTGTGCCTGTGCGAGCCATTTCGGCAAAGCCAGGGAACGCCGCTGGCGGCTTTTTTCAACATTCCCTTAAAGGGAATCAGCGTTTCAATCTCAATAGTATGAGCATAGGAGAAGTGGCCATGAAGTACAGTGTGAGAAATTCTCGAAACCGAAGTAGAGCCGTTCCATATAAAGAACAGCTTCCTTTGTGGTGGATGGTAGGGATAGGAGTCGGGTTTTTCGTGACAGCCTTGGTGGTGCTGGGTATGCAAGGGCAAGCCCGTGCGGCACAGGGTGTCTCTCCTGAAATGTCCCAGGCAGCAGAGCAAGTGGTGCAGCGGTATAGTCAAGCGGTGGCGGCGAGTGATCCCATTGCCGTGGCTCAAAATGATTTTGTCTGTGTGCTGAGGATGATGGAATCAGGGGCTGTCGTAGGAGGGAATTTTCCTGCGGAATCTGATCCAGTGTATTCCTGGTGTTGGGATCGATTGGTTCAGGCGCATGCAGAAGTGATTGAGAGTCGTGACCGGGCTCTCGATGAAGTCTGGCCTGGGGTGGGCAAGCTCGTAAACTTTGCCGATTTCAAGCGATTTGAAATCGCCGAAACTCAGGCAGGCCAACGTGCGGGCTCATTTTTTGTGATGCCTCAAATTGGGGCTGTGGCAGGTGCGCCTGGATTTATCATGGAGATGGCTGGCGCCGGACCCTTGCCTCATGCCTCATTTCAGATTCAAGGAAAAGACCATGGGGTTGCCGTTCCTACCTCGTTTGTGCGGACACGAATTTCCTACCCAAATCCCATGACTTCTCCGGCAGCGAATGCTCCAGGCGAAATGGATTGGATCGTCCCCTATAAGAAGCCCATCCATCCGATCAAAGCCGTGACCGTCAAGTGGGTCGTCCTTTCAGGCTTGAAGCAACATGGCTTTCCTTTAGATACTGCGGTGTTGAATATCCCCTTGGTGTCTTCAATGGGCGTGCCTATTCCTTTTGTGATGGATGCCGGTGGTTTTGTGCAAAAGACCACGGAGTATTGGAAGCCGGAAGAAGCCCAACAGATGTTGGAGGAAGGCGTGGCGCAGGCCAAGGGCCTTGAGTCACGAAGAGAACGCATCACGATGCTCAATCGGGTGCTTGCCGTGAATCCGTCACATGTGCCTGCCTTGGAAGCCATTACGCATGAGTACTATCAAGGCCTATTAGCTTATGCGGCACGCAAGCATGGTGTGGATGTCCCAAGTGATTTACTGTATCAGGGATTTAATGAATTGTATTGGACGGTGCAGTCTCAAACGGATCGCATGGATCTTTCCTTGCACATGGAGATGGGTGGCAAATCTGAGCCAACCCCAGCGGATTATTTGTATGGCCTCATTCCCGTGATGGAAACCTTGG
The DNA here is from genome assembly GCA_027623995.1 of Nitrospirota bacterium. Taxonomy (GTDB): domain Bacteria; phylum Nitrospirota; class Nitrospiria; order Nitrospirales; family UBA8639; genus Nitronereus. The sequence goes on from JAQBUF010000064.1 coordinate 1,881, forward strand.
CCGACTTGCAACCCGGGGACTTTGAAACTCGACTGAAGCTCACTTCTGCGTATCGATGGACCAATGATCAAGAAACGGCGATCATGTCCCCTCAGCAATTGCTTGCAGAAGTGCCGAGCGATCAGACGCAGCTTCGAGCCAAAGTTCTCATGGCCATTGCTTGGTCTCGGATTAGTAAGGTGGCCTGGAATCGTCATTTTGATGATCCGGATATTCTCCGGGGTTATGAAGAAGCCGATGAAGCGTTTAACCTCACGAGTGAGCCATTAGTAAAATTCTCCGCAAGCTATGCCAAGGCCTATAGCCTGGCCTTTCGTCCCAAGCGGGATAATGACGCGATGCTTAGGTTGTTAACTGAAGCTCGTCAGTGGTACCAGAAGATTCCAGGGGCAAGCAATCGGTCCTGGGCCTACATGCTGGAAAACGATACATTAAAAGGCTTGGTGGAAACCGATCCAGCGTTTCAATCTTTGCTCGCCTCCAACTCGTAATATTCTTCTGGCTGGCCTCAAGAGTCATTCTTGCTCAATGATCATGTGGCAAGAGGGCTTTTGAGGCCACGTCTCTTTTCCCCTTCAGAAACGAAATCTGGAACAGTGTAGGAAATTCTGGTTGGTGGTGTGGTCTACGATATGCCAGCGGCGGTAGCCGTGGCGTCATTGGCTGGGGAGCATCGAGCTCGTAGGCGAACCATACGACGGTGAGCAGTGAAATCCGCTAATCGCTTTCGATCGCTGTCTCGAATCATGGTGAAACGAATCGATGTCAAGAATTTATTGAGAGAGGCTTCTGTAATCGTCACCGAGCCTTTGAGGGCAATGGCGGTCATTGGGGGCAGCAAAATCCGGAGTTCCACTGGTGTGCCTGGTGCTAATTCTCGATCGGTTGGGAATTGAAGGCCAAAGGGGTGGATCTTCAGATTTGTGAGTTTGAGTCGGTGGATGGCTGGTTCATGTTGTGGCCAAAAGCTGAGCCACAAACGAGCGCTTGAGCTGCTCCCCATCCATGTTGGAGTTTCCTGTTGGTGGGGACGTTTCTTGGTTGAGGCCAGCATAGAAGGTCTCTAGAATGGTGTATGAAAAATAGAAATGGAAACTGATTGCTTTTTCGGGAATTGGGTTTGGGATCTTAAGACTTTATTGAGCAATTTGTGTTGGGAAAAAATGGCCTAGCGGAATTTCGAGAACATTGGCGGTATGGTGTGCTTAAATAGACTGATAGGGTAGGCATATGGAATTAGATTTTCGAAAAAATCCCCATCTTCTGAGCACCATGATTGATGCCATCGCCGATGGGGTGTTTACCGTTGATGCGAAAGGGACGATTGTGGCGTGGAGCGTGGGTGCGTCACGGATTACCGGATATACGAGTGAGGATACTGTCGGGAATTCCTGTCATCTTTTGGAAGGACAAAACTGCAAAGGGTTTAGCAAGCTGACCGAATTTTTGGACAATCCCTCTCCTTATCCTTGGGGCATCTGCAATCAAGAATGCAAGGTGTTGGGTAAGGATGGGCGGGAATTGTATTTGTTCGGCAACGTGTCGGTGTTGAGGGATGACAAGGGCGTCGTGGTTGGCGCCGTGGGGACCTTTGCCGATTTAACGTCGTTCGTGCTGGCCAATGAAAAAATTCAAGTGCTCGAAGAACAAACGCGGTCGCGCGATGCGTTTCACAAAATGGTTGGGAAGAGTTCGATCATGCAGGAAGTCTTTCGCCGACTGCGATTGGCAGCCCAAGGTGACGTGACCGTGCTGCTCACAGGGGAATCAGGCACGGGGAAAGAATTGGCCGCGCGAGCCATCCATGCGTTAAGTGCCAGAAGCGATCGTCCGTTTTTTGCGATCAATTGTTCCGCCATTCCCGAAACTCTCTTGGAAAGCGAACTGTTTGGGCATGTCAAAGGGGCGTTTACCGGAGCGGTTCGTGACAAAGTCGGAGTGTTTCAAGCTGCGGATGGTGGAACGCTGTTTCTCGATGAAATTGGAGATACAAGCCAACTCCTGCAATTAAAACTTCTTCGTGTGTTACAGGAAGGTGAGATTCGTCGAGTCGGGGATGACAAAGCCATGAAGGTGGATGTGCGGCTTATCACTGCCACCAATAGAGATTTTAAAACCCTGTTGGCGACCGGAGCCATGCGGGAAGACTTTTATTACCGGATTCGGGTATTTGAAATTATCCTGCCTCCCCTGAGAGAACGACGCGAAGATATTCCCTTACTGGTCCACCACTTTATTTCCGAAGGATCCAGGACCCATCGCCATCCCATCACGGATATTGCCAAGGATGCGATGCAGCATCTCATGAACCATCCTTGGCCAGGAAATATTCGAGAATTGAAAAACGCGGTGGAGCATGCGTTTGTGACAGTGTCAGAGGATGTGTTGACGATTCTCGATTTGCCCCCTGAGTTACGGACCCATCAACCAGTCTCCAATTCCAGTTCCTCCGTATTGTCTTTGACTCCAGAACAGATCGAAGAACGTCGTGGTATTGTTGAGGCACTAGGCCGAGCCAGTGGGAGTAAAACCCAGGCGGCCAAACTCTTAGGTATGAGTCGAGTCACCCTCTGGAAAAAACTCAATAAGCTCGGTATCGATTCCTAATATCCCCATCCCTTTTTGTTAACATGTTAACTTAACGCGTTAACGTCAATCCATTAACAGTGTCATCCTTCCAGATTCTCTGTTCGACAAGAACAATTTATAAATATTTGAAATGTATAGGTTTATCTGTTTTTTATCTGAAAGTGAATTGTGGCACTCCGTTTGCTTACTAAACATTTAGGAACTATTTCCTAAATGGAGGTGCCAACATGATTTTCAAGCAATTCTACCTCGGATGCCTAGCCCATGCGTCGTATATGGTGGCGGATGAAGACGCAAAAATTGCCGCAGTGGTCGATCCCCAACGGGACATCCAGCAATACCTGGACGAAGCCGATACGCAGGGGTGGCAGATCAAGTATGTGTTTCTTACGCATTTTCACGCGGACTTTGTGGCCGGTCATATTGAGCTCCGCGAACGCACTGGAGCCCAAATTTGTTTGGGAGCCAAAGCGCAGGCAACCTTTCCATTTATGGCATTGAAGGATGGCTGCATTGTGGAATTTGGCCACGTGCGAATACAGGCATTAGAGACACCAGGCCACACACCGGAAGGCATATCTCTTGTGGTGTACGATCTTGCCAAAAGCCAATCCAAGCCCAAAGCCGTGCTGACGGGAGATACGCTCTTCATTGGGGATGTCGGACGGCCAGACCTTATGGCTTCCGCAGGTATGAGCGCACAAGAATTGGCAGGTATGCTGTATCACTCTCTCCACGAAAAATTATTAAGGCTTCCCGATGATACGTTGGTCTATCCCGCTCATGGAGCTGGGTCCATGTGTGGGCGAAATCTTAGTGCGGAAACTGTTTCCAGCATTGGCGCACAGCGATCAGAGAATTATGCCCTGCAGCCCATGAGCCAAGAGGAATTTGTCGGCATGATCACAAAAGGACAACCCGAGGCTCCTTCATACTTTGGGTTTGATGCCAAGTTGAACAAGAAAGAACATGCCACCCTTACGGATGCCTTGCACCGAAGCCTTAAGCCCCTTTCGCTTGATGATGTGCTGTTGCATCAAGCCGGCGGGGCCCAAGTCGTGGATGTGCGTGATCCTAAATCCTATGCTGAAGGGCATTTGGCTGGTAGTCTCAATATTGGGTTGAATGGCAAGTTTGCCACGTGGGCGGGAATTATTCTTGATCAAAAAATTCCCATTGTCCTGATTACAGGCCCTGGCCAGGAGGAAGAGGCCATGATGAGGCTTGGTCGAATCGGGTTTGATCATGTGGTCGGGTATTTGGAACGTGGGATGCTGGCGGTGGCCGCGCGTTCTGAACTCATAAGGGAAACTCCTCGGATGACAGCAGCGGCGTTGGCCGCAGAGCTTTGCACGACTCATCCCCCTAGGGTGCTGGACGTTCGGACTGAACGAGAATGGAATGAGGGACATATCGATCATAGCGTGAACATCCCACTTCCTCATTTGGTGGAGCGGCTTCATGAAGTTCCCACCGATCAGAAGCTGGTGGTGCATTGTGCGAGCGGGTATCGCTCTTCCATCGCGGCAAGTCTATTGGAGAAAATAAGAAAGACTGAGGCGATCGACCTCATTGGCGGCTATGAAGCATGGGAAAAAACATGGGGACGGCATAGTGTGTCGTCTCAAACGGCCTGTAAAGTTTAGGGGTATTGAGAGGAGGACATGATGGTGGAAAGCGCAGTTGAAGAAAAAGTCTATCCATGGGTGCGAGCCCAGGACATTCTGCAAGACGGAAAAGTCAGAATAGACTTTCAGGTTATTGATGTCCGCACTCCAGCGGAATTTGGAGAAGTGCATGTGCCTGGTGCCATCAATGTGCCATTGGCCGACATCCCAAGCCATCTCTCAGAGCTGAAAGTGAAGAGTGAGGAGAGGCCGATTGTGTTGATGTGCCGAACTCAAAATCGGATCAAGCTCGTTTTTGATCAATTACAGCAACCGCATCATTTCCATCTCCTGGAAGGTGGGATTACTGCATGGAAGGCCGCCGGGCATCCAATCGTCCAAGGGGAACGAGCAATTTCTCTTGAAGGTCAGGTGCGGATGGTGGCGGGGGCATTGATTGTTCTCGGCGTCATTCTTGGGGTGGCCGTCAATCCATGGTTTTTGGTGATTCCCGCTGGGGTGGGAGCGGGCCTGTTTCATGCCGGGTATACGGATTCTTGTTTGATGGGTACGATCTTGGCTAAGCTGCCGTTCAACAGGGTAAAAGGTCCTTTGAAGCGGTCATAGGTTGTCAGAAGAGAAAGCGTTTCGTAACGGGAAAGTGGAAGCGTATAATTTTTCAACAGGAGAGGCTGTTGGTTTTATCAATATTTTTTCTCTCATTCATACTCAAAAGGAGGTTGTGATGTTACATACAGGTCGAGTGCTCAGCGTAGCCAGTGCATTTATTCTGGTGATGTTTTCCGGTCAGGCATTTGGGGAACTTCAATATTTTGGTCACGGTGGGGCTTCTTCCCCTCCTCCAAAGGTCTCAAGTCAAAGTGCCTCTCATGCCAAGCATGATATGGGCGGAGGAAGCCCTGCTGTTGGGTATGATCTCCATGTCCAAGCTCCTCACATGATGGAAGATGGTACTCCCGGTGGTCCTTATCATCACTACTGTAAAGGCATATCCGATAAAATTCTTCAATGCCTATTATTCGAATCTACTGCGGCGAATGCCCCCCTCGTGGCTGTTGAATATTTCGTGGCCAAGGAATTGGCCCGTACGTTACCAGTCATTCAATGGCATCGCTATTTCCACGATCACAAAGTCGAAATTGCGACAGGACGTGTCCAAATTTTAGATATTGATGATCCGGCAAAAGTCAAAGCCATTGCCGAAGTCGCCTCAGGAACCGATGGTGTGATCTACCATCTTTGGAAAAAAGGGCTAGCTTTCCCTGATGGCTCTGTGTCGTTCCCGCAATCCTTAGGTCACAGCTTCCCGCAACCTGAATAATCAACAATGAGTCATGGGGGACCCGTTCCGGGTCCACCTTCATTCACCTGGAAAGGAAGAGGGCATGGAATCAGTCAGGAGAGGTGCGTGTGTGACTGCGGTTATTTGGGTGTTTTTCGCAAGTGTCAATCTCGTTGTTGCGGCAGATCCTAAAGTTCTAATGCCTCGAGTTCCAGCTGATCAAATCGAAGAAGCGAAGACTTGGCAGAACCCATATCCCAGTACACCAGAGAATATTGAAATTGGGGAAAAAATCTTTCACGGAAAAGCCTTCTGCGTAACGTGCCATGGAAAAAATGGAAAAGGCTTGGGAAATATTCCAGGCCTGCGTGGCAAATTGCCCAGAAACTTTACAGACAAGGCTTGGCAAGCTACTAGAGAAGATGGCGAATTGTTTTGGATTTTGAAAAACGGCAGTCCGGGGACAGACATGGCCTCGTTTGTTCCCTTAGTATTGACGGAAGATGAAGCCTGGTTTGTGGTATTATATGTCAGATCATTTGGGCATGGCGGGAACTAAACCGATTCCTGAAACCTGGTGAGTGATCATGCCCTTAGGATAACACCTGAAGTATCAAGTCAGATCTTCAAATGTGAGTAGGTTTCAATTAACCAATGGAGGCCGGCATGAAGAGGAACGCGTGTATTGTAGGGATGATCTTAAGTTGTGCCGTAGGCTGGGGGATACCCTCAAGCCACGCATATGAACTGTGGGTCGCTGATCAATCGGATACGGCCAAGGAAATGGGTGGATTCTTGTATATCTATGATGGGGAAAAACTTGGCGCTGATCCCGCCAAAGCTCAACCCCTTGTTACCATGGATCTGGGCAAGGAGGTGAATGACTTTTGCCAAAAGGCAACCCAGAAAGCGGTTCGACGTCCTCATATGATCTTTGTCACAAAAGATCAGAAGCATGCCCTCCTTTCGTTTTTATCCGGCCATGTTTTAGTCATGGACACTGCTACCAGGAAACCCGTCGCCTGTGTATCGACCGGGAAGAATGTGCACGCGGCCTGGCCCACCCCCGATCAGTCGATGGCGCTTGCCGCTAACATTCCGGAAAAGAAACTGATCCGGATTTGGACGAACTATCAATCCGGTACGTTTACATTTGATCCCCAAAAAGATGTCCTGGATTTAGGAGCTCTGGAAAGCGGTGAACGCCCGGATAATGCACCAATCTGCCCCATCACTGAACAGACCAGTACCTCCGCATTTGTGACGTTGCGTGGTGGAGGATTGTTGGTCGTCAACGTGAAGGATACGCCGATGAAGGTGACAGCTACCCTGACGGATGTTCAAGTTCACCCGGCAGGTTGCGGTGGGTACCAAGTTGGCAACACGATGTACATAAACTCTGGTGGAGGATGGCCGGTTGCCCCGTTGGCGTATGATGTGTACGCAGTCAATCTTTCCAAGTTGCCGGGGACAGTCGAAGCGAAATTGGTCTCCACTCGGGACACGCAGTTTTCAGATTCACACGGGTTAGGTGGCGTTGGACGTTACCTGTGGAGTGTGGATCGAGCGGGAAACATGATTGAAGTGATCGATTCAGTTTCAAACCTCAGCGTGAATACCATTCAAATGGTCGGTCCGCATAGCGATGATCCAGCCCCTGACTTGATTGACTTTGCACCGGATGGCAGCTATGCGTTTCTCAATTTGCGTGGCCCCTCTCCGCTGACCGGCAATCATAAAGATGTCAACAATGCTAAAGGGTCCACGCCCGGTGTTGCGGTGTTGAAAGTCCTACAGGAGGGGAAGAGTGGTGAGGTTGTAGGTATTGCTCCGCTTACCAACAAAGCCAATGGAAATGAAACGGCTGACCCGCATGGGATCGCGGTGGTCAATCGCTAGTGAATGCAACCAAGCAGGATGATCCCGATCACGGGGTCATCCTCTGGTGTCCGGTTTGCAAAAGAGGTCAGGCCAATGAACAAGAAGTCTGCGGCTGTTCTAATGACGTGTTGATCGTTTCCTAAGGTTTTAAAGCCTCGAATTCCGGCTCATCAAATCTAAGAAGCAAAAACCTAGGCGTATCCCACTCCCCAGCACTTTAGAGTACATTGAAGTTGGAAAAAAAGATTTTTCATGGAACAGCCTTTTGGGTGATGTGTCATGGAAAAGATGGAAAAGGCTTGGGCAACATTCCGGGCCTGCGAGGAAAACTTCCTAGAAACTTTACAGACAAAGTCTGGCAAGCGACACGAACAGATGGCGAACTGTTTTGGATTCTAACAAACGGCAGTCCAGGAACCGACATGGCCTCGTTTGTGCCATTGGTCTTAACGGAAGAGGAAGCCTGGCATGTGCTTCTATATGTTCGTTCGTTTGGGCAATAAGTGCTGAGCCTGTTGGGGCGGCTAGTCTTATGGATCTTCAGCGTAGTTTTTCAAAACTCCCTTTCTAGAGTTACCGGTCTTGCGGTATGTCCCTCGCTTTCAGCCTTTTCCTCTAGTAAGAACTTTTTCATGTTTTCATTCTTACCCCCGGCATGAGAGATGTTTTTTAACAGCTATGTATGTCTTGTTCTTTCTGTACCAGAATTGAGCAAGCGTTATGACCCTTATAGTAATATAACTTTTCGTTCATACACTCCATTTTTATACGTTCACGAGTCCTAGGCTTTGGACGGGACATGAAATTCGTAGCTGCGGCATCTCATGCCGCCTCTTCTTTTGCTTTCCAGACTGATGACAATGCCCGAAGAGAGCACGATGAGATCGTGCAGCTACACAAGAAAAATGGTCACGGGAAGGAGCGGAAGAGGGAGAACCCTGAATTCTGTATGATCCGAAATGTTCTTTGAAACCGTGAGACGGGATACGACACGAAGATAAACGGGACGAGGGGAAAGAGATAGTTTACGAGCAACCAGCGACCCGTTTTTACGAGATACTAGCGACCAGCAGCAAGCGACTGTTTTTCACAAAATACGAGATACGCTTCACGCTCTTTAGCGGTGGGCCATATAAAACAACAAGGTTCCATTGTTGGCGGCGTCCCACTTGGCACGACCTCGAATTTTCCGGGCGGCATTATCCGTCCCAATTAAGGGGTCGAGTAATTGATCCAGCTTGAGGAAATCTTCTTCCCCAATGCCCTGTAGTTTAAAAAATGCGACCTTGGCATCTGTGGGCACATCACTGTTGCCATCGTCTCCCTTCAAATCCCACCCCATATTCGCCGAGGTCACCGGCGCATTGATGGCCACAGGCACAGTGGTGGGAAGATACATTTGGGCACCAATTTCTGGGGGCAGGGCTGAATTAAATTTCTCCAAATACGGGCCTTGAAATTTTGGCCAGAGGTTCGTGCCCAACACGAGAGGATCTGTCGAACCCAGTGTCAACCGAGCCGCAAGCGAGTTGGCCACTCCGGAATCACCGGTGCCTTCTACCTGAGGAATGCCTTGGACATTTAACGGGAGCACCGAACCAATATCCGCATAATATTTCGTGACACTGATTTCATACGTATGAATGGCTGTGGCCAACGCATCCACTTTGGATTCGGTAATCACATCAAACACACGAGGAATGATCATGGCCCCTAACACCGCAACGACGCCTAGGACACCGATCATTTCAATCATAGTCATTCCCACTTGACCCTGGAGCTTGCTCTTCATCTTTCTCGCCTTTCCTTTAATCCAATCTTCCCTATGCCCATATATTCTCAAATGAGCACTTATGCTGTTCATTCTATCGGATTACTCGGTCTTCTCCTTAAGGCCATACGGAAACACCATGCCAAAGGAGGGACAACAGGATTCATGGATAACACTCGTCAGACCAAGGGGAAGGCGTTGTTCAAAAGGAAGGAGGAAAACGTGAGATGTTAGGTCAGAGCCCTCATGCGTTACAGCAACACATGACGGAAATTTTCCACGATCATATAGGTTCCAATGACGCCGGTCATCACGCCAAAGACTTTGGTAAATCGGCACTGATCAACTTTGTGACTTAAGGAACTTCCCACCAGGATCCCGATGAAACTTCCCGTAATCACAATGGTCGTCATTCCCCATTGGATGACGGCCATTTCTAAATGACCAATGATACCTCCAACCGTGGTGAGCGCAATAATCAGCAAGGATGTTCCCACGGCCATGACCGGTGGAAACCCTAAAACACCAATGAGCGCTGGGACAATGAGGAATCCCCCGCCGATACCAAAAAACCCCGTCAGGATTCCAATGCCAAACCCAATCCCCAGAGCTCGCCCGAGACATTTCATGGAAAACTTGGTCGCACAGCCCTCAGACTGCACCACATCGGACCGATGATTTCGGCACAAAGACCAGGCACTGACACTCACCATGAGAAATCCAAACAGAAGAAGGATGGTGCCCTCGTCGATCAATGCATGCCCCCGAGCACCAAACCATGCCCCCACCAACCCAGTTGCACTGAATACCAAGGCCGCTTTGCCTTTGACATGATGATCTCGACTTTTTCTCCATGCACCAAATAAGGCGGAATAGCCGACCACCATTAACGAGGTAAGCGTGGCTTCTTGAACAGGTACCCCCACAAGATACACCAGCAACGGAATGGCTAAGATTGACCCCCCAGCACCAGTGGCACCGAGCATCATCCCAACCACACCACCGGACAGTAGAGCCAAGATCAGTTGAATATCCATCGACACCAGTTATTCAGGTTTATTGAATGTCCCTCGTGACGAGAGATCTCAAGGATTAGCCCGGTTCTTCCTATAGGCTCGTACCAACATGACGGTGAGCCCTAGACCAAGCAACAAAGCAGTACTCACTATGTAGAACACATCCCATTGGCCCTGCGTAGTAAGCGCCGCAGCATCGTCATGCTGTGACAACCACGACACACGCACCGCATGTCGCACGACCACCATCAAACAGACGGTGATCACTAAACTGAGTGTTCCACCAATGGCCAAGCCCTTCACATCCGGAACCATCAACGCTGCGTTGAGCAAGACCAGACTTAATAGGGCCGCCGATAAGGCCACGAAAAACGCAAAGGATCCTAAACTCTGGCCGCTAATCAAGTCCGCACGGACAACATCCGGAAGCGACAATAATAACCAGGGGCCCATCACAATCTGAGGCAACGTTCCAGTCAACATCCAGGCTACACCATACCGCGTCACCCAGGTGGCATATCGCTCTGTCGGCTCATCGCCTATTGAAGCTTGACCGCTCCACGTCAGGAAGAGTCCATAACACACAAGAAAGATGCCCATGCCTGCGACGGCTGCCAAGACTAAATGCCCATACCGTGGGAGAAGCGAGGGAAGGCTGAGTACAGACAAGAATCCTCCCTGCTGTATCTTCGCCCATTGCTCGGGATGAAGCATGAGTACACTGGCCGTCACAAACACAAAAGCCACGCCAAGGAACATGGCCACAATGACCGTCCCCAGTGCCAACTGAATTCCTGGACGATGCATGAGAGACCCACGCCAATGGCTATACCCGTACAATCCGGCATACCCCATCATTGCTGCCGTAAATGCGATGATCCAGAGGTCACCAAGAAGACTGACGGTGGGAGCAAATAAGGGTCCATAGAGAACATGGACTAACACCAGTGGCATGACACCTAACACCACCGCGACCCCTAAAAATCCAGGGAGCCAATTGGCCAAGGTACCCGCCAACTGTTGATAGTGAGCACGACGAGAGGCAATCCCAATCGCCTCCGTCATGACCGTGACCAAGGTTCCACCCACCACCAGATTCATAAATATGGCATGCACGAAAAACGCCAAGATCAACAACCCATGCACCATGGGATCAGATTCTGGAAGAGATATTGATTGCTGGGTGGGAAGCGAGGAGAAGACCATCCCTACACGATAAAGCGATTTGAGGATTTGCTCAAGGAGGAAAAATATTTCTGCTTATGGAGCCAGTGTTCGCATGTAGGCAAGGACTCGAAGGAGTTTTTGAGAGAAGGGAGTTTTTTCCTCAGAAAGAATGATCGCGAGAAGGAGGCCTTGGGGGTGCCGTATGCCCTAAGGCTTTTTTTGTTCGGGAAGGCAAACTGAGAACGAACCTGACAGGAAAAACCCACAGGGAGGAGAATCGACTCAACCAATTGAAAAGACCACAGAAGAAAAATGGCTGGGGGACCAGGAATCGAACCTGGGTTCTTAGAACCAAAATCTAATGTCTTGCCCCTAGACGATCCCCCAACCAGGGCGATACCATATCCGGCTGCCCCCTATTCCGTCAAGAGCCTCGACGAATAGTCCGTCGCTAATTGTTAGTCGCTCGTCGCTTGTGAAATAGATGAGATGAGCTCACGAGAACGACCAGCGACGGAATTCCTTCCATGGGTTAAAACACCCGCCCAGTCACAATCCAATGCCGGTCATCGGGGACATCGATGAGCATTCGACTGTGGTTCATTTCAGCTAAGCAGGCGGCGACTTCATCTTCGGTAAACGCCGCCAGCAACGAATTATAAAAATCTCGACGAAGTTGCTCTGGCTCATTCGCCGCATACTGATCAACCAGCGCGTGAGCTTCCTCGGTCGTTTCCGGCCGAAGTAAATCCATGACGAAAACCGGGGCTCCTGGTTTGGCCAAATGTTTCAGGGCATACCAAAATTTATAGGGGTTGGGTAAATGATGCACTAAGCTATTTGAAATAATGGCATCCACCGGCTCTGGAAGCTGAAAATCCTGAAATTTCTCACACACCAAACGAATACGATCACCAAGTTTCGCTTCATCGACGGCAGCCCGAGCCATGGCAATCATCGGGGCCGAGGCGTCCAAGGCAATAATACTCAATGAGGGGCAAGCCCTGGCTAATCGAATAGGAATATCCGCCGGCCCACACCCAAGGTCGAGAAGCGACCCTTCCCGGAGGTCTGGGAAATTATCCAAAAACTGATCGACGAACTCTTGGTTTTCTTGGGAAAAATCGGCCTGGGCATAGGCGCGTACTTGCTCCTCCCCATCCATCACCTCTGCCTCAAGTCGTCGTTCCATATCGTATTGGTTCCTTTGGGGCTATAAATTTTCAAAAATTTGTGGGATCGATCCTATCGTCAGCATCAAGGACGGTCAAGACCACCCTCAACACCCTAGACCGTTGCACGCCCCGAAGGTTCACGCTATGTTCAACACTCATTGCATTCTCCAGGGAGACGAGCAATTCAATGGCCACCTACGCCATCGGCGACATCCAGGGATGCCTCGCCTCTTTCCAAAAACTTTTGCATCAGATCTCCTTCAATCCCGACGTGGATCGCCTCTGCTTGGTTGGCGATTTAGTGAATCGTGGACCAGATTCTCTTGGAGTGCTGAGGTTGGCCAAAAACCTTGGGCCTGCTTGCGTGACGGTGATTGGCAACCACGACCTTCATCTCCTTGCCGTTCACGCCGGCATTACCTCTCTTCAAAAAAAAGATACCCTTCGTCCTATTCTTGAGGCACCTGATTGCGAGGAGCTGATTTTTTGGTTGAGACAACAACCGTTGTTACATCAAGAGCGTGAGTATGTCCTGATTCATGCGGGGCTCCTTCCACAGTGGTCCATCGATCAGGCGAAAGAATTAGCCAAGGATGTCGAAGTGGCTCTTCGTTCTGATCAATATCAAGACCCACTCGCGGCGCTCTATCAAAGCACGGCCTGTGAATGGCGTTCAGATTTTTCCGCAGACGAACGCCGAGGCTTCACCACTAATATGCTGACAAGACTACGAGTATGTTCTTCTGATGGAAAGATCAACCTACGATTTAAAGGGGAACCCCACCAAGCTCCAGAAGGATTTTCGCCGTGGTACCTCCTGCCTCCGGCTTCTCCGAGATCAGAAACCATTGTCTTTGGGCATTGGTCAGCCCTTGGCGCTTTGATCACGGAAAAATATATTGGCATTGATGGCGGCTGTATTTGGGGCCATGAGTTAATTGCCTTTTGTCTTGAAGATAGAAAAATACATAGGGCTTCATGCGGGTCGCATGATGATCTGATTAGTGTCAATGATCTCCTAGAATAACCTTACACTGCATCCCACACTGTATCTTGATGGATACGGCTTGTATCTATAACGATACAAGTTTCTTTCTCTTTCATGAATATCTTTACAAAAAATTCCAATGGCCATCATATGACATATAGTTATCAAAACAACATGTTATGAATTTTATGTTTACGTCAAGCATTTAATTTTTTAGTGGCATAATCTTTGCTGTTCCTCTATAAAATAAACCTGAATTGCTTTACCAACCTGACTGTGCACAACATGTTTCTTGTCAGCTTTCTTCGACAGAATTTACTAGCTTGACATTAGGGTTAATATACTAGGATTATTCACCTACCAACATGGACAATTTCTTCCTAAACTGTGATATACGTCACAGACCCCTTGAACATTTTTCGATTATAAAGACACGAACACCTCTATTACGGCATGAGGCCGTTGTTCGAAAGATCAAACTCACACGCGCCAAGACAAACACAAGGAGGCTCCATGAGCGTGAACGCTTCGCTAGGGAAGGCAAAGCAGAACAAACGATCCGCAAATCAACCCACCACTCGCATACGAATACGGCCTGCGGTGGCATTAGCCCCTTCCGGGTCAATGGAACATTGCCTGAAATGTCACGGTTGGATGGTTGTCCAAGAAATCGATCTGTCCAAAAAACTCGAAATGCGTTGCCTGAATTGCGGATGGCAACCCCAATACGGGGAACGAGTGATTCGAGAGACAGACGAGGCACGTTCGATTCGACGATTCACCGCAGAAATGTTTGGTGTCACTTCCAATGATTTCCCATCAACCCCCCTGGAGGCATCATTCCAACAAATCGATTTTTCGAAACGCGCCAAGCGCCGGTAAGTATAGAATTGAACCGCCTTTTTTTTTGAAAAACGGCCCTGGCTTGGCCAATGGCTTTCCTCCCTTTTCTTCTATTTTGAAGAAAGGGGCTCTCCATTTTTTCACTCAGAGCAACCGGGGCAACATCACTCCCAGGCGTCATGCATCCCTCCTGCAAAGCCTGAGATGGGCAATAGCAGAGAAAGACCCACACGTCCCAGAACTCCTTATTTTTCTCACAACATAACGGCTTTACATTTCTGACAATAGTTGCCCTCTTCCTCACATCTCACGGGACAATTGACTCTTGACCATGGAAATTTTAATTGTCTTGTGATAGCCAGCCACGAAGAAGATCATCGAATTATTTTTACGGCCTGATATTCATGGTGACCTTTTGCGCTGCTCTCCTCGAATAAGCCCCGCTCTCCCCTTCATTATTTTGACTTTCTGGTTTGTTTGTCTTTTTACACTAGCCAGCCCAATGGGAACCCAATCCCAGCAAGCCGCTTGGGGCCAAGACATCGTCGTGCTGAAATCCGCCGACGTTGGCGCGTATAACGCGGCGGCCTCTGCCTTCCAAGACATTCTTACTCCCGAGTTTGACGTGTTGGAATATGACCTCCAGGGCGATCTTTCCCATGGTCGGAAACTTGGCAGAAAAATCCGAGCGTCCCCCGCCCGCCTCATCGTGGCCATCGGCCTTAAAGCAGCCTTGGCCGCAAAACTAGAAATTCTGGATATTCCCATCATCTCTTGCATGGTGTTGACTCCAGCCAAATACGACTTGACCGGCGACAATATGACCAGCATTGGATTGCGAATTCCCATCGAACACCAATTTGACATGATCCAGCAGCTCATCCCTAACGTACAACGGGTGGGGGTCTTGTTTGATCCCACAAAAACAGACGAGACCATTCAACAGGCCAAAGCTCTGGCCAAAAAACATGGGCTGCAATTCGTGAGCAGCTCTGTTTCTTCTCCTCAAGATGTTCCTGACAAGTTGCGAACCCTGCTGCCGAGCATTGACCTGTTGTGGCTTATTCCTGACAGCACAGTCCTCACTGAAGACTCTCTCGAATTTCTCTTGAGTACGACCTTGGAAGCCAGGATTCCGGTGATCGGATTTTCTTCTGGACTGGTTCGAAGCGGGGCTTTTGCCGGGCTCTATATCAATTATGCCAAGGTGGGAACGCAGGTGGCGAAACTGGCTAACGACATTCTTAAGGGAAAACGAATTCCTCAAGGGGCATCTCTTCCTCCGGAACACGTCAGTCTCGCCATTAATAAGCAGATCGCCGAATACCTCGGCATTACCGTTCCCCAACACCTGCTGAAAAATGCAGAGGAGGTGTATTAATCTCCCTGTTTTTTCTCGTGACACTGCGTATGAAATATGACATCCACCACCACCACCGACCGACGATTCGAATGATCAGCTTACGAACGAAACTTATCGTATTCATCAGTGTCATTATTATTGCCGTCTGCTCGGGGCTTAGCTGGTATGTGGTGAGTGAACAAGCTCAATTTATGGGGCACGTGTTACAAAAAACTGGACAGATGATCGTCAAAAACCTCGCCCATAACAGTCGGTTCCCATTGATTGCCAAAGACCGGCTTTCTCTGGAACGGTTTTCCGATGGGGCCATGAAAATTAGCGAAGTGGTCTATGTGGTCATGAGTGATTCACAAGGAATGCCCTTAATATCAAAGAGCAAGGGAACCCTCCAAGCCGCACGGCAAACCCGAATGGCCGAGAATGAGGTGTTCCCGGATCCAGAAATTGCCCAAACCTTGTTAGCCAGGCCAGAACTCGATCCTTTGATTACTTCATTTATGAGCCGTACGAAACTAGGCCAATCTCACAACATCCCCTCCTCATGGTGGAGTCTACCCTTTAACGACCAGCATGAACTTTTATACGACTTTGCGCTCGCCGTTCGAGGTCGGACTTCTTCCGCTGTCACGCTTGGTCCTTTGATGTTGGAAGCACAGGAAAATAATCTTGAATCCCCAACATTGCCTCAAACAAAAAACCCCGTCTATGGCATTGTTCAAGTTGGGATTAGCAATGAAAAGTTGATTCAACAACTCAACAACATGGTGGGAAAGATTGTGCTGATTACCCTGCTCATTATTGTTTTGGGTATTTTCGCTACCGCCGTGCTAGCTAACCACATCATCAATCCATTGCGAAGTTTGGCAGACGTGGCCAGAAAGGTCTCTGGTGGCGACTTTTCCGTCTCAGTGACACCCACCACCCAGGATGAAGTTGGTGAGTTAAGTCTGACCTTTAACACCATGACTCAAGCCATTCGTGACCGGGAACACGCCATTTCGGCTCAGGTCGCCACCATCACCAAGCATGCCAACAAACTGACCACGCTCAACCAAACAGGATCCGCCATTGCCTCTCACCTTGACCTTCACACCCTTCTCAGCACGGTATTGCACCTGCTCGTGGGGCAAGTGGGATTTACGCACATGCTTCTTATGCTGTAT
>JAQBUF010000109.1 GCA_027623995.1 Nitrospirota bacterium
CGCGCACCTTCGCCACATCCCCCACCCGGTCAAACGAGATCGACAAATCCCGTTGGGCCTCAGGCGTCTCAAGGGTGGTCGCCAGTTGTTGAGTACGCTTAAAAAGATCCTTGGCCCATATCTCTGCTTCTGCTAGTTGCCCCATGGACCAAGCCACATTCCTTAGGATATCCACCTCGGGTATTGTCAACACCTCTGCATCCCATAACCCTTCTCGCTCAGCCGCTACCCATCTCTTGGCATAGGCCCATGCCACAGGAAAATCCCATCGACTGATTGCCAATGAGGCCAGGCCCACCAAAGCTTTCGCGGCCAGTGCTCGGCCTTCCACATTCTCCTCTGGGTCGGCTAACAGTGAGGCTGCGATAATAAGTGTTTGTTCTTGTTCCTGGGGCTCTAGGTTCTTCCAAGCTTGTAAATCTTCCAACCTATTTCGAATTTCCTCCCGTACGACTTTTTGCGCTTCTTGTGGATCAACCATATCTGGCAGAGCTTCTTGAGCAACATCGTGGAACACCCGTTGGACGAATTCAGCAGCAGGTTCTCTCACACCCCTAACGATACGATGTTCGTCCTCCGCTTGTTCCAACCCAGGCCGTGATCGCATCATTTTCAATTTTTCCGCGACTGTCTCAGTCAAAGCAGGCATGAATCGTGTTCCCTGAAGACTCGACAGGGCTACCGCTTGTTGCATCTCCTCCGATCCACTTTTAAAACGATCCTCTACTAGCTTATGCAACTCAAATTTACCCTTTGGACATTGGGCCAACCCTTCTTCGGTAAGTGGAGCATTAGTGTTTCTTCCTTCAAACCAACGAGGATGACGAAGAAAGAACAGAATGATTTCATCCAACAAACGAGGATTGCCATCGGCTTTTTCCAACAACACGGAAATTTGTTCTGGGATAAGACCTGGCATGGCCCCACGAAGCATTGGAGCTAAGTCTGGCACCTTGGTAATAAGATGTGGTTGCCATTCAGGGTATTTTGCTATGAGGCGATCTTTAATTATATTAGCTGCGGCTGGCAGTTCGGCTTTGACATCACTAAGCCATTCCTTTTCCCAATATGTCAGAATGAGAAGGAGCGGCCACTGATTGGCAAGACTTTCCCTTGTCAGCCGATCGAGAAAATCCAGAAGCCCAGGGTCCCCGGAGGCCCATTGCGCATCATCGACGAAGATCACGACCGGGGTCCGCCCAAGCTCTGATTTTCCACTCATCACTTTCCTAAAGTACGTGAGGAGCTGGTCAACCAAGGATTGCCGCTGGTGGTCAGCTAAGACCTCGTGCCGATCGCCAAGAGCCATTTCTTTTTGGGATTCCTCTTCCGCCTCAAGAAGCGTGTGAAAATAGTCCAATACGGTGCGACCGGCCTTCGCTCAGGTAAAGATTTGTCCGATTACAGGTACCGCCTCTGCACCCGTGGTAGCCAATTCAGTGGCGGCCTGACCAACCCTGTTCCTCCGCTCCAAGGCACGCTTCGCTTTCAATAACGGCTCAAGATGTGGCTCAAGAATAGGAAGGTACGCTGTGAGTACATCGGTGGTGAGCTGATTTCTCTTTCCTGGGTCTTGACACCGCATGCCCCACCATAGAAAGGGCATGGCATTCTCTCGACGGCATCCTTTTAAGTCGGGATTGACCAACAGGTTATCGTCTTTGCGGCCCAACAAATCCGGCCAATAACCAGCCTCTTCAACCCCGTCCACCTCGGTCGAAAGCCAGTTAAAAAACTCTTGGGCGATTCTTGTCTTACCCAGCCCACTTTCCGCGAGTAGGGCCACGACTTGCGATTCGCTTTTATCAGGGTTGCTGACCTTTGTCCACGCTTCTTTTAATAAATTGAGTTCGACCTCCCGTGGACAGAAAATTTCGCGCCAAGAATATTTATTCATGAAATGCCTCCACCAATAGGGACACTAAGCCATGCAAGTAGTTATGGTTACGCCAAGATTTGTTTTACTCTATACCCCAGTTTAGGCGCAATGAATGAAGGGGGCAGAGAGGCTGAGACCTAAAAATTTTCTGAAAAACCATGTCCATCGGAAAATGATGGCTGTTTCAAAAAAAACTAGCCACTAGTAACAGGGGTATATTATACTACTAAGCAGCATTATCGCATCTGCCATATGGGGGACCTGACTATGCCAATGGTGAAAAAAAGTATTTCCGTGACGGACAAGCAAGCCGAGTGGATCAAGGCCCAAATTGCCTCCGGCCATTTTGGAAACGAAAGCGAAGTGGTTCGTGAACTCATCCGTGAGCGTCAAATCCGTGAGGAGGAAACCCCCGCTGAAATTGAGGCCATTCGTGCGGCCCTTATCAAAGGGGAGCAAAGCGGAATGAGCAAAAACTCTGTCGATGAAATATGGGAAAAAGCCAGAAAAGGCCGCAATTCTAGCCGTGGCTAGGTATCACCTATCCCAATCGGCTGAAGAAGATTTGCTTGGGATTGCCGACTATGGGGATGAACATTTCGGAATCGCGCAGTCGGATCGATACCGTGAGCTACTCAAACAGCGATTTTCTCTCTTGGCTGAACAACCCTACCTGTTCCCAGCTGTAGATCATATTCAGGCCGGATATCACCGGAGCGTATGTGGCGTGCATTCTATTTACTATCGAATCAATGGACACGATGTGGAAATCATGCGCGTGTTAGGCCGACAAGACACGAAGAAAATTTTTGAATGAATTAAGGGGGTTAAAGAGTATTGAGATTGAGGAGTGCTACAACGTCTCGCGGATTTTTGCGCCACGATACGCGCTGTCTATGACGCGGTGAAAGAACCTGAGCACATCCACGAGATCAAACCAAAAACCGCAATTCAC